>NZ_JBRIQR010000145.1:0-312 GCF_052983755.1 Enterobacter sp. CFEC122 | reverse complement strand
TGAATCGCCACGGGTTTAACAGACACCTCAGAGTCATTTAAGATGGCTTAAAGAGAGGTGCCCATGAGCGGTAAGCGTTATCCCGAAGAGTTTAAAATTGAAGCAGTCAAACAGGTTGTTGATCGCGGTTATTCTGTTGCCAGCGTTGCAACACGTCTCGATATCACCACCCACAGCCTTTACGCCTGGATAAAGAAGTACGGTCCGGATTCTTCCACTAATAAAGAACAGTCAGATGCTCAGGCCGAGATCCGCCGTCTCCAGAAAGAGCTGAAGCGGGTTACCGACGAACGGGACATATTAAAAAAAGCC
>NZ_JBRIQR010000144.1:0-354 GCF_052983755.1 Enterobacter sp. CFEC122 | reverse complement strand
CCTATTTAGGCTATTTTTTCCACCATTTCTGGCGTTATTTCCGGTTTTTACTGAGATCTCTCCCACTGACGTATCATTTGGTCCACCCGAAACAGGTTGGCCAGGGTGAATAACATCGCCAGTTGGTTATCGTTTTTCAGCAGCCCCTTGTATCTGGCTTTCACGAAGCCGAACTGCCGCTTGATGATGCGAAACGGGTGCTCCACCCTGGCACGGATGCTGGCTTTCATGTATTCGATGTTGATGGCCGTTTTGTTCTTGCGCGGATGCTGCTTCAAGGTTTTTACCCTGCCGGGACGCTCGGCGATCAGCCAGTCCACATCCACCTCGGCCAGCTCCTCGCGCTGTGGCGCT
>NZ_JBRIQR010000143.1:0-357 GCF_052983755.1 Enterobacter sp. CFEC122 | reverse complement strand
TTAGGTTCGTTACCTGACGCCTTAAATATTGCGGCTCCCGGTCAGCCGAAGATTCTATTATACCCGTGGCGATTCAGATGCTTGATTTTTTTTAGAATCAGGTTCACGCTACGAACCATGAAAATTACACTGACTCCTCAACAGAAACTGCAACTCGAACAAATGCACGATATTGAACGTGATAGTCGAGTTTGCGACCGTATTAAGGCTGTTTTGCTGGCTTCTGAAGGCTGGAGTCAGACCATGATTTCACAAGCTCTTCGGATTCATGAATCCACCGTTGCACGTCACCTTAGCGACTACGTTCTTTCTGAAAAACTTAAGCCTGAAAATGGCGGAAGTCAAAGCAAGCTTTCT
>NZ_JBRIQR010000142.1:0-402 GCF_052983755.1 Enterobacter sp. CFEC122 | reverse complement strand
TACTGAAGGCGTGGTGCGTAACGGTAAAAGTACTGCCGGACATCAGCGCTATCTCTGCTCTCACTGCCGTAAAACATGGCAGCTACAGTTCACTTACACCGCTTCTCAACCCGGTACGCATCAGAAAATCATTGATATGGCCATGAATGGCGTCGGATGTCGCGCCAGTGCACGCATTATGGGCGTTGGCCTCAACACGATTTTACGTCACTTAAAAAACTCAGACCGCAGTCGGTAACCTCACGCATACAACCGGGCAGTGACGTCATTGTTTGCGCGGAAATGGACGAACAGTGGGGTTATGTCGGCGCTAAATCACGCCAGCGCTGGTTGTTTTACGCGTATGACAGGATACGGAGGACGGTTGTGGCGCACGTATTCGGTGAACGCACGTTGTCCACG
>NZ_JBRIQR010000141.1:0-403 GCF_052983755.1 Enterobacter sp. CFEC122 | reverse complement strand
CTGGTCGAGCTGGGTGCCTCAATGATGGTGGCATCCACCAAAGTGCCTTGGGTCATCATGACGCCTGCTTCGGCCAGCCAGCGATTGATGGTCTTGAACAATTGACGGGCCAGTTGATGCTGCTCGAGCAGGTGGCGGAAATTCATGATGGTGGTGCGATCCGGCAGGGCGCTATCCAGGGATAATCGGGCAAACAGGCGCATGGAGGCGATTTCGTACAGGGCATCTTCCATGGCACCGTCGCTCAGGTTGTACCAATGCTGCATGCAGTGAATACGCAGCATGGTCTCCAGCGGATAGGGCCGTCGGCCATTGCCCGCCTTGGGATAAAACGGCTCGATGACAGCGGTCATATTCTGCCATGGCAGAATCTGCTCCATGCGGGAGAGGAAAATCTCTTTTC
>NZ_JBRIQR010000140.1:0-445 GCF_052983755.1 Enterobacter sp. CFEC122 | reverse complement strand
CAGAACTTGAAGCACATGAAGTACATATGAAGTGGCGTAAGGCACGTTTGATAGAACTCGCTGAGAAGTATAAGGAATATGAAAAACTAAGTGCGGCACTATTAGAACACGCCAACAAAATTTAATAAAAAAGGCACTACGTGGAGGTAGTGCCATAAAATATATGGAGATATTATATAATGTATAACTATTTATCGAAAAATAAAATGAAGTTTATCAGCGGTGATTGTGGTAGTGGTAAAACACACTCGTTGGTACAGCAAATTTTACGAACACCAGATAACTATATTGTTGTGCAGGGTACATTACATCTTACACAGCAGACCGCAAAAGATTTAGGTGAAGTGGCAAAACTAATCACATCAGTAACATCAAAAAATGTTCATGAGGATATGATTGAGTTTCTACTAAACCCTACACACCGTGTACTAATAATAACGGATAT
>NZ_JBRIQR010000139.1:0-529 GCF_052983755.1 Enterobacter sp. CFEC122 | reverse complement strand
TGGGATAAGCGCGCTGATTTTCTTACGCCGCAGTTCATCGTGACAGAGCCGGGTGTCGTAAGCGCCGTCTGCCGATGCTGCCCTGATTTTTCTGTGAGTCTGCCGGATAAGACCCGGGAAGGCTTCTGAGTCCGTCACATTGTTCAGCGACAGGTCAGCGCAGATGATTTCATGTGTTTTACTGTCAACGGCGAGATGCAGCTTACGCCAGATACGGCGGCGTTCCTGGCCATGCTTTTTGACTTTCCACTCGCCTTCACCGAAGACCTTCAGCCCGGTGGAATCAATTACCAGGTGTGCGATTTCACCCCGGGTGGGCGTTTTGAAACTGACATTAACCGACTTTGCCCGCCTGCTGACACAGCTGTAATCCGGGCAGCGTAGCGGAACGTTCATCAGAGAAAAAATGGAATCAATAAAGCCCTGCGCAGCCCGCAGGGTCAGCCTGAATACGCGTTTAATGACCAGCACAGTAGTGATGGCAAGGTCAGAATAGCGCTGAGGTCTGCCTCGTGAAGAAGGTGTTGCT
>NZ_JBRIQR010000138.1:0-544 GCF_052983755.1 Enterobacter sp. CFEC122 | reverse complement strand
TGATGTAGCCCCCTGAAACACCAGACAGTAGCTGTATCTCCAGATAAGAGATAGGCTTGAATATATGTCTAACACTAACACCAATTTTGAGATGACCGGGATCCTGTTAGGGCAAGAAGTCCGTAAACGTAAAACTCCTCAGGAGAAGATCGCCATTATCCAGCAGACGATGGAGCCGGGTATGAATGTCTCCCATGTCGCCCGCCTGCATGGTATCCAGCCCAGCCTGCTGTTTAAGTGGAAGAAGCAATATCAGGAAGGCAGCCTCACCGCCGTTGCGGCTGGAGAGGAAGTCGTTCCTGCTTCTGAGCTTACTGCTGCTCTGAAGCAGGTCCGGGAGCTTCAGCGCCTTCTGGGCAAGAAGACGATGGAAGTTGAGATCCTGAAAGAAGCCGTGGAGTACGGTCAGTCGCGAAAATGGATAGCGCACGCGCCCTTGTTGCCAAAGGACGGGGAATAGCCATGGTCAGCCGGACCATGGGCGTGTCGCGTGCGCAACTGTCACTGCGGATTAACCGTTCTGCCGACTGGCAGGACAGGCGCG
>NZ_JBRIQR010000137.1:0-680 GCF_052983755.1 Enterobacter sp. CFEC122 | reverse complement strand
GGTTCTCTTTGTCTTTTAGTGATTCTATAAACCTCATTACGTCTGAATATAAAAATCTATTATTTGATTTATGTGGCTCATGAGGTTGTGGGATGGTCTTGTTTTTGAATGTGCCAGTTTTCTTAATGGCAAAGATTAACTCACCTTCTGTTATTCCTAACATTTCAGCAAATGTTTTTGCTTCTATAGTTACTGACTTCATTTAATTAACTCTCATGGTATCGATTTTCTTTACCGGCATCTTTAACAATGGTGCTCGTTTCTAGTGTTGCTGCGGTACGCTTCATCATCGTCTGCGGGGCGGTTGCGATAGTGAAGGAGCTGCCGGGCGTGAGCAAATCTATCAGGCGCTGGCCGCTGATAATCTCCATCCGTTCACTGGCAATACTGACAGATTTTGAACCTGCGCCGGTTTTCCCGGTATGGCAAAACAGACCGCGACAGTTATGACGTTTAAGCAACTTCTCGAACTCCTGTACGTGCTGTAAAGCAATATGGCCGCGATAGCGTTTAGCCTGAATAAGATAGCGATATTTTCCTATTATTACCTGGCCGTCAATGCCTCCATCGCCGGTATAGCGTTTGTTTCTGATGGTTCTGAAGCCATGCGCTTCAAATCCTTCCAGCAACAGTTCTTCAAACACAAAAGGATCAATTTTCCTCAGGTAGTTAATTTTTTG
>NZ_JBRIQR010000136.1:0-720 GCF_052983755.1 Enterobacter sp. CFEC122 | reverse complement strand
TGTCATGATCTCAACCGGATTCAGCCCTGTCTGCTGCTCCAGAAGGCCTTCCAGCACAAAAATGGAATCTCGTAATGTGCCGGGGACAACGATGCCGTGGAATCCAGAGTACTGATCAGAGACGAAGTTGTACCAGGTGATGCCACGTCCGGAACCAAAATATTTTCTGTTAGGTCCTGAATTGACGGTTTTCACCGGCGTGACAAAGCGCATGCCATCAGCTGAAGCCACTTCGCCACCACCCCAGCGGCCAGCAAGCTCCAGTGTGGACTGAAAATCAACCAGGCGGGCATTGGCGCTGACCAGCGTTTCTGCCCGGAGGTAATTCTGTTTTACCCAGCTAAGCCGGTGGCGCGTCAGCGCCGGTATATTGTGCTTTATCAGCGGTTCCAGCCCGATATTGCAGGCCTCTGCCATCAGGACCGCGCACAGGCTGATGTGCAGATCCTGTGCCCGGGCCCCGGATTCACTGACATGCGTAAACTCACGTGTAAATCCCGTTCTGGCATCTATTTCAAGCAACAGTTCCGTCAAATCTACTGGCGGGAGTAGCAGCCTTACCCGACTGTTGAGACGATGCAACGATGTTGGCTCCTCCAGTTTCTCCAGGCTGCTGATAGTCAGGGAAGGATGTTTACCGTCATGGCAAATATGAACCTCCGCATTTCCTTCAAAGCGGGATGCGACGGTTTTCCAGGTTTCATCCAGCTGGACCGCCAG
>NZ_JBRIQR010000135.1:0-743 GCF_052983755.1 Enterobacter sp. CFEC122 | reverse complement strand
CCATAGCCTCCGCAACCTGACCATCGTAGTCACGCAGCGTCAGTGAATCTCCCAACAACTGCTTAATTCTGTACATTGCCGTTTCCGCTATCGAGCGACGGTTATATTCCGTTGTCCATTTCCACCGTGCATTGCTTCCGCTCAGCCGCTGATTAGCAACGGCACGGTTGCGGTCTGCGTACTCACCGGGCCAGTAACCTGCTCCTTTTCGGGGAGGAATAAGCGCGCTGATTTTTTTGCGGCGCAGTTCATCGTGACAGAGCCGGGTATCGTAAGCCCCGTCTGCCGCGGCTGCCCTGATTTTTCTGTGAGTCTGCCGGATAAGGCCCGGGAAGGCTTCTGAGTCCGTGACGTTATTCAGCGACAGGTCTGCACAGACAACTTCATGTGTGTTGCTGTCAACAGCAAGATGCAACTTTCGCCAGATACGACGGCGCTCTTTGCCGTGCTTTCTGACTTTCCATTCGCCTTCACCAAAGACCTTCAGCCCGGTGGAATCAATCACCAGGTGTGCGATTTCACCCCGGGTGGACGTTTTGAAACTGACATTAACCGACTTTGCCCGCTTACTGACACTGGTGTAATCCGGGCAGCGCAACGGAACGTTCATCAGGGCAAAAATGGAATCAATAAAACCCTGCGCAGCCCGCAGGGTCAGCCGGAATACGCGTTTAATGACCAGAACGGTGGTGATGGCGAGATCAGAATAGCGCTGAGGTCTTCCCCGTGATGAAGGCGTTGCC
>NZ_JBRIQR010000134.1:0-756 GCF_052983755.1 Enterobacter sp. CFEC122 | reverse complement strand
GACACAGCCGGTACCAGCGACATTATTTTTGGCCTCTTCTGGCTGCTGGGATACCAGTTTTCCCCCCGGCTTGCCGATGCCGGTGAAGCGGTATTCTGGCGAGTGGATAAATCGGCAAATTACGGTGCACTGGACGAACTGGCACGTGGTTGTGCCGATCTGTCGAAAGCCGAGGATCAGTGGGATGAGATGATGCGAACCGCCGGTTCGCTGAAACTGGGCACCATTCATGCTTCAGAACTCATTCGCTCTTTGCTGAAAAGCTCGCGCCCATCAGGGCTGGCACAGGCGATCATGGAAGTGGGGCGCGTCAACAAGACGCTGTACCTTCTTAATTATATTGATGATGAGGATTATCGTCGGCGGATCCTGACGCAGCTAAACCGGGGGGAAGGCCGCCATGCTGTGGCGAGGGCGATCTGCTACGGGCAGCGCGGTGAGATCAGAAAGCGCTATCGTGAAGGTCAGGAAGATCAGCTGGGGGCACTGGGCCTGGTCACTAACGCAGTGGTACTGTGGAACACACTTTATATGCAGGAAGCCCTGAGCTGGATACGCAGTAATGGAGAAGAAATCGGGGTTGAAGATATCGCCCGGTTGTCCCCACTGATGCACGGGCATATCAATATGCTGGGGCATTATACGTTTACGCTACCGGAGGATATTTTGAAGGGGGAACTGAGAGAACTAAATTTCAATTTAAACAATGAATTAACTTCTTAGCGTACGTTTTCGTTCCATTGGCCCTCAAACCCC
>NZ_JBRIQR010000133.1:0-759 GCF_052983755.1 Enterobacter sp. CFEC122 | reverse complement strand
ACATGAACCCATTCAAAGGCCGGCATTTTCAGCGTGACATCATTCTGTGGGCCGTACGCTGGTACTGCAAATACGGCATCAGTTACCGTGAGCTGCAGGAGATGCTGGCTGAACGCGGAGTGAATGTCGATCACTCCACGATTTACCGCTGGGTTCAGCGTTATGCGCCTGAAATGGAAAAACGGCTGCGCTGGTACTGGCGTAACCCTTCCGATCTTTGCCCGTGGCACATGGATGAAACCTACGTGAAGGTCAATGGCCGCTGGGCGTATCTGTACCGGGCCGTCGACAGCCGGGGCCGCACTGTCGATTTTTATCTCTCCTCCCGTCGTAACAGCAAAGCTGCATACCGGTTTCTGGGTAAAATCCTCAACAACGTGAAGAAGTGGCAGATCCCGCGATTCATCAACACGGATAAAGCGCCCGCCTATGGTCGCGCGCTTGCTCTGCTCAAACGCGAAGGCCGGTGCCCGTCTGACGTTGAACACCGACAGATTAAGTACCGGAACAACGTGATTGAATGCGATCATGGCAAACTGAAACGGATAATCGGCGCCACGCTGGGATTTAAATCCATGAAGACGGCTTACGCCACCATCAAAGGTATTGAGGTGATGCGTGCACTACGCAAAGGCCAGGCCTCAGCATTTTATTATGGTGATCCCCTGGGCGAAATGCGCCTGGTAAGCAGAGTTTTTGAAATGTAAGGCCTTTGAATAAGACAAAAGGCTGCCTCATCGCTAACTTTGCAACAGTGCC
>NZ_JBRIQR010000132.1:0-763 GCF_052983755.1 Enterobacter sp. CFEC122 | reverse complement strand
ACCTATAAAAATAGGCGTATCACGAGGCCCTTTCGTCTTCAAGAATTTTATAAACCGTGGAGCGGGCAATACTGAGCTGATGAGCAATTTCCGTTGCACCAGTGCCCTTCTGATGAAGCGTCAGCACGACGTTCCTGTCCACGGTACGCCTGCGGCCAAATTTGATTCCTTTCAGCTTTGCTTCCTGTCGGCCCTCATTCGTGCGCTCTAGGATCCTCCGGCGTTCAGCTTGTGCCACAGCCGACAGGATGGTGACCACCATTTGCCCCATATCACCGTCGGTACTGATCCCGTCGTCAATAAACCGAACCGCGACACCCTGAGCATCAAACTCTTTTATCAGTTGGATCATGTCGGCGGTGTCGCGGCCAAGACGGTCGAGCTTCTTCACCAGAATGACATCACCTTCCTCCACCTTCATCCTCAGCAAATCCAGCCCTTCCCGATCTGTTGAACTGCCGGATGCCTTGTCGGTAAAGATGCGGTTAGCTTTTACCCCTGCATCTTTGAGCGCTCTGATCTGAATATCGAGGGACTGCTGGCTGGTTGAGACCCGCGCATAACCAAAAATTCGCATAAAATGTACCTTAAATCGAATATCAGACACGATGTGTCTATTATGCCAAAATGACGATTTAATGGACACTCAAACGAAGCCGTTTTACTATGTCTGATAATTTATAATATTTCGGACGGTTGCGAAATTGTTAATTCATGACCATCAGGCAGGGAGGCCGGTATGCCCGTCGATTTTCTGACCACT
>NZ_JBRIQR010000131.1:0-769 GCF_052983755.1 Enterobacter sp. CFEC122 | reverse complement strand
GGTGATGCTGCCAACTTACTGATTTAGTGTATGATGGTGTTTTTGAGGTGCTCCAGTGGCTTCTGTTTCTATCAGCTGTCCCTCCTGTTCAGCTACTGACGGGGTGGTGCGTAACGGCAAAAGCACTGCCGGACATCAGCGCTATCTCTGCTCTCACTGCCGTAAAACATGGCAACTGCAGTTCACTTACACCGCTTCTCAACCCGGTACGCACCAGAAAATCATTGATATGGCCATGAATGGCGTTGGATGCCGGGCAACCGCCCGCATTATGGGCGTTGGCCTCAACACGATTTTCCGCCATTTAAAAAACTCAGGCCGCAGTCGGTAACCTCGCGCATACAGCCGGGCAGTGACGTCATCGTCTGCGCGGAAATGGACGAACAGTGGGGATACGTCGGGGCTAAATCGCGCCAGCGCTGGCTGTTTTACGCGTATGACAGGCTCCGGAAGACGGTTGTTGCGCACGTATTCGGTGAACGCACGATGGCGACGCTGGGGCGTCTTATGAGCCTGCTGTCACCCTTTGACGTGGTGATATGGATGACGGATGGCTGGCCGCTGTATGAATCCCGCCTGAAGGGAAAGCTGCACGTAATCAGCAAGCGATATACGCAGCGAATTGAGCGGCATAACCTGAATCTGAGGCAGCACCTGGCACGGCTGGGACGGAAGTCGCTGTCGTTCTCAAAATCGGTGGAGCTGCATGACAAAGTCATCGGGCATTATCTGAACATAAAACACTATCAATAAGTTGGAGTCATTACCC
>NZ_JBRIQR010000130.1:0-792 GCF_052983755.1 Enterobacter sp. CFEC122 | reverse complement strand
TGATCTTGACCCGCCATTTCCGGACAGCTTTTGTATCTTAAGTTAACGATGCCCGCTGCCGCCGGTATTCTCTCGGAGAGTGATATCCCAGCGCACTATGCGGGTGATTTTCATTGTAATGCGTGAACGCCGCTGCAAGGTTTCGCAGGGCTGTTCTCACATCCGGTTTCGGCATGAACGCGATATAGTCTTCCTTCATCGTCTTCACGAACCGTTCGGCCATGCCATTGCTCTGCGGGCTGCTCACCGCTGTTGTACATGGCTCCAGATTCAGCTCTTTGGCGAACCTCCGCGTTTCATGCGCGGTATATGCTGAACCGTTGTCCGTCAGCCACTGCACCGCTGTGTCGGGCAGCCTGTCGCCGAAGCGCTTTTCCACCGACCTCAGCATCACATCCTGCACGGTCGAACTGTCATAGCCTCCCGTGCTTGCTGCCCAGTCTATGGCCTCACGGTCGCAGCAGTCCAGCGCGAACGTTACCCGCAGTTTTTCGCCGTTGTCGCAGCCGAACTCGAAGCCATCTGAACACCAGCGCATATCGCTTTCTGCCACCGCTATCTTGCCCTTATGTTCACGCTTCGGTCGCTCTGGTTTGTGATGCAACAACAACAGGTTATGCTCGCTCATTATCCTGTAAAGCCGTTTGGCATTCACAGGTGGCTGTCCCTCTGTGCGACGTTGCTTGCGCAGGATGCCCCACACGCGTCGATAACCATAACTCGGCATATCGCTGATAATGTTGAGGATAGCCGACAGTATTTCTGCGTCTGCTTCTTCATTACGCCGGTTAC
>NZ_JBRIQR010000129.1:0-876 GCF_052983755.1 Enterobacter sp. CFEC122 | reverse complement strand
CGACGCACTTTGCGCCGAATAAATACCTGTGACGGAAGATCACTTCGCAGAATAAATAAATCCTGGTGTCCCTGTTGATACCGGGAAGCCCTGGGCCAACTTTTGGCGAAAATGAGACGTTGATCGGCACGTAAGAGGTTCCAACTTTCACCATAATGAAATAAGATCACTACCGGGCGTATTTTTTGAGTTATCGAGATTTTCAGGAGCTAAGGAAGCTAAAATGGAGAAAAAAATCACTGGATATACCACCGTTGATATATCCCAATGGCATCGTAAAGAACATTTTGAGGCATTTCAGTCAGTTGCTCAATGTACCTATAACCAGACCGTTCAGCTGGATATTACGGCCTTTTTAAAGACCGTAAAGAAAAATAAGCACAAGTTTTATCCGGCCTTTATTCACATTCTTGCCCGCCTGATGAATGCTCATCCGGAATTCCGTATGGCAATGAAAGACGGTGAGCTGGTGATATGGGATAGTGTTCACCCTTGTTACACCGTTTTCCATGAGCAAACTGAAACGTTTTCATCGCTCTGGAGTGAATACCACGACGATTTCCGGCAGTTTCTACACATATATTCGCAAGATGTGGCGTGTTACGGTGAAAACCTGGCCTATTTCCCTAAAGGGTTTATTGAGAATATGTTTTTCGTCTCAGCCAATCCCTGGGTGAGTTTCACCAGTTTTGATTTAAACGTGGCCAATATGGACAACTTCTTCGCCCCCGTTTTCACCATGGGCAAATATTATACGCAAGGCGACAAGGTGCTGATGCCGCTGGCGATTCAGGTTCATCATGCCGTTTGTGATGGCTTCCATGTCGGCAGAATGCTTAATGAATTACAACAGTACTGCGATGAGTGGCAGGGCGG
>NZ_JBRIQR010000128.1:0-897 GCF_052983755.1 Enterobacter sp. CFEC122 | reverse complement strand
CAGCATATCGCTGTCTCCGGCAACAACGCCCTCTCCTTCAACGGTGATTGTCTTTCCTGTTTCGTCTGCCAGAGGCTCGAACAGCTCACGTAATTCATTCAGTTCGGCGGCCAGATCCACATCATGTTTATCCAGCTGCAGCAGACCATGCTCTGAACGTGCCAGAAAAAGCATATCACTGGTCATTCGTGACAACCTTTTCAGTTCTTCCAGGTAAGCGAATAAGATTTCGCGGTAATGCGAAACATCCCTTTCCTTAGCCAGTGCAAACTGCGTCTGCATCATCAGATTACTGACCGCTGTGCGCAGCTCATGCGCGATGTCAGACGAGAAATCTGACAGTTTCCGGAATGACCCCTCCAGGCGATCGAACATGTTATTGAACTCCTGCATGGTCTCAGAAATTTCCGGCGGAGCCAAATCGGGATTAAGACGCTGATCCAGGCTGTGTACGGTCATGGAGGAAGCCAGACTGGTCATTTCCCGTAGCGGTTTCAGACCAATACGTGTGGTCAGCCAGCCCAGAAAAACAGAAATAAAGACCAGACCGATATTGAACCAGAACAGCCAGGTACTGAGCTTATCCATAAACAGGGTGTGATACCCAGTATCCGTGGCAACCGTAATGATGACATGTTTGCTTTTACCCTGTTCCGGCGTCACGGCAACCCGCCGCGAGATACTGCGGTACACGGTGTTATTTTCTTCCGTCTGGATCATATAGTCGAGAATATCACCCGACTTATTAAGCAGGACCGCTGGAACAACAGAATTTTTGGCATAGAGTTCAACAATTTTTTCATTTTCCATGTTTTTTATAGAAATGAATAAACCATTGTGCCCTACCATCGCATCGTTTATTTTTTCTGATAATGACTTAATATCCGTTTTGTTCCG
>NZ_JBRIQR010000127.1:0-917 GCF_052983755.1 Enterobacter sp. CFEC122 | reverse complement strand
GCGGCGTACTTCGCAAAGCTGTCCGACTGAGGTACGCCTTTATCCGTGACAACACCTGTTGCTGGCCTGTTCGCCTGCTCTGTCGGGTGCTGGATGTTCATCCCAGTGGTTTTTACGCCTGGCTTCAGCAGCCGCATTCACAACGCCATCAGGCAGACCTAAGACTGACAGGACAGATTAAACAGTTCTGGCTGGAATCGGGATGCGTCTATGGTTATCGCAAAATCCATCTGGATCTGCGGGACAGCGGGCAACAGTGCGGAGTGAACAGAGTCTGGCGACTGATGAAACGTGTCGGGATAAAGGCTCAGGTTGGATACCGGAGCCCGCGGGCACGTAAAGGAGAAGCCAGTATCGTGTCGCCCAACAGGCTCCAGCGACAGTTCAATCCGGATGCTCCGGATGAGCGTTGGGTAACGGACATAACCTACATCAGGACCCACGAAGGCTGGCTGTATCTTGCCGTGGTTGTTGATCTGTTCTCACGCAAAATTATCGGCTGGTCCATGCAATCCCGGATGACAAAGGACATTGTCCTGAACGCACTGCTGATGGCTGTATGGCGGCGTAATCCCCAAAAACAGGTGCTGGTTCATTCGGATCAGGGCAGTCAATACACAAGCCATGAGTGGCAGTCGTTCCTGAAATCACACGGCCTGGAGGGCAGCATGAGCCGTCGCGGTAACTGCCATGATAATGCGGTTGCAGAAAGCTTTTTCCAGTTGTTGAAACGCGAACGGATAAAGAAAAAGCTCTACGGAACGCGGGAAGAAGCCCGCAGCGATATTTTTGATTACATCGAAATGTTTTATAACAGTAAGCGTCGGCATGGTTCTAGCGATCAGATGTCACCGACAGAATATGAAAACCAGTATTATCAACGGCTCGGAAGTGTCTAGATTATCCGTGGCGATTCA
>NZ_JBRIQR010000126.1:0-937 GCF_052983755.1 Enterobacter sp. CFEC122 | reverse complement strand
CTTTGCTGTTCATTGAGTACTAATTGTGTTTTTTTATTCATCCATTTATTGAATGATTCAATTGTAGGAAATTGTTGAAGGGTAATGCGTTGATATGCTTTTTTCTGTGAAGTACTTAAATTCAATGGAACAAATGTACTAACTGGTTTTGCACTATTCGTTACTTCAATTCCTAAATCTATGAAGATAGGTGTATCTGAAAGTGATAGTGCTTGCTCCTTATCGAACACATAGACATCTACTACTTCATCACTCTCGTAATCGCGTAGTTTGGTACGTTGTACGAATTGATAAAGTTCTTCCTTCTCTCGTGCCTGTACTATCTGTTCGTATGTAAGACCAAACATTAGTTCACACTGTTTTAC
Organism: Enterobacter sp. CFEC122; assembly: GCF_052983755.1. Classification (NCBI taxonomy): domain Bacteria; kingdom Pseudomonadati; phylum Pseudomonadota; class Gammaproteobacteria; order Enterobacterales; family Enterobacteriaceae; genus Enterobacter; species Enterobacter sp. CFEC122. The sequence goes on along the minus strand of NZ_JBRIQR010000126.1, from coordinate 572 downwards.
TTCTACATTGGAAGGTTTGAGACTACTTAACCAAACGGCTTTTGTATAGTTCTTGTAATCATTGATACCACGGCTTTTAGGCGGTACATACTTACCGTTAAGTACCTTTTCACTCTGATCGCTGTTCACGGTAAAGATGTAATCAGTAAGGTTCTCTCTTACCCATGCTAAAACCTTCTCAAACTGTTCTGGGGAGTTTGAACGTAGTGATGCCGTCAAAGGTACATCACTAAAGTAATGTACTCTCATGCGTTGATTTAGGGGTACTGTTCGCTCTCTAAGTGACAATGTTGTACGTTCAAAACTATCAGGGGATGACAAGTACACAAGGGTGTTCTCAAAGTCATTAGCCATAAAGGTAATATCAAGCCCAATGAAGCGTTTTAGGTTCACCCATGACATAACCTGTAGCTGGTCTTTCTCCTGCTTGTACTGATTAGTACCACCTACTTTCTCAAAGAAACGTGCATTGAAAAGGAAGTGATCGTACTGCTGCACGAAAGCAAACGCTTTAGCGGCATTTTCAAGTACTACATCATCAAAATCGGTGACAGGTTTAGCCGTTACGTGAT
>NZ_JBRIQR010000125.1:0-952 GCF_052983755.1 Enterobacter sp. CFEC122 | reverse complement strand
CGACGTGCTTTCAGTAACCTGCTTTCCAATGCAATCAAGTATTCTCCCGATAACACCTGTACAGCGATACACCTTGAGCGTGACAGTGACTGTGTGAACGTGATGATTACGAATACGATGTCCGGCCAGGTTCCCGCTAATCTGGAACGTTTGTTTGATCGGTTCTATCGAGCTGATTCATCAAGGGTCCACAACACGGAAGGCGCGGGGCTGGGATTATCAATTACAAGGTCGATCATTCATGCTCATGGCGGCGAGCTGTCAGCAGAACAGCAGGGGCGGGAAATTGTGTTCAGTGTGCGCCTGTTAATGGATTAATCCCGTTCTTCAGGAGAAACCTGGAAGGTGACAAAATTGTCATCATTCAGTCACGCGATAAACAGAGGCGGTTTTTTATAATCATACATAAATCAGGAGCAGAGTGATAACGCAATCGCCTGGTTCCTGGAGTGATGAATAACCCGCCCTGAGATCAAATGCTTTCTCTGTTATAAGCCGTTGATTGTTTGGGTATGAAAACACCGGAGACCCAACCATGAAAAAGATCCTTGTATCATTTGTTGCCATTATGGCTGTCGCTTCATCCGCCATGGCTGCAGAGACAATGAACATGCATGACCAGGTAAATAATGCCCAGGCACCCGCCCATCAGATGCAGTCAACCTCTGAAAAAAGCGCTGTTCAGGGAGACAGTATGACAATGATGGATATGAGCGGACACGATCAGGCTGCAATGTCCCATGAAATGATGCAAAACGGCAACGCTTCTGCCCACCAGGACATGGCGGAGATGCATAAAAAAATGATGAAAGGCAAACCAGGGGCCACCAACGAATCAGCAACGTCATTTTCAGAAATGAACGAGCATGAAAAAGCCGCTGTTGTGCACGAGAAGGCGAATAATGGTCAGTCTTCCGTTATTCATCAGCAGCAGGCTGAAAAGCATCGCAGC
>NZ_JBRIQR010000124.1:0-1002 GCF_052983755.1 Enterobacter sp. CFEC122 | reverse complement strand
AGGGTTCTCATACCAATCCCTTTGCATTTATTTGAGCAAAATTTATTATTTCTCGTTTCAGAGAAATTAGCACCACAAACTTTACAGCGAATGTCTTTCTTTACATTCCTTTTTCGGCTCAATTCCTTCCGTCTATTAAAGTGGATATAACAAAGCCTGACACCATATTCATAGCTAATAGATGCTATATTCTCTTTGCACCCTTTTCTGCAACATATTGCCATTACATACCGTCCATGTTCACTTCACGCGGTTTTCCAACCATTCGTGTATGTCACTTAGCCTCCAACGAGAACTTCTGCCAAGTTTTATTGGCTTCATAAATTTTCCGTCCTGAATTTGCTTATAAATCCATTTATCAGTGACTTTCAGCGTTGCTGCGATCCACTTCATATCTACAAGTTGCATGTCATTGTTTTCACTTCTTTCCACACTGTTCTCCTGATGTGCCGCCCTTTCGCAAGATACTGGCTGTATAGGGCCACAAAGTGCAGGCAAAAGATCGCTCTAGAAATTGTCTTGACAATTCACTTCAGTTGCGAACTAGAGGGGAGGAAACGATTGATGGTGTAGTCTTTGTAAGATGCTCCGATAAAACCGCCTAAGTTGATCATGCAAAATGATCAAATGAGACCTGCCATTAAAGTAAAAATGGTAAGATTCAGGTTGCTACCCACGCAGCATTTACTAGTATTTAAATCTTACAAACAGATCAAGATTGGAATATAAATTCAAACATTAATTAAAAACCCAGCCAATCAAACCAAATAAATAAAAATTAAAGATATATTTAAAGTCAGCGTAACCGATATATGGACAGCTATATCAAACAACATCTTGCTGCAGATTGCTGAACATTGATTGCATGTTGAATGGAAGGCATCAGCTATACCACCGCAGTAAGTTGCGACAGGTGTTACCTGCTGCTTGTTACAAGGCTGACTAATGTAGTGCTGGAAACATTACAGATTGAGTGCTGTGACCTAAATCGGCTATTGACTC
>NZ_JBRIQR010000123.1:0-1046 GCF_052983755.1 Enterobacter sp. CFEC122 | reverse complement strand
CATAGAATGACCTCGTTATCACTGATCCGCTGCCCGGTTAGCGATGGCGGAACTGCGCTTGCGCTGGTCACTTCCTGATGCTTAATGAGGTTCCCGAAAACGCGTAATAGCGGGTGCTGCTCGCGTTCTTCGCTGCCGCCGGTCATGGCTTTGATGTACGCAGCTGAGGTGACAGGATGGTATACCGTGGCAAAACAGCACATGATCGTGAGCAGATGCTCAGGTCGAATATCCTGCCAGTTGATGTGATACACCTCGTCACCGGCGGCGTTGTAATCAATGTCCACGATAGAAGACGGGATCTCATATGCGCCGGGGTTTTTCTCAGGAAGAGAAATGGCTTTCTGGAGGCGCAATTCGTTGTAGCGCTCGATGCCGACGAGAACGGCTGCGCGCGAGTCTGTATGTCGCGTCTTCAGTGAAACATGGTGAGCGCCGCTTTCACTAGCAATGGTCCCACTGGTTTCATCCACCAGCACCTTAAAGTCAGCTTTAAGCAGCTTCTCGATGGCGGGGATCACCTTTACTCGTTGTTGTTTTAATGAGTTGGGGAGTGATTTCGGGATGCTCATTATCAGGTTGTTGTCATCGTCATAGATGGCAGTGACATAGAGCGGGTTTGATGTTGAGAGACTGAAAACAGCTATTTTTTGACTCAATTTTCTATCCTCCAGAAAGCAAAAAGGCCGCGATTGCGGCCCCTTACTGGCTATTGATGTTCCCAACCGCGCTAAAGCAAGAAGTTAAATTGTCAAAAGTACCCTCAAGGGAACACAAAAGCTGCGAGGATTTTATGCGGTTTGTACTTTGTGTTTTTTAGCGTCAAGGAATTATTTACCGCCCTGCAGCCGGTTATGGTTCGTCTTCGTTGTCGGGGTTTGCATTGTTATGCCAGTCCCGCTGTTCCTCCGTATTGAGGCCGCACGGCGGCTCTGTCTTACTCCACTTACCAGCCCACCAATATTGTCCGTTTCGGCGCTCACAGGTTCCGCAAATCTTGCAAATATGGAGTTTGGTCAATCCATCCAGTAAGTATACGTGACCGT
>NZ_JBRIQR010000122.1:0-1086 GCF_052983755.1 Enterobacter sp. CFEC122 | reverse complement strand
ACCTATATGTCAAGACCCGGCTGGTTATACACGCGTTTCCTGAACAATTCAGGGCGTTTTTCATGCCATTCCTTGAGCGCCTGAACGGGTGTTTTGTGTTGGAGCGCGCGTTGCGGAATGCTGTGGTTGTAGATCTTGACGTAATTGCGCAGCGTCGATTCCAGTTCGGCAGCTGAACCAAAACGGGTCTGGTTGACGATGTCGCTGATACGACCGTTGAAGCGCTCCACCATGCCGTTGGTCTGCGGATGACGAGGCGGGATGAGCCGGTGCTCGATGCCGAGCTGCTTGCACAGGCGGTCGAACACGTGTGTGCCGCTGGGTTCCTTCTTCTTGCCGCCAGCCGTGAAGCGGTCGGTGAACTGGCTGCCGTTGTCGGTCAGAAGCTTGACGATCTTGACGGGACAGGCTTGCTGGACTTTGTTGAGGAAGTCGCCACTGCTGCCATCGGTCTGGTCGGCATAGAGCTCGATGAAGACCCAGCGCGTAGCACGGTCGATGGCAACGAAGAGATAGCGCCTTGCCGTCTCGTCGGGCATCTGCGGCAGGTACTTGATGTCGATGTGCACAAAGCCCGGCTCGTAGTCCTTGAAGGTCTTTTTCGTGGCGGGCGCAGTGCCTTCCTGCTCGACCAGGTTACGTAGAACCGAGACACCGTGGCGGCGCAGGCAACGTCCCAGGCCGGCACGCGAGACGGCTGGATTGATGAACTCGCGCGTGACCGCCAGCAGGTCGTCCGTGGGCAGCAGCAACGTCTTGCGCAGCTCCACCACGATGAGCTCCTGCTCGGGCGTGAGCGTCGTGTACATCTTGTTCGGCGCATGCGACTTGTCTTCAGGAGACTCGCGGTTTTGCCACTTTCGGATGGTTTGGCGGGTGACGTTGTACATCCTGGCCAGTTCGGCCTGCGGGAGCGTCGAGTTCCTGATTTCCTCACGGATCAGGTGGGTAGTACGGGCTTGGCTGTGCAGTGCCTGGGTCATCGAGTTGCCAGTGAAGAGTCGGATTGGAACAGTGTACGCAAAACGTGTCTGGCCTTGAAGAGCGGCCAGCTACGCATGGGTACATGATCCCACGAGTCCAGAC
>NZ_JBRIQR010000121.1:0-1159 GCF_052983755.1 Enterobacter sp. CFEC122 | reverse complement strand
CTAAATAGATGCGCGGAATAGTAGATCACTGAAAGGGAACTCAGCCCGGATTGTGCGATCTGATCAATCGCCAAACCAACCAAAACCACCAACCGGACTGAGCGATGCCGATCATAGCACCAATACCCCGTGGCGAACGACGCCTGATGCAGAAAGCTATTCATAAAACGCGCGATAAAAATCATGCCCGCAGACTCACGGCCATGCTGATGCTTCATCGGGGTGAACGGGTCAGCGATGTTGCCAGAACTCTCTGTTGTGCTCGTTCATCCGTTGGTCGCTGGATTAACTGGTTTACGCACTCAGGTATTGAAGGCCTGAAATCCTTACCCGCAGGGCGCTCCCGACGCTGGCCTTTTGAACATATCTGCACCCTGTTACGTGAGCTGATAAAGCATTCTCCCGGCGATTTTGGTTATCAACGTTCACGCTGGAGCACCGAATTACTGGCATTAAAAATCAATGAGATAACCGGTTGCCAGTTACATGCAGGAACCGTTCGCCGCTGGTTGCCATCTGCGGGGCTTGTATGGCGCAGGGCCGCGCCAACTCTGCGTATCCGTGACCCACATAAAGATGAAAAGATGGCGGTAATCCACAAAGCGCTGGATGAATGCAGCGCAGAGCATCCGGTATTTTATGAAGATGAAGTGGATATCCACCTTAATCCTAAAATCGGTGCGGACTGGCAGTTGCGCGGACAGCAGAAACGGGTAGTGACGCCGGGGCAGAACGAAAAATACTATCTGGCCGGCGCACTGCACAGTGGCACGGGTAAAGTCAGCTACGTGGGCGGCAACAGCAAAAGTTCAGCGCTGTTTATCGCTCTGCTGAAGCACCTGAAAGCCACTTACCGGCGGGCGAAAACAATCACGCTGATCGTTGATAACTACATTATCCATAAAAGCCGCGAAACACAGCGCTGGTTGAAAGCAAATCCCAAGTTCAGGGTAATTTACCAGCCGGTTTACTCGCCGTGGGTGAATCATGTGGAACGGCTATGGCAGGCACTTCATGACACGATAACCCGTAATCATCAGTGCCGCTCAATGTGGCAGTTACTGAAAAAGGTCCGCCATTTTATGGAAACCGCCAGCCCATTCCCCGGAGGAAAACATGGTCAGGCAAAAGTGTAGCGGTATTAGGCGCAGCTATTTAG
>NZ_JBRIQR010000120.1:0-1173 GCF_052983755.1 Enterobacter sp. CFEC122 | reverse complement strand
GAGAACTATCATGGAAAACATTGCGCTCATTGGTATCGATCTGGGTAAAAACTCTTTCCATATTCATTGCCAGGATCGTCGCGGGAAGGCTGTTTACCGTAAAAAATTTACCCGGCCAAAGTTGATCGAATTTTTGGCGACATGCCCCGCTACAACCATCGCAATGGAAGCCTGTGGCGGTTCTCACTTTATGGCACGCAAGTTGGAAGAGTTGGGGCATTCCCCAAAGCTGATATCACCACAATTTGTCCGCCCGTTCGTTAAAAGCAATAAAAACGACTTTGTCGACGCCGAAGCTATTTGTGAAGCTGCATCGCGTCCGTCTATGCGTTTTGTGCAGCCCAGAACGGAATCTCAGCAGGCAATGCGGGCTCTGCATCGTGTCCGTGAATCCCTGGTTCAGGATAAGGTAAAAACAACCAATCAAATGCATGCTTTTCTGCTGGAATTTGGCATTAGCGTTCCCCGAGGAGCTGCCGTTATTAGCCGACTGAGTACCATTCTTGAGGATAATAGTTTGCCTCTTTACCTCAGCCAGTTATTGCTGAAATTACAACAGCATTATCACTATCTTGTTGAGCAGATTAAAGATTTGGAATCCCAGTTGAAACGAAAGTTGGACGAAGATGAGGTTGGACAGCGCTTGCTGAGCATTCCCTGCGTCGGAACACTGACAGCGAGTACTATTTCAACTGAGATTGGCGACGGGAAGCAGTACGCCAGCAGCCGTGACTTTGCGGCGGCAACAGGGCTTGTACCTCGGCAGTACAGCACGGGAGGTAGGACGACATTGCTGGGAATTAGTAAGCGAGGTAATAAAAAGATCCGAACTTTGTTGGTTCAATGTGCCAGGGTATTCATACAAAAACTGGAACACCAGTCTGGCAAATTGGCCGATTGGGTCAGGGATTTACTGTGCCGGAAAAGCAACTTTGTCGTCACTTGTGCTCTGGCAAACAAGCTGGCCAGAATAGCCTGGGCCCTAACGGCACGACAGCAAACTTATGTAGCATAACGGCAGAAATACACCGGTTTAAAGAATTACTGATCTGGTTTTGCGAATACTGATATTGATGATACTAACGGCCCACCGGCCTGTTGAGGAACCTGTAAAACGGAAAGGCTCATTGAAGCCGTATATTTTCTGGAGGTTCATCAGGCGCGGAACTCATC
>NZ_JBRIQR010000119.1:0-1221 GCF_052983755.1 Enterobacter sp. CFEC122 | reverse complement strand
TGACCTGCCCCCACGATTAGATACAACACTCAGTTAGTAACGTCGGAATCTTCATTCTCAGAATGACCCTTTCTCCAGCCCGCTGCAAATTCAGACGGTGTCTGATAATTCAGCGTGGAGTGCGGGCGGCATTCGTTATAATCCTGCCGCCAGTCATTAATAATTTTCCTGGCATGAACGATATCGCTGAACCAGTGCTCATTCAAACATTCATCGCGAAATCGTCCGTTAAAGCTCTCAATAAATCCGTTCTGCGTTGGCTTGCCCGGCTGGATTAAGCGCAACTCAACACCATGCTCAAAGGCCCATTGATCCAGTGCACGGCAAGTGAACTCCGGCCCCTGGTCAGTTCTTATCGTCGCCGGATAGCCTCGAAACAGTGCAATGCTGTCCAGAATACGCGTGACCTGAACGCCTGAAATCCCAAAGGCAACAGTGACCGTCAGGCATTCCTTTGTGAAATCATCGACGCAGGTAAGACACTTGATCCTGCGACCGGTGGAAAGTGCGTCCATGACGAAATCCATCGACCAGGTCAGATTGGGCGCCGCCGGACGGAGCAGCGGCAGACGTTCTGTTGCCAGCCCTTTACGACGTCTTCTGCGTTTTACGCCCAGGCCACTGAGGTGATAAAGCCGGTACACGCGCTTATGATTAACATGAAGCCCTTCACGGCGCAGCAACTGCCAAATACGACGGTAGCCAAAACGCCTGCGCTCCAGTGCCAGCTCAGTGATGCGCCCTGATAAATGCGCATCAGCAGCCGGACGGTGAGCCTCATAGCGGCAGGTCGACAGGGATAAACCTGTAAGCCTGCAGGCACGACGTTGCGACAGACCGGTCGCATCACACATCAACATCACGGCTTCCCGCTTCTGGTCTGTCGTCAGTACTTTCGCCCAAGAGCCACCTGAAGCGCCTCTTTATCCAGCATGGCTTCGGCAAGCAGCTTCTTGAGTCTGGCGTTCTCTTCCTCAAGCGACTTCAGGCGCTTAACTTCAGGCACCTCCATACCGCCATACTTCTTACGCCAGGTGTAAAACGTGGCATCGGAAATGGCATGCTTGCGGCAGAGTTCACGGGCGGGTACCCCAGCTTCGGCTTCGCGGAGAATACTGATGATCTGTTCGTCGGAAAAACGCTTCTTCATGGGGATGTCCTCATGTGGCTTATGAAGACATTACTAACATCGGGGTGTACTAATCAACGGGGAGCAGGTCA
>NZ_JBRIQR010000118.1:0-1242 GCF_052983755.1 Enterobacter sp. CFEC122 | reverse complement strand
GCAAGGTCTGTGCTTACGCTTTAGATCCCCATGAAGTCTGGAAAGGATATAACACATCCAAAGACTACTCAGCCTTTGTTACCAAGACGTTAGTGAACAAAGATGGAGAAATAAAACGTCGGATAATGGCTATGTTTTCCGGAGAGGAGAGCGGTCAAGAGCAGTAGCGAAGCGACTCTTGACGGCTCGGAACGACCCCCACCCTCGAAAAGGGGGATGGTTCGCCACAGCGAGCCATCCCCATGATAAACCGCCCTTTAAGCAGTAAATCCCATAAATAAATAAAACAGCACATCACTTTTGTAATGTGCCGCATCCCTTTGGGACTAAAAGTACTTAGCCAGGAATGTAATACAGAAAATTAATCGACAAGGAGGTCATCATGATCACTTCAACAATCATCACAATTATTGGCTTAATTGGAAGCCTCATCACGATTTACCGAGAGATATACCCTAAGGATAAGCACTAATTAGCCAGTATACACTCCGCTAGCGCTACGTGACTGGTTCAGGGCTTTGCCCCGAAACCCCTTAAAACCGTCATGCATGGTGATGGCTCACAATGCGAGCCATCACCAGATACAAGGTTAAGCGGGCATTTTGATCGTCAAGGTCAAGCCGCTAACGCGGTCGCCTATGGCGAACCCTGACCCTCAAAATGCCCGACCGGAGGGAGGGAGCTACCTTGAACTTTGGTGTTGTCTGTTGGTTTTCATAGAAGAGAATAGGGGAAAATAATAAATTACTGATTTTTATAGAATTGTTTTTTTCTGATAGGACACAGCTGGTGTCCGCACGTGAGGACACAGCTGGTGTCCGCATGTGTCTGGACATGGGACACCGCAAGTCCTATGATGGGACAAAAATGTCCTATCAAAAAGACACGGAGGGATAAATATGATCGTAGCCTCAGAACATCAAACAAAACTAAGACAGAAAGAAATACAGGAAATCGACAGGAAGGCCTCTAAAGAGCATGAGGAGGCGAAGAAGAATAGCAACTTCACCCAGACATACCCAAAGGGCTGGCAACGCATTAGAGAGCTTGTGAGGGACAAACAGGGTGCTGCTGCTATAGGTCTTTACTCATTTTTCGCTGAACACATAGATCCTACTTGTGGTGCCGTGGTCTGCGACCAGCAATTTTTAGCTAATCAGATGGGTGTTTCTACTCGGACAATTCGTCGTTGGTTAGATTATTTGGAAGAGAAGGGTGCATTGGTAAGAATACCAGTTGCTG
>NZ_JBRIQR010000117.1:0-1293 GCF_052983755.1 Enterobacter sp. CFEC122 | reverse complement strand
TGTATGACCGGATACATAGGTGACAGATCAGACCGGGAACATAGGTAACACTTTTAGTCTATCCGCACCACACTCTGGGTTTTTCGGTCGTAGTACGCAAGCGTTATTCCGTTGAAGATGATGGCCTCCAGGCCATCATCTTGTTCTTCCAGCATGATGTACTCATCAGTCAGCGCTTCACTCAGGAACACCGTCCCCTTTTTCCCCATATAGAGTGTCCCCCTCGATTTCACCCTGTAGACCGTTCCTCCTGACGGATAGGCATAGTCAGGAACACGGCCATCCCACTGTCGCTTCGAGGGGTGCCACACCGTTCCGGGCGTTGCACCCGCCAGGGCTTCATGCGGTCTTTCGTAGTTAAATTCTTCCCGGTAGTCACTGAACCACCGCTGTTGTTCTTCCATCGTCATGAAGGTGTTCCCCTGCGCCAGCGCACTTTTCAGGGAACGGTGCATGCGTTCGTGCCGCCCGTTCTCTTCGGGATGGCCCCGCCGGATACGCTCCGGTCTGACGCCCAGCTTTATCAGCCAGACGGCAAGGCGACTTAACCCGGCGATACCCGTCCCTGCGAAGGGCTGACCATTATCGGTTCTCAGAACGTCCGGCAGACCGTACTCCAGGAACGCCTCCGTCAGACAGTGCCTGACGAAAGGCTCGCTCTCACGGTCCGTTCCACGGCAGCTCAGCAGATACCGGCTGTGGTTGTCGGTCAGGGTAAAGGGATGACAGTACTCTCTGCTCAGCAGCCTGAACTTGCCTTTAAAATCAGCGCTCCAGACCTGATTGTTTTCACTGATACTGGTCAGGGGCCGGCGATTCCCCGGCGTTCTGCGCTTTCTCTTTCTGTCAGGTACCAGGCCTTCACGCTTGAGGATATCGCCGACAGTGCTGGCAGCAGGAACGGTAAAATCGACGTGATGATTGAGGAGCCACATCCGCAGTTTTTTCGGGCCCCAGTCAGGGTGTTTCTGACGCAGGGCAGTCAGGTGTCCGACGACCTCATCAGGAACCGTCCGGGAGTGAGAGCATGGTGCGCGCGACCGGTCAGAGAGAGAGGACAGGTCAGAAGGGTCAAAACGCTGAAGCCATTTGTAGCCGGTTTTGCGGCTGATACCAAAAAGACGGCAAAGAGCGGAGAAGGAGTCCGTACCTGCATGGCAGGCACGGATAAAATCAAGGCGTTGCATAGGTCGGGTCTCAGTCCAGGGCATAGCGAGTCTCCTCTTCTATGCCAGTTATAACTGTTACCCATGTATCCGGTCTAAAGTGTTACCCATGTTTCCGGTTCATACC
>NZ_JBRIQR010000116.1:0-1331 GCF_052983755.1 Enterobacter sp. CFEC122 | reverse complement strand
TAGACTGGCCCCCTGAATCTCCAGACAGTTGGTATCACTTAAGTTAGTGATAGTCTTAATACTAGTTTTTAGACTAGTCGTTGGAGTCCGAATGATTGATGTTTTAGGTCCAGAGAAGCGCAGACGGCGAAGTGTTCAGGAAAAAATCGCCATTGTTCAGCAGAGTTTTGAGCCCGGAATGACCGTGTCGCTGGTCGCCCGTCAGCATGGCGTTGCTGCCAGTCAGCTGTTCCTGTGGCGTAAGCAGTATCAGGAAGGCAGCCTTACAGCCGTTGCCGCAGGAGAACAGGTTGTGCCCGCGTCGGAGCTGGCATCTGCGATGAAGCAAATTAAAGAGCTGCAACGCCTGTTGGGCAAGAAAACCATGGAAAACGAGCTGCTAAAAGAAGCCGTTGAATATGGCCGACAAAAAAAGTGGATAGCGCACGTGCCCTTGTTGCCGGAGGATGGCGAATAAGCCTTGTCAGTCGTTGCCTCCGGGTCTCACGTGCGCAACTGCATGCCATGGCCCGTCGGTCGAAGGACTGGCAGGATCGTCGGTGCAAGCGCAAGCCTGATGATACTGACGCGCTGGCCCGTATCCATACCGTTATCGGCGATCTGCCCACCTATGGTTATCGTCGGGTATGGGCACTGCTGCGCAGACAATCAGAAACTGACGACATGGCGGTGATCAATGCCAAACGCGTATACCGCATCATGCGTCAGAATGCGCTGCTGCTTGAGCGTAAACCGGAAATACCGCCATCGAAGCGGGCGCATACAGGGAAAGTGGCCGTTGGAGAAAGTAACCAGCGGTGGTGCTCTGACGGCTTCGAGTTCAGCTGTGATAACGGTGAAAAACTGCGGGTCACGTTCGCTCTGGACTGTTGCGATCGCGAGGCACTTTACTGGGCGGCCAGTAACGGTGGATATGACAGTGAAACCGTGCAGGACGTCATGCTGGGTGCCGTGGAGCGTCGTTTCGGTAACAGCCTGCCGACATCCCCAGTTGAGTGGCTGACAGACAACGGTTCAGCCTACCGTTCTTATCAGACGCGTCAGTTCGCCAGAATGGTAGGACTGGAGCCTAAACATACGGCGGTACGTAGCCCGGAAAGCAACGGGATGGCAGAGAGCTTCGTGAAAACGATGAAGCGCGATTACATCAGCATCATGCCGAAACCCGACGGGTTAACAGCGGTAAAGAACCTTGCGGAGGCCTTCGAACATTACAACGAATGGCATCCGCATAGTGCACTGGGGTATCGTTCGCCACGGGAATATCTGCGGCGGCGAACCAGTAATGGGTTAAGTGATAAAAAGTGTATGGAAATATAGGGGCCAATCCA
>NZ_JBRIQR010000115.1:0-1429 GCF_052983755.1 Enterobacter sp. CFEC122 | reverse complement strand
TTGCGACCAGTACCTGCATGACCGGCTGACGCTGCTGGAAACGCAGCTCGCCACCGTCAACCGCATGGCGCTGGCCAACGAGCTGCCGGACGCCATCATCACGGAGTCGGGCCTGAAGATCACGCCGCTCGATGCGGCGGTGCCCGATACCGCACAGGCCCTGATCGACCAGACGGCGATGATCCTACCGCACGTCAAGATCACCGAATTGCTGCTGGAGGTAGACGAATGGACGGGCTTCACCCGGCACTTCGCCCACCTGAAGTCAGGCGACCTGGCCAAGGACAAAAACCTGTTGCTGACCACGATCCTCGCCGACGCGATCAACCTGGGCCTGACCAAGATGGCGGAATCGTGCCCCGGCACGACCTACGCCAAGCTGGCCTGGCTGCAAGCCTGGGACATCCGCGACGAAACCTACGGGGCGGCACTGGCCGAGCTGGTCAACGCGCAGTTCCGACATCCCTTCGCCGAGCATTGGGGCGACGGCACCACGTCATCGTCGGACGGCCAGAACTTCCGCACCGGCAGCAAGGCCGAGAGCACCGGCCACATCAATCCGAAATACGGCAGCAGCCCAGGGCGGACGTTCTACACCCATATCTCCGACCAGTACGCGCCGTTCCACACCAAGGTCGTGAACGTCGGCGTGCGCGACTCGACCTACGTGCTCGACGGCCTGCTGTATCACGAATCCGACCTGCGGATCGAGGAGCACTACACCGACACGGCAGGGTTCACGGACCACGTCTTCGCGTTGATGCACCTGCTGGGCTTCCGCTTCGCCCCGCGCATTCGTGACCTGGGCGACACCAAGCTCTACATCCCGAAGGGCGATGCCACCTACGAGGCGTTGAAACCGATGATCGGCGGCACGCTCAACATCAAGCACGTCCGCGCCCATTGGGATGAAATCCTGCGGATGGCCACCTCGATCAAGCAGGGCACGGCGACGGCCTCGCTGATGCTCAGGAAGCTTGGCAGCTACCCGCGCCAGAACGGCCTGGCCGTCGCCCTGCGTGAGCTGGGACGCATCGAGCGCACACTGTTCATCCTGGACTGGCTGCAAAGCGTCGAGCTGCGCCGCCGCGTGCATGCCGGGCTGAACAAAGGCGAGGCGCGCAACGCGCTGGCCCGCGCCGTGTTCTTCAACCGCCTGGGGGAAATCCGCGACCGCAGCTTCGAGCAGCAGCGCTACCGGGCCAGCGGCCTCAACCTGGTGACGGCGGCCATCGTGCTATGGAACACGGTCTATCTGGAGCGGGCCGCGAACGCCTTGCGTGGCCACGGTCAAGCCGTCGATGACGGCCTGTTGCAGTACCTGTCGCCGCTCGGCTGGGAGCACATCAACCTGACCGGCGATTACCTCTGGCGCAGCAGCGCCAAGATCGGCGCGGGCAAGTTCAGGCCGCTACGGCCGCTGCAACCG
>NZ_JBRIQR010000114.1:0-1438 GCF_052983755.1 Enterobacter sp. CFEC122 | reverse complement strand
CTGTTGCACGCCTTTATGTCCATCAGTGGGATGTCCCAGCGCCCGGCAAACGGGGACCCGCTGAGCCTGCCATTCTTCCCCCTGCAACAGCTTCTCGCGGGGATTTCCCCAGCGATCGCTGTTTTCGAGCCAGATGTCCCTTCGACGTAGTGCATCCTGAAGGCGCTCCAGCAGACAAAGCGAGTAACCGGCACGCTGTATCCGGCCCTCCGCATCGTATACCAGGCGTTTCCAGGGGCCGGTAATAATATGTTCAGGCGCATTGTCCAGGATGCGCTTTTTCGAGCCGTTCAGTTCGGTCAGATAATGAATGGCGGACAACGTATGTTCTCCGGCTGGCGCTGCCTGGAAATGCAGGTCGCGCAATACCGCCGGAAGAAAGCGCTTTACCCGCCCGTACTGCTCCACCATTTCGTCATGGAAATTGTTGTTCTGAGGTCGGGCCAGCTCATTTACCTTGCTGACGGATTCTGCCAGCCTGCTTTTCGGTATGCTGTTGAATATGGTCTCCCTCAGTTCAGCATCGTCAGCCTGTTCATCCAGCAACAATGAACATGCCCGCGCCAATATTAGCGCAGCACGATCAAGATCTTTAAGCGTCCTGAGCCGTTTTTTCTGCCCCGTTTTCTTCGCCGCACGAGTGATATCCAGTATCAGCATATCGAGCACATCAACGGCCTCATCCAGCGCCGCAGTCTCCTGCGCTTTAACGAATGCTGTGAGTACGGCCAGTTTTCTCTGCTGTGGCATTCGCGCGATATATTTTACCGACGCCATGCCTGCGTAACGGGCCAAATTACGCAGTTGTATAGCAGGCAGACCGGTAAAATTCAGTCGGGAAAATTCCAGGTTTCGCAGCCGGATATACCGCTCCAGCGCTTCGGTAAATGCCGGGCCGCTGACGGTGACCGGTCCCTTTTTCAGTTGCTCCAGCGGTGAAGTACGCTGCCCCTCAGGAATGTCCAGAAGCTCCGTCACGCGGGCGGTCTGCCAGCTGTCCGGCAACGCGGCCAGTTTCTTCCACAGCCGCTGATTTGCCCGTTCGCGTATTTCACTGACGAGACGTACAAGTGTGGTTGCTCCGGGCAGCAGGACCTTATTCTGAAGCAGCCACGCGGTGGCAAAATCAAACATAAGGCCGGGTCGCTCATTACTGAGCCATGCGCGGGTGTACAGCAGGCGCTTCAGGCGGAAAGACCAGGGGAAATCACCAAATTCATGGTAACCGTAATATTCCTTAATCAGCGCAGTATGCTCTCTGAGGGTGGTAACCCGTTCTGCGTAGCGGGTAAGGACTTCCGGACGGCGAATATTAAGCTGCACCGCGACAAATTGCTGAACACCTGGCAGAACCCGGGTTAAGTCTGTCAGAAAGGTGCCCAGAAAACGGGCGGTGGTGAGCTGAAGCGCAATTCCCAGCCGGTTATGCCTTCCCCGC
>NZ_JBRIQR010000113.1:0-1443 GCF_052983755.1 Enterobacter sp. CFEC122 | reverse complement strand
TGTACTGCACCCATTTTGTTGGACGATGAAATGGAATAGTCCCTGATATGTCAAAGCCAAAATACCCCTTCGAAAAGCGCCTTGAAGTCGTGAATCACTACTTCACAACTGATGATGGTTACAGGATCATCTCTGCACGTTTTGGTGTGCCTCGAACACAGGTCAGGACGTGGGTTGCCCTCTATGAAAAACATGGAGAAAAAGGTTTAATTCCCAAACCTAAAGGCGTTAGTGCTGATCCAGAGTTGCGCATTAAGGTCGTGAAAGCCGTGACCGAGCAGCAGATGTCCCTCAATCAGGCTGCTGCTCACTTTATGCTTGCTGGTAGTGGTTCTGTAGCCAAGTGGCTGAAAGTCTATGAGGAGCACGGAGAAGCTGGTTTACGCGCACTCAAGATCGGCACCAAAAGAAACATTACAATGTCAGTTGATCCAGAAAAAGCGGCGTTAGCATTGGAGCTGTCGAAAGACCGACGTATTGAGGATCTTGAAAGACAAGTTCGATTCCTTGAAATGCGGCTTACGTATCTAAAAAAGCTGAAAGCCTTAGCTCATCCCGCGAAAAAGTGAAAGTACTCAACGAGCTAAGGCAGTTTTACCCTCTTGATGAGCTTCTCAAGGCAGCGGAGATACCGCGCAGTACGTTTTATTACCATCTAAAGGCTCTCAGCAAGCCTGATAAGTATGCGGATGTTAAAAAGCGTATTGGTGAGATTTATCACGAGAATAAAGGTCGTTACGGATACCGTAGGGTAACGTTGTCTCTCCATCGAGACGGGGAACGGATTAACCATAAAGCCGTTCAGCGCCTGATGGGAACCCTCTCGCTTAAGGCAGCGATTAAGGTCAAGCGATACAGCTCCTACAGAGGAGAGGTAGGGCAAACCGCCCCCAATGTTCTCCAAAGGGATTTCAAGGCTACACGGCCAAACGAGAAGTGGGTTACCGACGTTACTGAATTTGCAGTCAATGGGCGAAAGCTGTATTTGTCTCCAGTAATAGATCTCTTCAACAACGAAGTTATTTCTTACAGCCTGTCGGAAAGACCTGTGATGAACATGGTCGAGAATATGCTCGATCAGGCATTCAAAAAGCTTAAGCCTCACGAGCATCCTATTCTGCACTCTGACCAGGGATGGCAGTATCGTATGAGAAGGTATCAAAACATCCTTAAAGAACAAGGCATTACACAGAGCATGTCCAGAAAAGGCAATTGTCTGGATAATGCAGTCGTGGAATGTTTCTTTGGAACCTTAAAGTCGGAGTGTTTTTATCTTGACGAGTTCAGTAATATAAGCGAACTGAAGGATGCTGTTACGGAATATATTGACTACTACAACAGCAGAAGAATTAGCCTGAAATTAAAAGGTCTGAGTCCAATTGAATATCGAACCCAGACCTATGTGCCTCGTGTTTAACTGTCCAACTTTTTGGGGTCAGTACA
>NZ_JBRIQR010000111.1:0-1641 GCF_052983755.1 Enterobacter sp. CFEC122 | reverse complement strand
CATTACAACAGTGCCCATTACGTTCCGGTGATATCTGGGTAAAAGGATCGCGCCGCTACAAAAATTTTGATGATTATCTCATCCCGACTGCTGAGTTTGAGAAATCCCGACATAATGACCAGTTACAGTTGGCCGTTCAGACCGATAGCCAGGCATACCTTCAGGCCCGTATGACTCTTCTTGCATCTCGGCTGGAAGAAGTTAACGCGATGGCGCTTGCCGGTGATTTGCCCGATGTAGATATCTCAGATAAAGGCGTAAAAATCACTCCACTGGAGAACAGCGTTCCTTCAGGTGTTTCGCCCTTTGCAGATTTGGTCTATGGCATGCTTCCCCATCCGAAAATTACGGAGATACTGGAAGAAGTTGATAGCTGGACGGGATTTACGCGTCACTTCGCGCACCTCAAAAATAATAACGTCAGACCAAAAGACGGAAGACTGTTGCTGACCACCATTCTGGCTGACGGCATCAACCTTGGGCTGACAAAAATGGCGGAATCCTGCCCTGGGGCCACAAGATCGTCACTCGAAGGTATTCAGGCATGGTACATCAGGGATGAAACTTATTCAGCGGCACTGGCCGAGCTGGTCAACGCACAGAAAGAGCGGCCTCTGGCCGCATTCTGGGGCGACGGGACAACATCGTCGTCAGACGGGCAGAACTTTCGGGTAGGCAGTCACGGACGTTATGCCGGTCAGGTCAATCTTAAATATGGTCAGGAGCCGGGCGTGCAGATTTATACGCATATCTCAGACCAATACAGCCCGTTCTACGCCAAAGTGATCAGCCGGGTGCGCGACTCAACCCACGTGCTTGATGGCCTGCTGTACCATGAAAGCGATCTGGAAATTACCGAGCATTACACCGATACCGCAGGCTTCACTGAACATGTTTTCGCCCTGATGCACCTGCTGGGATTCGCTTTTGCGCCAAGGATCCGTGATCTTCATGACAAGCGGCTGTTTATTCATGGAAAGGCCGAGCGCTATCCGGGGCTTCAGTCTGTCATATCAACAACCTGCCTAAATATCAAAGACATTGAGTCGCACTGGGATGAGGTATTGCGCCTGGCAACCTCGATTAAGCAGGGGACAGTCACCGCATCACTGATGATGAAAAAGTTAGCCAGTTACCCAAAACAGAATGGACTTGCCAAAGCGCTGAGAGAGATTGGCCGCATCGAACGGACACTATTTATGCTGGACTGGTTCCGTGATCCCGGTCTGCGCCGACGCGTGCAGGCGGGGCTGAATAAGGGTGAGGCCCGTAATGCCCTTGCGCGAGCGGTCTTTTTGCACCGTCTGGGTGAAATAAGGGATCGTGGGCTGGAGAATCAGAGTTATCGCGCCAGCGGGCTGACATTACTGACAGCAGCGATCACGTTGTGGAACACGGTATATATAGAAAGAGCTATTGAGTCACTAAAACGAAAGGGTATCCCGATAAATGAGCAACTGGTCTCTCATCTTTCTCCCCTGGGCTGGGAACATATCAATCTGAGTGGAGATTACGTCTGGCGTAATAATCTTAAGCTGGGATCCGGAAAATACCGCTCATTACGTACAGTCGATACCGCTTTGTACAAAAAACAGTCTTAGCGTGGGATAATTAATGAGATGGTCACTCCCTCCTTCCCGG
>NZ_JBRIQR010000110.1:0-1831 GCF_052983755.1 Enterobacter sp. CFEC122 | reverse complement strand
CCTGTCGCTACCAGTTGAGCGAGCCGGTCCCATGCAACCGAACTGGCGACAGCCATCTCCAGCGGGGTTCCGTCACTGCGGGCCTCAAGCAACGAAGCTCCCAGCGCGGTGAAGGTACGGATCGTATCCGTGAGTGTGGCTTTAGAGCCGGAAATTGTTTCGTCATGCTGGCGCTTCGCTTCCCGCCAGGTTTTTCCTACGATCCTGTCATGGGTTTCGACTATGGCATCAGCAATCGCCGCTTCCCACTCCACAACACAGACGGCAAGGATCGCCCAGCGGCGGTCCGAAGTGATGTCACGCAAACCGTCGGTGAAGTAGCGTTCACCCTGCCGACGCAGCCGGGCAATGCGATGGGCAGGTATGCTGGCCAAAGCACTATGATTGATATTCAGGGTACGCAGAAATTCGAGCCTGTCGAGCAAACGGTTAGCAGCAGCCGAGTTGTTACCAACCTCGAAGTTGCGAAGCCAGATGAAACGACTGATATTGCCGGCGAGCATTTCACTCAGAAGTTTGTCCAGGTGATCGCGAACATCCGCTGTTAAATTTTCCGCAATCCGCGTTTCAATCCGCCGCTCAGCGGCGACCAGAGCATCCGCGCACAAGCGCTCGATTGTCGATACTGCGGGCAGAATGGTGGAAGTTTCCCGACACCGCACAATAAAACGATGAGCAAGATCCTCGTTTGATCTGGCATCTTCGGCCTGGCCGAAAGTCCACTCCCGCAGATCACGGGCACCACGGCCCGTGAAGGTCTTGTAGCCGTAAATTTCGCGCAGCGTGTCCATGTGCTGCTGACGGGTTTGGCGCCGTGTGGCATAAGTGAGAAGCGCATCAGCCGGAACTCCAAGCTGAGCACCGACGAAGGAAAGGACTTCACGCGGGATCATCTCACCAGGAGCCAGTGCACGGCCCGGATATCGTAAGGCACAAAGTTGCAGGGCAAAGCCAATCCTGTTTTCCGGTCTGCGGCGCTGCCTAATGTTTTCCAGGTCATCATCGCCCAGCGTGTAGAACTTCAGTAGCGACAGTTCGTCCGTGGGCAGATCGAACAGCGCTGCTCGCTGCCGTTCGGTGAAAATATGGCGTCGTGACATACAAATTCGTCCCTTTTGAAGTATAGTCTGTTTTGGACAACAGCCAGCCCATATAAATCAGGGCGTTCCGATACAAAAATCCAGGAGGGTTCAATTGGGACATCGTGCCGCCATTTACTGCCGGGTTTCAACAGCGGATCAGTCTTGTGAACGCCAGGAATTTGATCTGCGAGCCTTCGCCGGCTGTGCCGGCTACGACGTGGTGGGAATATTTAAGGAAACAGGTTCAGGAACTAAACTCGACCGGGCCGAGCGAAAGAAAGTCCTGGCGCTTGCCCAGTCCAGACAAATTGATGCAATCCTGGTCACTGAGCTTTCCCGGTGGGGGCGCTCGACGCTCGATCTGCTCAATACGCTACGTGAACTGGAGAACTGGAAGGTTTCCGTGATAGCCATGAATGGAATGGCGTTCGATCTTTCGTCGCCGTATGGACGAATGCTGGCGACGTTTCTTTCCGGCATTGCGGAGTTTGAGCGGGATCTCATCAGCGAGCGGGTCAAGTCAGGCCTTGCTGTTGCGAAGGCACGTGGTAAGAGGCTTGGTCGTCAGGCCGGAGTGCGACCAAAATCAGACCGACTTTTGCCTAAGGTGGTTGCGATGAGGGCCGAGGGACGCAGCTATCGCTGGATCGCACGCGAGCTCGGTATCAGCAAGAATACCGTCGCTGACATCGTGCAACGACACAGAGCTAACGCTTAGGGTGTCATTTCGCCCTCAGCCGGAACCGACC
>NZ_JBRIQR010000109.1:0-1840 GCF_052983755.1 Enterobacter sp. CFEC122 | reverse complement strand
ATGCAGGCCTCGCAGGAATTCGCAGGCCACGCTGTACAGCCGGTCGCGCCAGCCCGCGTTCGAGCCATGCCTGCACGTTCGAATAGCTGCTTAGGCCGAGGATGTCGCCCGCTGCGTAGAATTCGACCAGCGCATTCACCCAGCCAAACGTCGCAATGTCCGCGATCGAGTAATCATCGACAATCCATTCGCGGCCCTCCAGCCGGTGATCCAGGACCCCGAGAAGACGCCTGGATTCATCAACAAAGCGCTGCCGAGGTCGCTTGTCCTCATAGTCCTTGCCGGCAAATCGCAGGAAAAAGCCTAGCTGTCCGAAGGTCGGCCCAACGCCCGACACCTGAAAGAACACCCAGGCCAGAGTCTCGTACCGCTGGGCGGGTGTTGTTGAGATGAGCTGCCCCGTCTTGTCGGCCAGATAGATGAGGATCGCACCGGTTTCCCATATGCCAATGGGCTGGCCGTCAGGGCCAGCCGGATCGATGATCGCGGGTATGCGGCCGTTGGGATTCAACGACACGAACGCTGGATCCTTCGACTCGTTGTTCGAGATGTCGACGAAGTGGGGCTCATACGGCAGGCCAGTCTCCTCCAGCATCATCGAGACCTTGACGCCGTTGGGCGTGGGGGCCGCGTATAGTTGCAAGCGATCCGGATAAGATGCTGGCCAGCGCTGCGTGATGGGAAAGGAGGAGAGGTCTGTCATATCTGGATCCTGGCACTGCGACGGCGGCTGAATGGAATGATCTGCTTCAAGGCCGGGTTCGACGACCGCGTCGATTGACGCGGTCGTCGGAGGTTGCGAACCGGATCGGCGCGGCACTAACGGCAGCGAAGCCTATTCCGCTGCAGCCCCGGCCGCAGGGCTCACATCGCCGGCCTCATGCCGCTTTGGAAGAACCCAGTCGGGACGGACGAAGTGGCAGGTGTAGCCGCCCGGCCGCTTCTCCAGATAATCCTGGTGATCGGGCTCGGCCTCCCAGAACTCGCCGACCGGCTGGACCTCGGTCACCACTTTGCCATCCCACAGCCCCGAGGCATCCACATCGGCGATCGTATCCTCGGCGACGCGCTTCTGCTCCTCGTCGACATAATAGATGCCCGACCGGTAGGAGAGCCCACGATCATTGCCCTGGCGGTTCAGCGTCGTCGGATCGTGGATCTGGAAGAAGAATTCCAGGATGTGCCGGTAGCTCGTCACTGTCGGGTCGAAGACAATCTCGATCCCCTCGGCATGCGTGCCGTGATTACGATACGTGGCGTTCGGAATATCGCCGCCCGTGTAACCCACACGGGTCGAGATGATGCCGGGCCGCTTGCGGATCAGATCCTGCATGCCCCAGAAACATCCTCCTGCGAGAACAGCGCGCTGATGCATGTTAAGCCTCCTCTACTTGATCGAGATATTCACCGTATCCCTCGGACTCCATCTCGTCGCGCGGGATGAAGCGAAGGGACGCAGAGTTGATGCAGTAGCGCAGACCGCCGCGGTCGGAAGGACCGTCCGGGAAAACGTGGCCCAGATGGCTGTCGGCGTGTACCGACCTGACCTCCGTCCGGACCATGCCGTGTGCACTGTCCCGCACCTCGTTCACGTTTGCCGGAACGATCGGCTTGGTGAAGCTGGGCCAGCCAGTACCCGAATCGAACTTGTCCGTTGAAGCGAACAGCGGCTCTCCCGACACTATGTCGACGTAGATGCCAGGCTCCTTGTTGTCGTTGTGCTCACCCGTGAAGGGCCTTTCGGTCCCCGAATCCTGGGTAATCCGGCGTTGCTCGGGGGTCAGGCGGTCAACTGCTGCCTGTGACTTCTCAAACTTCATGATAGTCTCCAATAATTAAT
>NZ_JBRIQR010000108.1:0-1976 GCF_052983755.1 Enterobacter sp. CFEC122 | reverse complement strand
GCCATCCCTTCCACGAAGCTGCGCGCATCGGTTGCGGCCTGCTGAATGTGGTCGAGGTAATCGGGCAGGCGGTTCTCGCTCATATCGGTTGCGCCTCCGCGAGCACCTTGGCCCGGAACTTCGGCGGCAGGTCGCCGGGAGTCAGCAGATCGACGTCAACGCCGAGCAGCGATTTCAGTTCTTCTTCCAAATCGCCCAAGTCCAACAACGTGGCACCGGGCAGCGCATCGACCAACAGGTCGAGGTCGCTGCCATCCCGGTCGGTGCCATGCAGCACCGAGCCGAAGACGCGCGGGTTCGCGGCGCGAAAGCGGCCTACCGCTTCACGCACTGCGCTTCGCTTCATGTCAAGCACAACAGACGGTCGCATGCGCATCCTTTCTTATCGAAACTCGTTGAGATGATATGCAATCAAGAATAGAATTTCAAGAAGAAGGAAACCGCATGCCCCGCCGTTCGATCCTCTCCGCCGCCGAGCGCGAAAGCCTGCTGGCGTTGCCGGACACCAAGGATGAGTTGATCCGTCACTACACGTTCAGCGAAAGCGACCTCTCCATCATCCGGCAGCGGCGCGGCCCGGCCAATCGGCTGGGCTTCGCGGTGCAGCTCTGCTACCTGCGCTTTCCCGGCGTCATCCTTGGCGCTGATGAGCCACCGTTCCCGCCATTGCTGAGACTGGTCGCCAACCAGCTCAAGGTCGGCATCGAAAGCTGGGACGAGTACGGGCAGCGTGAGCAGACCCGACGCGAGCACCTGGTCGAGCTGCAAACGGTGTTCGGCTTCCAGCCGTTCACGATTGGCCACTACCGGCAGGCTGTCCAGTTGCTGACCGAGCTGGCCATGCAAACCGACAAGGGCATCGTGCTGGCCAGAGCCTTGATCGAGCACCTGCGGCGGCAGTCGGTCATTGTGCCCGCCCTCAACGCCGTCGAGCGGGCGAGCGCCGAAGCGATTACCCGCGCCAACCGGCGTCTCTACGACGCCTTGGCTGAGCCGCTGACGGACGTGCATCGCCGTCGCCTCGACGATCTGCTCAAGCGCCGCGACAACGGCAAGACGACGTGGCTGGCCTGGCTGCGGCAATCCCCGGTCAAACCGAACTCGCGGCACATGCTGGAACACATCGAACGCCTCAAGGCGTGGCAGGCGCTCGACCTGCCCTCCGGCATCGAGCGGCTGGTTCACCAGAACCGGCTGCTCAAGATCGCCCGCGAGGGCGGCCAGATGACGCCCGCCGACCTGGCGAAGTTCGAGCCGCAGCGGCGTTACGCGACCCTGGTGGCGCTCGCCATCGAGGGCATGGCCACCGTCACCGACGAAATCATCGACCTGCATGACCGCATCCTGGGCAAGCTGTTCAATGCCGCCAAGAACAAGCATCAGCAGCAGTTCCAGGCATCCGGCAAGGCGATCAATGCCAAGGTGCGGCTGTTCGGGCGCATCGGCCAGGCGCTGATCGAGGCCAAGCAAGCGGGCCGCGATCCGTTCGCCGCCATCGAGGCCGTCATGTCCTGGGATGCTTTCGCCGAGAGCGTCACCGAAGCGCAGCGGCTCGCGCAACCCGAGGACTTCGATTTCCTGCACCGCATCGGCGAGAGCTACGCCACGCTGCGCCGCTACGCGCCGGAATTTCTCGACGTGCTCAAGTTGCGGGCCGCGCCCGCCGCCAAGGACGTACTCGACGCCATCGAGGTGCTGCGCAGCATGAACAGCGACAACGCCCGCAAGGTGCCCACCGACGCGCCGACCGAGTTCATCAAGCCGCGCTGGCAGAAGCTGGTGATGACCGACACCGGCATCGACCGGCGCTACTACGAACTGTGCGCGCTGTCGGAGCTGAAGAACGCGCTGCGCTCCGGCGACATCTGGGTGCAAGGCTCGCGCCAGTTCAAGGACTTCGAGGACTACCTGGTGCCGCCCGCGAAATTCGCCAGCCTCAAGCAGGCCAGCGAATTGCCGCTGGCCGTGGCCACCGA
>NZ_JBRIQR010000107.1:0-1982 GCF_052983755.1 Enterobacter sp. CFEC122 | reverse complement strand
TGTCAGCACAAAGCGTTATTGTCGTCTCAGCACAATTCACACGCGTCGTGTACGCTAAGCCTTCATTTTGCTCAGCACAGGACCGCGATCTTATGTTGGTGACTATGACAGACAAAGAACTTTACCGGCTTGGCATCATTCAGCGAGTATTTGACCGGGCTTTGCTTCAGCGCGACGCAGCAGACATACTTAAGCTCAGTGTTCGTCAGGTGCAGCGTCTTGTGCGTCTGTACCGGACAGATGGCGCAACCGCATTTGCATCTTCCCGCCGTGGACGTCCTGCAAACAACCGGATCGATGAAGAAACACGCTGTAAAGCCCTGGATTTGATCCGGTGCCACTATTCAGATTTTGGCCCAACGCTCGCAACCGAAAAACTGGCTGAACGCCATCATATATATCTCTCCGTTGAAACCATCCGTAACTGGATGACAGCCGACGGTCTCTGGCGTCCTCATTCCCGCCGGCGAACCCGGGTTTACCAGCCGCGCTATCGTCGCGACTGTTTCGGCGAACTGGTTCAGATCGATGGCTCTCACCATGACTGGTTCGAAGGAAGAGCCCCAAAATGCTGTCTTCTGGTCTTCATGGATGACGCCACAGGTCGCCTGATGCACCTGCGATTCTGTGATTCAGAAAACGCGTTTGACTACATGATGGCTACCCGGCAATACATTGATAAACATGGTAAACCTGTCGCATTTTACAGCGACAAGCATGCGGTGTTCAGGGTCAGCGGACCCGAGAGCCGACGTACCGGCACAACCCAGTTCGGACGGGCTCTCCGGGAACTGGCGATCGAATTGATTTGTGCCAACAGCAGCCAGGCAAAAGGTCGCGTGGAACGGGTAAATAAAACGCTCCAGGATCGACTGATTAAAGAGATGCGCCTGCAGAACATCAGCTCGGTTGCTGAAGCCAATCAGTGGATTGAACATTTCATGTCTGATTTTAACCGTCGTTTCTCCCGGCCGGCAAAATACCCTAAAGATCTGCACCGTGCGGTCACACAGAGTCCACTGGAGCTGAATGATATCTTCGCCTGGCAGGAGCTACGGACCTTATCGAAAGCACTGACTTTTCAGTATGATAAAGTCATGTATATCATTGAACCCACCGAACAAAATACGCGCATAGCAGGTGAAAAAATTACCGTTTATGATTACCCTGACGGAAGCATTACTTTCCGGCATCAGCACCGGCCACTGGGTTATAAGATTTTCGATAAACTGACCTGCGTTGATCAGGGGGCGGTTGTTGATAACAAACGACTGGGTGCCGTTCTGAGGCTGGCACAGCAGAAACAGGACGAGCTGGAGGCTGAAGGAAAGCGAATGCGCAGTACAAAAATGCCCCGCAGGCGCGCTCAGGAGCGTGCACTGGAAGAGCTCAGGGCGATCAACCCGGTGCTGGCCAGTCCGCAGGATTTTATCCCCAGCCTGAAGCGATGAGCCCTTCCCTCACCTGTGGATCTGATATGGCCGACAGATGAGAGAAAAATGGACGACAACAAACCAGTGCTCCTGACACTTCACGAAGCGCTACGCCTGGATTTGATTGAAGCCTATATGGCGCGGGAAATCACGCTGGCAGAAGTGGCAGAGTCCATGGAGCTCACCCGTCGTCAGTGCTCCCGCCTGATTAAGCGCTATCGCGAGCTGGGGCCAGCCGGTCTGGTCAGCCGGCGCCGTGGAAAGCCCGGCAATCATCAGTTAAACACCACCATCAGAGATCAGGCACTGCAGCTTATTCGCTCACGCGGCCGGGGTATGAATCCGTCAGCCATCTGGCGAATTCTGACCACAGAATACGGTGTCCGGATTTCAAAAGAGACCGTACGTAAACTGATGATAGCCGAGAAAACCTGGCAACCACGTTCTTCCTCCAAAGCCTGACTCAACCTTAAAAAGGCATTGTCCAGACTCTCCACTGACGTCAGGTCAGCTTTGTTTTCAGCACGACATTTCAACATTGGCTAGACA
>NZ_JBRIQR010000106.1:0-2073 GCF_052983755.1 Enterobacter sp. CFEC122 | reverse complement strand
TTATTCATTATGTATATAGTTTCTCATTCTTCGGCCGAAATGATCGCACCGCTTATGTTACTCTTCATGCTTGTATGGTGGTTTCCTTGGCTAATGATCACCTCGGTACCTACCCCTAGGTGGACTCGCGAAATGGAAGTCTATCTTGAGAAATTTAACGCTGAACAGACCATGGTTTAAACTGTTCTTTGTTACCATGCATTCAGAGTGAATTGTCAGAGTTTTGGAAGATTCCATCCTACGAGTAATACTCACAAGGTAATTCACATAATCAATAGGTTAAGTCATAAGCTTCTTGACCCTACATGAGAAGACGAATTTTAGCTGCTAAAAGTTTGGGCATATTTGGACTTAAATGCCACCGACATGATTCTAATAATTAAGCCAGTACCTAATGAGCCAAGAGAAGACAACTGTAAACGCCCCTTGGCTTAGACTTGCTTTCAGGAAAGCGAATGTTTTTTATGGTCAGGGACAAGTAAGGGGATGAGCCATTGCATAACCATAAAACCAATTCGTTCTATGTCATTACAGATCGGCTTCAGTGATTTACTGGTGAGGTAGTATCACTGTGATCCGTTTTGCATAACGCTTACAGCTGCGCTACAAACAATAAACTATAATACTGTATTTTCAAAATCATCAATTTGAAGCAGGGTAATCGCGAAAAACCCTCGTAAGTGGCTGGTTATAATTCAATAAAGTGGATGATATTAAGACTTAAACTGCCACCATAATAGCTCGTGGATATACTATTTTAAATATAAAATTCTTTCCTCACAGACGCTAATGCCTTGGACACAGCCTGCTTTGTCATAGTTGTGTAGTGATTTTTTTCTAAAACCTGTGCGGTTTCAAACTGGTTAAAACCTTGGTGTTTTAATATGATTATTTTTTTCTTAGTATCAGTGAATTTGGAGTCAACCATTCGTCTGGCAATATTCCTAAGTTTATCTAGATCTGCTGGGGTTAAAGTTTGACCCTGCATCCACTCATGAAAATAGGTATCAATCAATATATCCCCTGTGTTTGCGTTAGCTTTATGCGGTTTAGCGCATTGCCGTCTAAGCCTTATTAATTCTTTATTGAACTGTTCGAGAGACCGCTTTCCTTGTCTGTATTTGGGATTCCATAGACCATTGGTGAGTTTGGGCCTATGGTCAGAACAATATCGATGACTAAGGACCTGTTTTTCATGAACGGGGAACTCATTATCGTTAGCAACAAATTCTGATATCTCACTGATCAACTTGGAAAATTCGGTTAGATTACCGCAGAACTCGCAATAACCGAGCTTACGCTGTGAATTTATAGTTACTCCTTTTGCAGGAGCGGATTTCTTCGGCCGCTTGGATGCGCACTCACTGACTAATTCAATAAGAGACTCAATCGTAGCGGTAAAGCATTTATCAAGAGAAGTTTGTTGATCTAAAGTCAGAACGAAATTACGCAAAAGAAGTCTTTGTGCCTGTACTACGACGTTTAAGCCCACTTTTTTAAGTACATCACTAAATCCTAGATTTACTCCAGAAATGTAGTCTTTATGACTTGGTGGCAGGGAATTTACATAAGCAGCTACTGCTGGATCAATAACTTCCTGTATGAGACGCAGTATTGGATACCTCCGTGAAAATATGGAGTACGGATAACTACGCTCTACAAATAATTTAATTGCAGCTGCAACTGTGAGGTCACAGCCTTCCCAGATAGTAATTTTCATGTCAACCATTTTAGCCAATGAATAGGTTTTAGCAAGTGGTAATGCTTGGCATTGTATAGGCCTGATTGGAAACAGGAGGAAGGCAGATGCAAACAAAGGCACATAGCACGCTCATTAACAGAAAAACACTTCTGGAAATGATCCCATTGTCAGCCCGCACTATTTATAACCTTGAACAGCGAGGCGAGTTTCCTCGCCGTATAGCACTTACTAGTCGAAATGTTGCATGGCAGTTATCCGAAGTGGAACAGTGGATTGCGGATCGTAAATCAGCAATGTTTAAAGCGGCCAGACCCGGTGTTGTTTTAGGTAGGTAACAGCAATGTCATTGAACATAATGGAAGCATTTGAAG
>NZ_JBRIQR010000105.1:0-2153 GCF_052983755.1 Enterobacter sp. CFEC122 | reverse complement strand
GCTACGGGGGAGACTTACCCGAAATCTGATTTATTCAACAAAGCCTTCCAGAACCTGCAAATGGATCTAAAACAATGCCGTCCGGACGACACCAGAGTTGGATGATTTTGGTCATCAATTTGAGAGGTTTTACGGTAGAAAAACCATGCCCTTGACCAACAACAGCTGTTAGTTCGGCCACACCATCTGCAGATCGACCCGACTCCGAGTAATCCCAAGATGTAGAGCCTAAATCAATGTCAGTCAGGATTTCGGAGGCAAGATCGGTATCTGACCAGTATGTTACGGGCACTTTCCCTTTCTTTATTTGTTCAAGATAAGTTTTGACGCGGGGTCTACCCAGACCGTCCCGGCCAAACCAAAGAAATGGCCAGTTATTTTTTGCAAGCCGGGCATATGCTTTCTTAGATACTGAGCTCGCGATAGCTCCTGGTTGTTGGCCTTTAACAACCAAAGCTTTTCCACGACCATCTCCTATATCGCGTTCTTCGTACTCAGGTCCCCAAGCGTTCAGCCATATTTTTACATTCTTCTTAGGATGCCTCCACGCACCATTACCAGCTGGGTAATGCACAACTCCTGTGAATGGAGACTGGATACCATAGTCGTCCTTAGCTGAATAACTTTTTGCAGTAAGATTTCCCTCACGCCAGTCGTTTCCCGGGTCGTTGTCTGGATTGGAGTATCTCTTGTTGTCAGCCTCTCCACGAGCGAGCGATGCCGTCCGTACACGGGTTATATCTTTCCCGTATACCAGTACGTACTCGGTTGCCGTCGAGACATGTTTATTATCAGGTCTCGCAGCCGCGGACTTTTGCCAGTTAATAATTGCTAAACGATTATCCTCGCCAAATATCTCATCCATGAGCATTCCTAGGCGGAAAAGTTCCCGATGATCGATACAAATCGCCATCACGCCACCTGGTTTCAGCATCTCCCTCATCATCCAAATTCTGGGGGTCATGAAGCGCAACCATTTGCTATGCTTCGAACCGTCGTCTTTAGGAACTACATCGCCCAAATCAGGGTCGTTGGGATCTTTATCCCATTTGTCGTTATAACGGAAATCCTCTCCGGTATTGTAGGGAGGGTCTGTCAGTACGAGATCAATCTGCCCTCTATATTTATAGAGAGTGACCATTGCGGAAAGATTTTCTCCATCCCAAATCTCATTTTCAGCCTGAGCAAGCTCTTCACCACAAGAATATTTTTTTATAATACTGAAGAGCTTAGGCTTCACCTGTCTGATTATTTGCCACGGAGCTGTTCGGCCGGTGTAATTCATAACGATGCCATTTTTACCGGCGTCGACTAGTGCCGCATCATGCTCTTGAAGCATTCGGACCAGTGCCGCCCTAGGCAGTTGTTCGTAATCCATAATTGCCCTTTATCGTTCATGCTAATAACAGTAGACATAGCTTTATACGAGGTTATTTCCTATCGTGTTCAGCCTACTAGTGACGTTCCATCATGTGTACCACTACGTAGTAGCGAGAATTTTGTAGACTGTGGAACGTGCAATCTTTAACTGTCTGGATATGCTGGTTGCGCCAAGACCTTGTTCACGAAGACAGTGAACTTTAGCTTTATCCACTGTTGGTTTGCGGCCAAATTTAATCCCTTTAGACTTGGCCTCTAACCTTCCTTCATTTGTTCGTTCAAGGATGCGAGTACGCTCTGCTTGAGCTACTGCTGAAAGAATGGTGACGATCATCTTCCCCATCTCCCCATCAGTACTAATCCCGTCATCAATGAACCGGACAGCCACGCCCTGGGCGTCAAATGTTTTAATCAGTTGGATCATATCGGCAGTGTCGCGGCCAAGACGGTCAAGTTTCTTGACCAGAATGACATCACCTTCCTCCACCTTCATACGGAGCAGATCCAGCCCCTCCCTGTCGGCAGAGCTGCCGGATGCCTTGTCGGTAAAGATGCGGTTGAATTTCACCCCCGCGTCTTTGAGCGCCTTGACCTGAATATCGAGAGACTGCTGACTGGTTGATACCCGTGCGTAACCAAAAAGTCGCATAAAAATGTACCTTAAATCGAATATCAGACACCGTATGTCTATTATGGCAAAAATACGATTTAATAGACAGTCCATGCCTGCCGTTTTATGCTGTCTTATAATTCATAACATTTCGGACGGTTGC
>NZ_JBRIQR010000104.1:0-2186 GCF_052983755.1 Enterobacter sp. CFEC122 | reverse complement strand
TTTAAGCGTGCATAATAAGCCCTACACAAATTGGGAGTTAGACATCATGAGCAACGCAAAAACAAAGTTAGGCATCACAAAGTACAGCATCGTGACCAACAGCAACGATTCCGTCACACTGCGCCTCATGACTGAGCATGACCTTGCGATGCTCTATGAGTGGCTAAATCGATCTCATATCGTCGAGTGGTGGGGCGGAGAAGAAGCACGCCCGACACTTGCTGACGTACAGGAACAGTACTTGCCAAGCGTTTTAGCGCAAGAGTCCGTCACTCCATACATTGCAATGCTGAATGGAGAGCCGATTGGGTATGCCCAGTCGTACGTTGCTCTTGGAAGCGGGGACGGACGGTGGGAAGAAGAAACCGATCCAGGAGTACGCGGAATAGACCAGTTACTGGCGAATGCATCACAACTGGGCAAAGGCTTGGGAACCAAGCTGGTTCGAGCTCTGGTTGAGTTGCTGTTCAATGATCCCGAGGTCACCAAGATCCAAACGGACCCGTCGCCGAGCAACTTGCGAGCGATCCGATGCTACGAGAAAGCGGGGTTTGAGAGGCAAGGTACCGTAACCACCCCATATGGTCCAGCCGTGTACATGGTTCAAACACGCCAGGCATTCGAGCGAACACGCAGTGATGCCTAACCCTTCCATCGAGGGGGACGTCCAAGGGCTGGCGCCCTTGGCCGCCCCTCATGTCAAACGTTGGGCGAACCCGGAGCCTCATTAATTGTTAGCCGTTAAAATTAAGCCCTTTACCAAACCAATACTTATTATGAAAAACACAATACATATCAACTTCGCTATTTTTTTAATAATTGCAAATATTATCTACAGCAGCGCCAGTGCATCAACAGATATCTCTACTGTTGCATCTCCATTATTTGAAGGAACTGAAGGTTGTTTTTTACTTTACGATGCATCCACAAACGCTGAAATTGCTCAATTCAATAAAGCAAAGTGTGCAACGCAAATGGCACCAGATTCAACTTTCAAGATCGCATTATCACTTATGGCATTTGATGCGGAAATAATAGATCAGAAAACCATATTCAAATGGGATAAAACCCCCAAAGGAATGGAGATCTGGAACAGCAATCATACACCAAAGACGTGGATGCAATTTTCTGTTGTTTGGGTTTCGCAAGAAATAACCCAAAAAATTGGATTAAATAAAATCAAGAATTATCTCAAAGATTTTGATTATGGAAATCAAGACTTCTCTGGAGATAAAGAAAGAAACAACGGATTAACAGAAGCATGGCTCGAAAGTAGCTTAAAAATTTCACCAGAAGAACAAATTCAATTCCTGCGTAAAATTATTAATCACAATCTCCCAGTTAAAAACTCAGCCATAGAAAACACCATAGAGAACATGTATCTACAAGATCTGGATAATAGTACAAAACTGTATGGGAAAACTGGTGCAGGATTCACAGCAAATAGAACCTTACAAAACGGATGGTTTGAAGGGTTTATTATAAGCAAATCAGGACATAAATATGTTTTTGTGTCCGCACTTACAGGAAACTTGGGGTCGAATTTAACATCAAGCATAAAAGCCAAGAAAAATGCGATCACCATTCTAAACACACTAAATTTATAAAAAATCTAATGGCAAAATCGCCCAACCCTTCAATCAAGTCGGGACGGCCAAAAGCAAGCTTTTGGCTCCCCTCGCTGGCGCTCGGCGCCCCTTATTTCAAACGTTAGACGGCAAAGTCACAGACCGCGGGATCTCTTATGACCAACTACTTTGATAGCCCCTTCAAAGGCAAGCTGCTTTCTGAGCAAGTGAAGAACCCCAATATCAAAGTTGGGCGGTACAGCTATTACTCTGGCTACTATCATGGGCACTCATTCGATGACTGCGCACGGTATCTGTTTCCGGACCGTGATGACGTTGATAAGTTGATCATCGGTAGTTTCTGCTCTATCGGGAGTGGGGCTTCCTTTATCATGGCTGGCAATCAGGGGCATCGGTACGACTGGGCATCATCTTTCCCGTTCTTTTATATGCAGGAAGAACCTGCATTCTCAAGCGCACTCGATGCCTTCCAAAAAGCAGGTAATACTGTCATTGGCAATGACGTTTGGATCGGCTCTGAGGCAATGGTCATGCCCGGAATCAAGATCGGGCACGGTGCGGTGATAGGCAGCCGCTCGTTGGTGACAAAAGATGTGG
>NZ_JBRIQR010000103.1:0-2364 GCF_052983755.1 Enterobacter sp. CFEC122 | reverse complement strand
CTAGAGTGCAATATGGTGTGCCTGAATATAAAACTGGCTCAATACATACTTAAAAGTGGTAGTCGTTAGAACTAGACTGTTAATGATACAATTCTCCTGTTATTTTATTTTTATAAAAGGTCTCAAATATGCTCAAAAACAGATTTTCTTTATTGTGTCTTGCTGTGGCATCGTCACTTACTCTTACTGCTTGCGATGTAGTTGATGCTGCCTATGACGAGACTTTAAATGATAATGCACCCGAAATTGTAATAGCTGGAGGATTCAAAATTGATATCCAAGGTAATGCAGTTCCGGTTGAGGGATATGATAATTGCTCTTTGAATACTCTTCAGGGAAGCGTTGATACGGATAAATCAAATTGTATTGTTCTGGATAGAACACGTAAAAAAGTACCGGTTCTAGTTCATTTGTCATCCGGTCCCGTCAAAGAAGAATGGAAGATCGAGCACCAGGTTGAAAAAACCAAATCCGGCAAAAATTTCATCCAAACTCGTATGATTAGACCTGACGGTAACTTTGTAGTGCCTGCATCCTCAGAACGAGGGATCTTTAGTGGCAAACATTACAGTCAAGCCAGCTAAGTCAAGTCTATCCGTTCAAACAGAAAAAGGTTTCTTAAAAATGACGTTATCCGCTGCATTGCAAGGCACTTTTAAAGAGATGAGGAAAGACAATACAGTAGGCATCACAGTTCAAACTTGTTCAGATATTTTTGACAGCAATGTTCCTCCGGCTTATGTTTTCTGGCTTTATCGTCTCAAAGCGGGAGAAACTTTGCCGCGCGGAAGGTTCTTCAGAAAAAGAAAGCCAATCATCAATGTTATGGCAGTTGTTCATGATGCTGCATTCGAAAAATAACTGCGCTATCAGGAAAGTTACTTTTATGAACGTAATTGCAGCTGGAATTTTTTGCTTTATTTTTTACCCTACAGCTTTCGCTTATGCTTGTTATAAAAAGAGATGGCTAGAGTGGATTTTTCTTACTTTAATTATAATTTTTGCTTCTGCCATTTCGATTCAACAATACAATGAAGCGAATTTTGTAAGTGAGTTAAATTACCCTATGTTTATCTCCGCCATATATGGCCTGTCACTGGCATGGTTTCCTTTTCCGATTGCTTATGTTGTTCTGCGCTTCCTTCTTGATGATTTACAGCATGAGTACCCTAAACAGTGAGCAGATTTTAAGACTCATGAACAACATCGAAAGCACGAAACAGTCTGCACAAGGAAGATAAGGAGTATTCTTAGCAAGATATCTTTGTACCTGAAGACATAAAGCTGGCATCTTTTTCCTTATAGAGTGTATTATGATTAAGTAAATCCTTATCAAAGAATTAGAAAGTGAGGTCGTATGTCTGAAGCACTCAAATCGTTAAACAATATTCGTACTCTTCGCGCCCAGGGCCGCGAGCTGCCTTTAGAAGTACTTGAGGAAATCCTCGAAAAGCTTAATGTCATTGTTGATGAGCGTCGTCAGGAAGAATCATCCAAAGCTGCCGAACTGCAAGCTCGTCAGGAGAAACTTGACGCCCTGCGTAAGTTAATGGAAGAAGATGGTATCAACCCGGAAGAGCTGCTTGGCTCATTCCAGGCCAAATCTACGGCTACCAAGAAAAGCCGTGAACCACGCCCGGCCAAATACTCATTTACTGATGAAAATGGCGAAACAAAAACGTGGACTGGACAGGGCCGTACCCCCAAAGCTCTGGCAGAACAAATTGCAGCCGGTAAAAGTCTTGATGATTTCCTGATCTAACTTTTGCCACCAGTTTTGATAGAGGCCACTTCGGTGGCCTTTTCTCATACGGAATCAATTTCAGGTACAGAACATATGAAAAATTCAGAACCTAAGAGCTGTGATCCCTATGTGGACAGTTTGATTAGAAATGCAGATGCAAAGGAAGCCAGGTCATTTCTCAAAATATTGAAGCCCTTACCATTCCTTATCGTTATCATCGCTGTATTCTTTTTTTGGGTATCGTTTTCCCGTTTATTATCCCAGGTCGCGTAAAACCTTTTTAAAGACTCTTCTTTACCAGATATGCTCCCTCACCGGGATGGTTTCAACCTCTTCAGTTTCCCATATTGGCAAAACCTTCAGGAAATAAGACGATACCCTCCACGCTTTCCATTAAAGCGGGATGACGACGCCCAGTTCTTACGACCAGACTCCACGTTTTCGATTAGGATGCCTTTGGGCCCTTCTAACGAGGCCACCTCAACAACTCGCACTTTCCGGATCAGTCTTGGATCCACTTCTTCCCAGATCTGGCCAACTGTAATATCTTTTTGGGTTTGCATTTAATCTCTCGCTGTCATTTAGTGAACAAGACTAATCCTCGCCGTGGTTCAGCTTAT
>NZ_JBRIQR010000102.1:0-2381 GCF_052983755.1 Enterobacter sp. CFEC122 | reverse complement strand
GCGACAGGGACTCAACTCAGCAACACGCTAGCCGATGAGCCTCTTGCATATGTCGGGCAGGGATACCATCGCTTTCGTCGTTATGCGCCCCGCATGTTGCGCTGTCTGAAGCTCGAAGCCGCGCCGGTCGCCGGACCATTGGTAGCAGCAGCTTTGTCGATCGGAGAGATGAAAGGTGTTGCATCGCCAGAAAGGCGTTTCCTGCGGCCCAGCTCCAAATGGAACCGTCATTTACGAGCTCAGGAAAAAGGAGATACCCGTCTTTGGGAAGTGGCGGTACTCTTTCACCTCCGGGATGCTTTTCGTTCCGGAGATGTCTGGCTCGCTCATTCGCGCCGCTATGGTGACCTCAAGCAGGTACTGGTGCCGATGATCGCGGCGCAGGAAAATGCAAAACTGGCCGTGCCTTCCAACCCACAGGATTGGCTGGCAGACAGAAAGGCGCGACTCACGATCGCTCTTAAGCGGCTGGCCCGGGCTGCCCGTAACGGCACTATTCCGCACGGTAGCATAGAAGATGGAACGTTGCGGATCGACAGGTTGACAGCAGACGTGCCGGATGGTGCCGAGGCACTCATACTGGATCTGTATCGCCGAATGCCGTCCGTTCGGATTACCGACATGCTGCTTGAAGTTGATGCAGCCCTTGGTTTCACAGATGCGTTTACCCATCTGAGAACCGGGGCTCCATGTCGCGACCGGATCGGTCTGCTCAACGTCCTGCTCGCTGAAGGGCTCAATCTGGGCCTGCGTAAGATGGCGGAAGCTACAAACACGCATGATTACTGGCAGCTCTCACGCCTTGCCCGCTGGCATGTTGAAAGCGAAGCCATGAACCAGGCATTGGCAATTGTGGTGGCCGCGCAGGGTAAACTGCCGATGTCACGCGTCTGGGGGATGGGCACGTCAGCATCGAGCGATGGTCAGTTTTTCCCGACAGCGCGGCATGGCGAAGCCATGAACATGGTCAATGCCAAATATGGTTCTGTTCCCGGCCTCAAAGCGTATACTCACGTAAGCGACCAGTTCGCGCCATTCGCTTGTCAGTCGATCCCGGCGACCGTGAGCGAGGCACCGTATATTCTCGATGGACTACTGATGAACGAGGTCGGTCGCCATGTTCGCGAACAGTATGCCGATACAGCAGGATTCACCGACCATTTGTTCGGAGCCAGTAGCCTGCTCGGCTACAATCTCGTTCTGCGAATCAGGGATCTGCCATCGAAGCGGTTGTACGTATTTAATCCCGATACGACCCCCAGGGAGTTACGCAAGTTGGTAGGTGGAAAAGCCCGGGAGGATCTTATCGTTGCGAACTGGCCTGATATTTTCCGTTGTGCCGCGACGATGACCGCTGGCAAAATCAGGCCCAGCCAACTCCTGCGCAAGCTCGCTTCTTACCCACGACAAAACAACCTTGCAGTTGCGCTTCGTGAAGTTGGTCGTATTGAACGGACCCTTTTCATTATTGAGTGGATCCTGGATACGGACATGCAGCGGCGTGCTCAGATCGGTCTTAACAAGGGAGAGGCCCACCATGCGCTCAAAAATGCGCTCCGTATCGGGAGGCAGGGGGAAATTCGCGATCGCACGACAGAGGGGCAGCACTACCGAATCGCTGGGCTCAATTTATTGACTGCGGTGATCATTTACTGGAATACCGTCCATCTTGGTCATGCCGTCACGGAGCGGCGGAACGAAGGGTTGGATGTTCCCCCTGAATTTCTTCCCCACATATCCCCATTGGGCTGGGCGCACATTCTACTGACTGGCGAATATCTTTGGCCCAAGGAACCGAAAGCTTAGGGTGTCATTTCGCCCTCAGCCGGAACCGACCCCCTGAAGGCGAACGGATTTACCCGCTTTATTGTGGCCGGAGGGGAAACGTCGAGCATTGTGGCGCAGACCCTGGGGGTTGAGGCGTTCCATATTGGGCCGACCATCTCCCCTGGCGTGCCCTGGGTGCGTGACACCCGCCAGCCGCTCTCCCTGGCGCTGAAGTCAGGTAACTTCGGCGATATCCAGTTCTTTGCCCGTGCCCAGCAGGAGTTTCGTCATGACTGAGCAACAACTGCGAGAGGAAATGGTGCAGATTGGCGCCTCGTTGTTTAGCCGCGGCTATGCCACCGGCTCCGCTGGCAATCTGTCGCTGCTGCTGCCGGACGGCAACCTGCTGGCGACGCCGACCGGCGCCTGCCTCGGCGAACTGCAGGCTCAGCGGTTGTCGGTGGTGACGCTGCAAGGGGAATGGATCTCCGGCGACAAACCGTCGAAAGAGGTCACTTTTCACCGGGCGGTCTATTTGCACAACCCGGCCTGCAAGGCGATCGTCCACTTGCACAGCCACTATCTGACCGCGCTCTCCTGCCTGCAGGGGCTCG
>NZ_JBRIQR010000101.1:0-2600 GCF_052983755.1 Enterobacter sp. CFEC122 | reverse complement strand
TCTCGATAGGTATAGTGTTTTGCAGTTTAGAGGAGATATCGCGATGCATACGCGGAAGGCAATAACGGAGGCAATTCGAAAATTAGGAGTCCAAACCGGTGACCTGTTGATGGTGCATGCCTCACTTAAAGCGATTGGTCCGGTCGAAGGAGGAGCGGAGACGGTCGTTGCCGCGTTACGCTCCGCGGTTGGGCCGACTGGCACTGTGATGGGATACGCGTCGTGGGACCGATCACCCTACGAGGAGACTCTGAATGGCGCTCGGTTGGATGACAAAGCCCGCCGTACCTGGCCGCCGTTCGATCCCGCAACGGCCGGGACTTACCGTGGGTTCGGCCTGCTGAATCAATTTCTGGTTCAAGCCCCCGGCGCGCGGCGCAGCGCGCACCCCGATGCATCGATGGTCGCGGTTGGTCCGCTAGCTGAAACGCTGACGGAGCCTCACGAACTCGGTCACGCCTTGGGGGAAGGGTCGCCCGTCGAGCGGTTCGTCCGCCTTGGCGGGAAGGCCCTGCTGTTGGGTGCGCCGCTAAACTCCGTTACCGCATTGCACTACGCCGAGGCGGTTGCGGATATCCCCAACAAACGATGGGTGACGTATGAGATGCCGATGCTTGGAAGAAACGGTGAAGTCGCCTGGAAAACGGCATCAGAATACGATTCAAACGGCATTCTCGATTGCTTTGCTATCGAAGGAAAGCCGGATGCGGTCGAAACTATAGCAAATGCTTACGTGAAGCTCGGTCGCCATCGAGAAGGTGTCGTGGGCTTTGCTCAGTGCTACCTGTTCGACGCGCAGGACATCGTGACGTTCGGCGTCACCTATCTTGAGAAGCACTTCGGAGCCACTCCGATCGTGCCAGCACACGAAGCCGCCCAGCGCTCTTGCGAGCCTTCCGGTTAGAGGCCGTCGACAATGATAATCTGGATCAACGGACCTTTCGGCGCCGGAAAGACGACTCTCGCTGAGCGGCTGCGCGATCGGCGTCCGAAATCGCTGATCTTTGACCCTGAGGAAATCGGGTTCGTGGTGAAAGAAACGGTCCCCATACCAGCGAGCGGAGACTATCAGGATCTCCCCTTGTGGAGGGGACTTACGATCGCTGCGGTCAGCGAGATTCGCAGGAATTACTCGCAGGACATCATCATCCCAATGACGCTCGTGCACCCGGACTATCTGACTGAGATACTCGACGGGTTAAGGCAGATCGACGATCAGCTGCTGCACATCTTTCTGATGCTTAACGAGGACCTATTGCGTCACCGGATCTCGAACCAGACCATGCATCCTGACCCGAATCGGAATGCGGAGATTCGAGAGTGGCGATTAGCGAATGTCGCCCGATGCTTGGCCGCAAGGGAACGGCTTCCGTCCACAACCCGTGTTCTCGATAGTGGTGCACACACCAGCGATGAACTTGCAGCGATGGTGCTCGACAGACTCGATCAGCGCACCTGATCGCCTTAGAGCTGGCTCGGGAAATCTGCACAGCGGGGATAAGTGGAGTTTCTGCCTGACTTCGGCTTAGATGCCGGGAACAGGAGAGACCATGACGAGACGACCGCGCCGGAACCATAGCCCGGCTTTCAAGGCGAAGGTGGCACTTGCCGCCATCCGAGGTGAGCAGACGCTGGTGGAGTTGTCCCAGCAGTTCGATGTGCACGCCAACCAGATCAAGCAATGGAAAGACCAGCTCCTTGAGGGGGCGACAGGTGTGTTCGGCGATGAAACGAAAGCGGAGCCGTCGGGTCCGACCATCGATGTCAAAACGCTGCACGCGAAAATCGGCGAACTGACACTGGAGAACGATTTTTTATCCGGTGCGCTCGGCAAGGCGGGATTGCTGGGCGGAAAGAAATGATCGACCGCGAGCACAAGCTATCCGTCGTGCGCCAGGCGAAGCTTCTCGGCTTCAGCCGTGGCAGCGTCTACTATCTGCCTCGTCCGGTGTCTGACGGCGATCTGGCCCTTATGCGCCGGATTGACGAATTGCATCTCGACTACCCCTTTGCCGGAAGTCGGATGTTGCAAGGGCTCTTGAGAGGAGAAGGTCTGGAGACCGGGCGGCGACACGTCGCCACGCTGATGAAGAAGATGGGCATCAAGGCGATCTACCGCCGCCCGAACACCTCGAAACCAGCGCCAGGGCACATACGAAAGCTGGCAGTCACCCGGCCCAATCAGGTGTGGGCAATGGACCTGACCTACATCCCCATGGCGCGGGGATTTGTCTATCTGTGCGCCGTCGTGGACTGGTTCAGCCGGAAGGTCTTGTCATGGCGGTTGTCGATCACGATGGAAGCAGCCTTCTGCATCGAGGCGGTGGAGGAGGCACTTGCCCGTCATGGCAGGCCGGAAATCTTCAATACCGACCAGGGATCGCAGTTCACCTCCATCGACTTCACCGCCGTGCTGAAGAGGTCACAGATTGCCATCTCGATGGATGGCAAGGGTGCGTGGCGAGACAATGTCTTCGTCGAGCGGCTCTGGCGTTCGATCAAATACGAGGAAGTCTACCTCCATGCCTACAAGACTGTGTCCGAGGCACGCGCTGGCATCGCCCGATATCTGAACTTCTACAACACCAGACGCCCACATT
>NZ_JBRIQR010000100.1:0-2629 GCF_052983755.1 Enterobacter sp. CFEC122 | reverse complement strand
CAATACAATACGCTTACGCGCTAGACGGCGAGGGCACCCTCACGCACATTGGCGCTGCCCTGCGCTCACATACTTACACCTGCCCAGGTTGTAAGAGCCCCCTGACCCCGGTAATGGGCGAGTTCAACGCTAAGCACTTTCGCCATTCGGAAGAATGCTGTGCCCTTGAAACCTATCTTCACAAGTGCGGCAAAGAAGCATTCTTCTATCGCTACCAACAAGCTCTCAGCCGTGAAATGCCTATTAGCCTTGAGCTGGAGCGCCGGGTTGCCTGTAATGGTTCTCGTTTAGCCTTGGTTAGAGACGAAGCACGTCAGTGCGTAAAATCCGTGCCTGCACGCTACAACTTGACTCAATTTTTCGATCAGGCAGAGCTGGAAAAACACGATAAGGTCACAGGGCTGCGACCAGACGTGATGTTGTATGATACGACTGGCGAAAGGCGTTGCTACGTAGAGATTTGTGTCACACACCCCTGCTCTCAAGACAAGATCGAAGCCGGTATCCCGATTCTTGAGTTTAAGGTCCAATCTGCCTCTGATATTCAGATGTTGCTTACCGGGGCCTACTCGATCAAGGAGAAGATCCTGAGAGTATTCAACTGGCTTCCCCCGTTTCAATCTGTGGACACCTGTAGCGGCGTCTGCTCAGTAGGTAACGTGGATATGTCTGTCTGGAGTTTAAGTGGTTCCGGCCGACTCAACGAACAAACGATGCCGCTCGCTGAAGTGGATTTAACAATCAATTCTGACGTGAACACATGGCCTAGATCGTTAGGGGCCGCTGAGCTGGCTGATAACTTACGAGCTTTTATCCGTCACGCCGATCCTCATTCACTATTTCCCAACTGCATTATGTGCGAGCAAGCAGGCCGATGGGAGGATGGCTATCTGCAATGTCACAGTAAGGCAAAGATCGTTCCCTACACCGAGGCCCGTCAGTGCGCCAATTACAAGGTTAAGGCATGACCAAAAGACTGACTTGGGAGCAGAAAAGTATTGTCAGCCATGACACCGGACATGCGTT
Source organism: Enterobacter sp. CFEC122 (assembly GCF_052983755.1). Taxonomy (NCBI): domain Bacteria; kingdom Pseudomonadati; phylum Pseudomonadota; class Gammaproteobacteria; order Enterobacterales; family Enterobacteriaceae; genus Enterobacter; species Enterobacter sp. CFEC122. Next base: position 1,603 of record NZ_JBRIQR010000100.1, on the reverse strand, counting down.
GGTAAAAGCCGTACCTGGTAGCGGGAAAACAACCACACTTGTAAAGCGCGTTGAGCGGCTGGTCAAGACGGGAACTGATCCTCGCTCCATTCTGATCCTGATGTACAACAAGTCGGCGCAGGTGAGCTTCACGGAGAACTTGAAGACGGCACTGATGTCGAGCGTGATTCCAGAAATCCGCACGTTCCACAGCTTGGCCTTAAAGATTGTTGGTTACGGAGAACGCCAACAGATAATCAAGAAGAAAGACCTCATTACTCCAAGCGACTACCGCTATGAGCAACTGGTAAAGCAAGCCTACCGCTATGGCTTTGACCATGAGGCGAATTATATTGACCCCAATGAAATTGAAAACTTCGAGCTGTTTATTGCTCGCTGCCGGGCGGCGGCCGTAACTCCTGTTGATGCTGCCAATGATCCAACGTTCAGCAACATCAAACGGGAGTTTATTCACGCCTATGGCCGCTATTGTGAGCTGCTGGAGGAAAACAGTCTGCGAACCTTTGATGACTGTTTGATTGAGGCTGTCGCACTGTTGCGTAATGACAGCAGCCTTGGTGCCCACTTCAAGCACATCATTGTTGATGAATATCAGGACGTTAACCTGATACAGCATGACATGACCCGCTTGCTATCTAAGTCGGATACGTCGGTTATGGCTGTTGGTGATGTTAACCAGTGTATTTATGAGTGGCGTGGTGCTCGACCAGACTTTATCGGCGGACTGTTTGAAAGGCACTACCCGAATACGAAGGTGTTTCAACTGTCATGCACGTTCAGATTTGGCCATGAGCTTTCCTTGATGGCTAACTCGGTAATTCGGCGCAACTCTACAAAGCTGACCAAGCTTTGTGTCAGTCATCCTAGCCCCCCCAAAACAGAGGTCAGATTGCACTTTGATAACTGCCTATCCAAGGTGCTATCAAACCTCTCGGTGAGCAGTGGAACACAAGCCATATTGTCCCGCACTAAGGCGAACCTTGCTGAGGCGGAAATTGCTTTACGCCTGTGTGGGCTACCTTATCGCTACCTCAATGGTTCAAGCGCATTACACACCCGCACCGAAATCGGGATACTGGTAGTTGGCGTCTTGCTGTCTGTGTACGGCGATCTGCGGCTACTGGAAAACCATCCCAACAAACAAGCGATTGTTTACGGCTTTCTGAAGGAGGCTGGTTTTAGATGGCAGAAAGGGCAATTCAAAGCGGCGCTCAGTGGATTGATGGCTCCGCACGCCGACCTATGGTCTGCTCTAGGTCAGTTATTCGAGGGCGCACAATACCAAAAAGATCGGCTGGGCAGGCTCGCCACTATCTGCCAGAAAGACGGAGAGGAAACGCCTGCTATCGATGTGTTACGACGCCTGAGTATGGAGGGTTTCATTGATAGTGTTGGCTCTGAGGGTGTAACTCGCACTGGATCGAACGACCAGCAACGAGGGGTCGTGAGGATCGGGGAGCTACTTGACTCCAGTAAGATCGATTCCCGCACGTTTTTAAACCTTATCTTGAATCCAGGCGAGGCTGCTACTGACTGCGATCCCTTCATCCTTTCCACACTGCATGGTTCCAAGGGGCTGGAGTGGGATAACGTAATACTGATC
>NZ_JBRIQR010000099.1:0-2664 GCF_052983755.1 Enterobacter sp. CFEC122 | reverse complement strand
GGGATGGCCAAGGACGACTTCTTGGCCGACAAGCGCACCCAGCAGGCCGTCATCATGAGCCTGATCGTCATCGGCGAGGCGGCCACAAAGGTGATGGATGGCTACGTCGAGTTCACCCAGGCGCATGCCGACGTGCCGTGGCGCAGCATGCGCAATATGCGTAATCGCATGGCTCACGGCTATTTCGACATCAACCTCGATGTGGTGTGGGAGACGGTACAGGAATGGCTGCCGGCGTTGCTCCAGCAATTGCCCGCCGTGCGTCAGGATGCCGACGATGAAGACCGTAACGACAACTGTGAAAGAGGGATCTCCGATGACTGTTGAATCGAGAATATTTTCTGTAGCCGAGTATGTTCAGCCGTCCGAAGGCGAGCCTATTCGTTCCGTTGTGCTTGAAACCCGAGACTCAATTATCGTGGTTTGGCATGTCCATCCCGGGCAGGAAATTGCGGCTCACATTCATCCTCACGGCCAAGACACGTGGACTGTTTTGTCGGGAATGGCTGATTACTTTCAGGGCAATGGGATTGTTCGTGCCCTCAGGGAAGGTGAGATAGCCGTGGCAAGACCGGGCCAAGTGCACGGGGCGCGAAATACAGGTACCGAGCCATTTGTGTTAGTCTCGGTTGTGGCATCAGCCAATGCCGGTTTCGTATTGGCTGAGCGATAGAGCCCAATCTCTGGAGTTGGTCCAATGAGCGGTCGGGGAGATAGGTAACAGACATGCAGCGGACACGGCTGCTAAACCAGGTCGCAAACCTCCTTGCGTCGCAGCGTGCCGCAAGCGACGCGATCAATCGAATGGGGTCGGCATGAGACTGAACACCATCCAGTTCCCGACCGCGTAGCCGCCTGTCCTGCCGATCAGGTCTTGACCATCGACGCCTGGGATCAGTCCTGAATGTTCTTGGAGACCACTACGTTATGAGCCGCAGCCGCCGCAAAACACCCATCGTCGGGCACACGACCTGCGGCAGCGAGCGCGAGGACAAGAAGCTCTGGCATCAGCGCTGGCGCACCCGTGAGCGCACGGCGCTGACCAGCGCGTCGCCCGAAGCCCTGAGCGCCCATCTGCCCCTGCTGGAAAACCAGGCCAGCAGCGTCTGGTCGATGGGCAAGGATGGCCGCTCCTACTGGCCCGTCAAGCGCCAGGCCGCCACGGCGGATCGCATCGCCAATCACAAGGGACGCAACCCGCAAGAACGCGCCTCCCTGAAAAAGCGCCTGCTGCGCAAGTGGATGAGCAAATGAAGCTCTCCTTCCATCAGCACATTGCGCTGTTCTGGATGATCGGTGCTCCGGGCGTCTTCGCGCCCGTGATCGAGAACGCCAAGCGGCCCGATGCCGGCGCCGTCATGGCGTGGGGTGTCGCGATCGTGGCGGTGATGATCCTCTTCACCCCTTTGCTGCTGCGCTGTCCACCATTCCGGCGCTGGTATGGCCGGACGGATGCGCTGTCGGAGCGGCAGCGCCAGGCGCTTGCCGAGCGCGGCCTGCGCCGCTACTACCAGACCGCTTTCGATGACGGCTACGTGCCCCGCGTGATGCCCTACGTGTGGCGCATCATCTGGACGGTCGGCGGGTTGATGGCTGTGACCGCCGTACTGCCTACCAACACCGGACGGCCAGCCTTCGATGCCTTGGTGGTCTTCTCGACCTGGTATCCGATAGGCGTGATGCTGCTGGTTTTCGCGTCGAGGCCCCTTGGCCGGTTGATTCGCCAAAGAGCACAGGAGCGGCGGAAATGAGCACGTCAACCATCGAGGCGCTGGCCAGCGCCTGGGCAAGGATTGCCGAGGAAGCGGAATTCCCCGCTGACTACGAGGGGACTGCCACACCACAAGCGCATCGGGCTAGCGAAGCTATTCAGGAGCAGATTCGGGAGCGCATCGTCGCCACCAACGACATGCGGCTGTTCAGCCTGCTGCACCTGCTGAGTCAGGCGTCGCTGCGCATGGAGCAAGCGCTGTGGCCGGAGGATTACGAGCGGATGACGCGCGAGGTTGAGGAAGCCCTGCGGCAAGCCACCGACGCCAACGCCAGATCGTACACCCACGAAGAAGTGATGCAGGCGATGCAGGAACGCATCGACCGGGCGCGAGACAAGCCATGTTGATTGGCTATGCGCGCGTCTCGACGCAGGATCAGAACCTGGAGCTGCAACGCGAAGCCTTGAGCAAGGCCGGATGTAAAAAGGTCTTCGAGGACAAGGTGAGTGGCACGCGGGCAGACCGGCCTGGCTTGGCCAAGACGCTCGAAATGCTGCGCGAAGGCGATACTTTGGTCGTCTGGAAGCTCGACCGGCTGGGCCGGTCGGTCAAGCAACTGGTCGATCTGGTCGGCGATCTGCACAAGCACGGTGTCCAGTTCAGGAGCCTCACCGACTCCATCGACACCGGCACACCATCCGGGCGGTTCTTCTTCCACGTCATGGCGAGCCTTGCCGAAATGGAGCGCGAGCTGACCGTCGAGCGCACCCGCGCCGGGCTGGAAGTCGCCAAGCAGCTCGGCCGCAAAGGCGGCCGCAAGCCGAAGATGACCGACAGCAAGATCGAGTCGGCCAAGAAGCTGCTGGCCAGCGGGGTGCCGCCCAAGGACGTGGCCAAGAACCTCGGCGTGTCCATTCCGACGCTGTACCGCTGGGTGCCAGCCTCCACGCAC
>NZ_JBRIQR010000098.1:0-2729 GCF_052983755.1 Enterobacter sp. CFEC122 | reverse complement strand
CTAGATGCCTGTGTATCCATGCTCGGAAAGATACTAAAAAAAATGTCTAACAAAAACGGTATCTCACAAACGGAAGAATCTGAATTCGCATTTCTTTTAACAAACTATATTAAACAGACTTTGACTTTTAGAGAATGGCAACGCAATGCTGACGGAAATCAACGACTGCACTTTCTTATTAATATCTACGGTGCAAAAGAAGACGGTGGCGAAGTGGTTTTAAGACCATTTATTGTAAATCCTGATGAATTAATGCTTACTCCAGCGGATGTCGTTGAATTTAATTCGCAGGTTATCAACGTTGATCGGCAGCGTCATCCTGAGTGGTTCCGTTAACTGGTCACAAGGGTTAAGAGCCTGAAAGGCTGCGATAGTGTATACGCAGCCTATTCTGTATAGCCGTCGCGTAATAATTGTTCTAAATGACTATCGACCGTTTCCTGATCACCAGGAATATATCGTGGCCATCCTGTTATATCGTTGACGCGTTTCACTATGTATGGATGAAACCCAAACTGCTCGGAAGTGATGTCAATATAATATTGCACTTCTTCGAAGTTCAATTCACACCAATAATGGCCAAAGCCACCACTCTCTGTAAATATACCGCCATCATCTGCACCGTTACCCCCACGAACAACAGCATCTAGACCTTTAGTTTTTGCTAAATAACATACAAGATAGCTTGCAAAAAGGCATGTGCCTTTCGTCTTCTTTGTGCCGCACTCCGTCAAAACTGAAAGTAGCTTTTCATGCGCCACTCGTGCAATGCCTGATACCAATTCCGGGGACATGTCTGCTCCAATGAAATTATTAGATCGACTTAAACAGGTAATATGTAATTAGGCATTACGATAAGTCGTGCCCTATTGGTTGGTACATCGTAAGAAAAGTAACTTTTCTAATCCCAGCCTGCACTCCGGGAATGCTTCTAACCTGAATAAATCACGGGGGCAGTGCTGGATACTTGTCAACTGTATTTGGATTCACAGGCTAACTATTTTTATACAGTTTAAGTGAATAAAACTTACTTAAAGCAGCGAACCACGCCGAAAGTGTAATGAGGAATACCGCCAATTCATCAGAACCATTTTTGATAGCACTGAGTAGAGCGATTAGTCCAAGGAACACCGAAAGAAAGACTAGTATTGCGGGTAAAAGTTTATACATGATAGACGTTCCTTTTAAAGGTTCAGATAGGTAGACCAACGCAGATAACGTCGGAATTGCCTGTTGTAAGATTACGCTCATTTAATTATTTTTATAACCTATGAATCCGCGTATAATTTCATTTGTAGTAATCTTCGTAATATATATCTGATAGACATTGATCTTTTTAATGTCTTGTTGACTCACAACACCATATAAGCAACTCTTAGATTGGTTTAACACAGCGCTTCCACTAACTCCATTTTGATAAAAAGCAGTCAAACCATCAGAACCAACTATTCCTTTATAATAGTAGGTTGAGTCGGGGGAAGCATACGTATTTGAAAGCGTATTATACATTCCCGATAGAACCCAAACAGACTCACCTGGAGCTAGAACATTATCACATACTGGAAGCTTCCAATTAGGTGGGGCTTTGACAATAGTATTTTTTTCTACTTTTAAAAGAGCGAGGTCCCGGTTCTTAGGATCATCAATATTGATAACTGTTGCTGGTTGGCTCCCATTCCTTGTTATTATACTTAGACTATAATCCTTGCTTGCATCAAGCCATAAATGTGAAGCTGTAAGAATATGTTGTTCATCGATCCAAGTACCTGAGCCGGAGATTGTCTTATTTCCAGACTTGATTTGAATTTTTACAGCTGAGTCCGAAAGCTCAAAATCATTGTGGTGCATACTTTGTTTATGAGGATTATCGGTGGAACAAGCAGAAATCAGTAAGGCTGAAAGAGCTAAAACCTTTCTATACATAGTCAGTTTCCTTCGAATAAGGCGAGTTTGGTTTCTAGAATATTTTATCCAGCGAGGAATTCTTCTAACGTGCTATCTTGGTACTGGGGATATATCTGCTTCATCATGCCAAAAGCAGCAACCGCTACGCTTTCTAAGTCGGAATAGAATTTAGGCTCCGTATTAAGATCATCACCATTCTTCAGAACGCCCTCGAAGCAGCTATAATCATTTCCGAACTCTTGAACAATAATCCAGCGCCCATCACGGAAACCTACGAGCATAACCGCTGAATTAGGATAGTCGCCAGCAGGCGTTAGCCAATCAAAGTGATAGTGCTTTATCGTATCATATTTCAGATGTACATTCATTATTCCTCCGTTGGCGATTACATTATTTGAGTTTTTTCATGGACTCTAAAGAAGCGAGGTAGGAATTATAGCGATCACCAAATTTTTCTTTCGCACGCTTAACGCGCATTTTCTCCGCGAGCTCAGTCTTGTTTTCTGCCTGGTAGGTCCTATTATTTTGCGTCTTTACTTCGGCCCCTGGGCCTGCTGCGTACGTTTTGTTTTTCTCGCTAATACACGCTCGGCATTTACTCTTGAGGCCAAACTTGCCCTTGAGCTCTTTTCCAAACTGTTCAAAGGGTTTAACTTGCTGACATGATTTGCATTTTTTAAAGCCCGGGGGGAGGTAGGTGTCAGCCATGAGCTGCTCCAGTAGGTATTGATTATAGGTGATTTTAACTTAAAGACGACGTCACTTTCAAATAAATCGACTACTTAACGCTGATCTTACATAATCCTGATTATGCGCACTTAAGT
>NZ_JBRIQR010000097.1:0-2856 GCF_052983755.1 Enterobacter sp. CFEC122 | reverse complement strand
TGGTCTGACGGCGCTTAGTGCTGAATTCACTGTCGGCGAAGGTAAGTTGATGACTCATGATGAATCCTGTTCCATGGCTCCAGATGACAAACATGATTTCATATCAGGGACTTGTTCGCACCTTCCCTAGATTACCAATTCCTTTTTGATCCGGTAGAACGTTGCACGACTGATATCAGCAGCTTTCATTATGTGAGCTGGTTTAACGTTCTGTGCCAACATTTCACGTACCACTTCACGGGCTTCCATATCTTTCTCTTTTCCCGTATACAAACCTGCCTGTTTTGCTCTCTCGATCCCCTGTGCCTGGCGTTTACGGCGGGTTTCATAATCTTGTCGTGCCATTGTCGCAAGGATATCGATCAGCATAGCATTGACTGCCCGAAGAATGCCGCTGGTAAGGTCGTTGCCGGACATTTCAACCATCTGCCAGCTTGTTGGCAAATCCATCGAAACAATAACCAGTCCTTTACTGTTCAGCGTAGCTTTGAGTTCAGCCCATTCTTCATGTTGAAGACGACTGAGACGGTCAATCGATTCGATGAGAAGCAGATCGCCGGGTTGTGCTTCCTCAAGGAGATGCATCAGTTCCACACGCTCCAGCTTCGCACCACTGGCATTTTCAATGTATTCTCCGGCTACTTGCCAGTTTTTGCTTTGCGCAAATTCGCGCAGGCTAACTAATGCACGATCAGCATGTTGGCCTTCGGTAGATGCACGGCAGTAAATACGAACATTCATCATGCATTCTCTTTTGAGTGTTAAATGGATACCTATATGATACAGTGCGTGTTTTTGTTGTCAATAGAGTCAAATTCAACCCTATTGAGACTTTGTATCATGGTCTTTATCAGGTATACCTAAAAGAGATATTGTTCGGATGGTATTCAGATCTTGCTTGGGGTATACGATTTGGTCAGTTTCTGTAGCTGAAGCACTCCGGTTTCATTTCAGCAGGTCTTAATCAAATTCAGTGTGCCATACATGCGGCACGAAAAAGTCTGGCATCAATGTGACCAGTTCTATCACCCACCACAGTCACTACAGTGGCCACACAGTTGGGGACCCAAAGGATGTTGTTTACCATTTTGCAATGGTTGACAGCTACCCGAAAGCAACTCCTCTTCGAGAGCGCTCAATTCCTCAGTTAATCGGGTTTGCAATTTTAGTTTGTTGAACCCATCCACACTGGGCGTAAGTGTATAGTTGTGATAACTGTCAACTTTTCTTCTCTCTTCTGTTCAGAATAAATTAATGTTCAGGCGTTATGATAAATAGATGTTATCGCCACCATGGCGCGGTCTTTACAGGAATAAATCTCACCATTTTTATATTTTCACCACAGTACCTCAAAATTTCATATACCAAAACTGAACTTGGCCGGGTAGTATTGGCTGCTTAGTATTAACTGTAGATGCTGTTATTAGGAGTTTCAGGTGCAGGTAAACAAACTTACGGATGATATTGATATTAGTTCTCATGAGCGTTTCCTCGCGGCCCGTAAAAGCACATGGGTTAGTGTGCTTGTTAATTGTTTTCTGACATCCGGGCAAGTGATTACTGGCGTATTTTCCGGATCTCAGGGGCTTATTGCGGATGGTATCCATTCTCTGTCTGATTTAGTTTCAGACTTTGTGGTGCTTATTGCTAATCATAAAAGTAAAAAAAATCCCGATGATGACCATCACTACGGGCATCATCGTTATGAAAATGGTGCATCATTAATTCTGGGGACAATTTTATTCATTGTTGGCATCGGGATGTTATGGTCAGCAGCAAATAAAATGCAACAACCAGATGATATTCCTCAGGTACATATTGTTGCTCTGTGGGTGGCCTTAGCCGCACTGGTTATCAAAGAGCTTCTTTTTCGCTATATGCTGGCAGTAGCAACCCGAGTAAAATCCACTATGCTGGTTGCCAATGCCTGGCATGCCCGCTCTGATGCCGCCTCATCTTTGGTGGTGGCTATTGGTATTATTGGTAGTTTATCAGGGTTTAAATTGCTTGATCCGGTAGCTGCACTGGTTGTGGGACTGATTGTGACCAGAATGGGATATTCATTTATGTCAGATTCGCTTCATGACTTGATGGACAGGGCCGTGGATATTGAAACTGAAAATAGTATAAAAACAACATTATTGTCCACGCCTGGGGTCGAAGGCATCCATGATCTCAAGACCAGAAAAATGGGGGACCTTGTTGTGGTTGATGTTCATCTGGAAATTGATGGTGATTTATCAGTGAAAGTAGGACATGACATTGCTGTTTTGGCCAGGAAATCAGTTTTAGATAATCATCATGTTTTAAATGTTATGACACATGTTGACCCTTATTTTAAAGGTGATAATAGTCCTGGTTGCGGGGGCAAATAATCCTGAAAAATAATATGAATGCTGCTGTTTTTTGAGAGGATTGGGAAGGGATTATTTTTTTGCGCAATATTACCCCTTCTGACTGTGAAAACGAGAGTAAACAATATGGAGGCTATTATGAGAAAAATTATGCGTACTGTTGTGATAGGAGCCACCCTTCTTTTATCCCCCTGTGTAATGGCTGGTTCTGACGGTGTTGAACATGCCATGAAGATGATGAATAAAAGCTACCGCGCAGCACTTAAGGAGGAGGACGTTACATCCTTCAGGAAAGATATGCGGGAACTGAAAGCAACAGCAGAGTCCATCCTGAACAGCCCTGTAGAAGGGTATGACAGGGAAACGTATGTTGCAGGCATGTCACTTCTAATTGATGAGGTAACTGCCGTTGAAAGTACCGCTGAGAAGGAAGGTCTTGACGCCGGGAAAATTGCAGCACAGAAACTAGGCAGTCTGATGAGAAAATACCACAATAAACTAG
>NZ_JBRIQR010000096.1:0-2866 GCF_052983755.1 Enterobacter sp. CFEC122 | reverse complement strand
AATCCCCCCCTCACCGCCATATTTGAGATGAGAGCTCGTACGAAAGTACGGGCTTTTTTCATTTATATTCTCCGAAAGGGGGGATTCGAACCTTGAAACTCCCTGCGCTCTTTATGTCGGGTGGCGCTGCGCTTACCCGACCTACAAAAAGCTACTCCTCCACCATCTTCGCATACTCTTCAGTCAGAAAATCCACCAGCGTCCTGACCGACGGCAGCATGCCGCGCCGCGAAGGATAAACCGCGTGAATCACTTCCCGTCGGGGTTCCCACGCGTCCAGCACCCGTACCAGTTCCCCTGACGCAAGCTGATCCTTCACCATCAATATCGGCAACTGTACAACGCCCACGCCCGCCATCGCCGCTTCCCGCAATGCCAGCATGTCGGTGGTAATAAAGCGCGGTGCGTAGTGGATCTCCGCTTTCGCCCCTTCTGGACCACTGAGCTCCCATTTATGCACCTGTTTACCGGCCCCCATACTTAATCCAGGCCATTCACTGAGCTCGGAAGGCATTCGCGGTTTACCCATACGTTCAATCAACTGCGGACTTGCCACCAGGCAATGCCCCCTGTCAGCCAGCACCCTTAACACCAGATCGCTGTCATCAAACGGACGCGGACGCACGCGGATAGCCACATCAATACCTTCGCCAACAAGATCGACCCGACGATTGGTGGCCTCAAGCTGGAGATTAATCCCGGTGTAGCGCGCCATAAACCGCGCCAGCATCGGTCCCACGTGGACGTGCAGTAACGTGACGGGACAGGTGATCCTGACGACGCCGCGCGGCTCAGCCTGCAGCGCAGCAACGGCCTCCTCTGCCGCTTCTGCTTCTATCAGCATTGCCTTACAGTGCTGATAGAAAGTGTGCCCCACTTCCGTCACCGTAAACTGCCGCGTCGTGCGCTGTATCAACCGTACGCCAAGCCGCTCCTCCAGCTGCGCGATCCTGCGGCTCAGTTTGGACTTGGGTTGGTCAAGCGCCCTTCCCGCCGCCGCAAACCCCCCGTACTCCACTACCTTCACAAACCAGACGAAGTCATTGAGATCCTGCATAAATCCTCATCGTTCTATTTTTAGAACAGTGAATGCCATTTTCACTATCTACCGGGATATTAACCCTGAATATAAGCTAATTACATCAACAGAACATCAGGAGTTAATCATGAAAAACATCACTGGCGTTTATACCGCTCCTCGTCAGCACTGGGTGGGCGACGGTTTCCCGGTCCGTTCAATGTTCTCCTATCAGACGCACGGCGAGCCGCTCAGCCCGTTCCTGCTGCTGGACTACGCGGGCCCATACACCTTTCCGGCAGACGGTGCGAAACGCGGCGTAGGCCAACACCCTCACCGGGGTTTTGAAACGGTCACTCTCGTCTATTCCGGTGAAGTGGAGCATCGCGACTCCACGGGGAAAGGCGGCGTCATTGGCCCCGGGGACGTGCAGTGGATGACCGCCGGCGCAGGCATTTTGCACGAGGAGTTCCACTCCAGCGCGTTCTCGCAAAAAGGCGGAGAACTCAAAATGATGCAGCTTTGGGTCAACCTGCCGGCGAAAGACAAGATGGCCGCACCGGGCTACCAGAGCATCACGAAAGCCGACATCCCGGTAGTGACGCTGCCTGACGACGGTGGAACGCTGCGGGTTATTGCCGGTCGCTACGACACGGTGACCGGCCCGGCGCACACCTTCTCGCCGCTCAACGTCTGGGACTTCGCGCTGAACCAGGGAAGCCATCTGACGCTCGCTCAGCCGGAAGGCTGGAGCACGGCGCTGGTCGTGCTTGAAGGCAGCATCACGGTAAACGGTACCGCTCAGGCGGGTGAAGCCCAGCTGGTCGTGTTAAGTCAGGAAGGCGACAAACTGCACCTGGAAGCGAACAGCGATGCAAAAGTGCTGCTGATGGCCGGCGAGCCGCTGAATGAACCGATCGTGGGCTACGGCCCGTTTGTGATGAACAGTAAAGCCGAAATCAACGAAGCCATTCGTGATTTCAATTCCGGCCGCTTCGGCCAGCTCTGAACGTTATAAAGGAGAAGAACATGTCTACACCTGCGAACTTTAATGGAACCCGTCCGGTCATCGATGTGAACGATGCTGTGATGCTCCTTATCGATCACCAGAGCGGTCTGTTCCAGACCGTTGGTGATATGCCAATGCCGGAACTGCGTGCCCGTGCGGCAGCGCTGGCAAAAATCGCTACCCTGGCGAAGATCCCGGTGATCACCACCGCATCCGTCCCGCAAGGGCCGAACGGACCGCTTATCCCGGAGATCCACGCCAACGCGCCGCATGCGCAATATGTTGCCCGTAAAGGCGAGATCAACGCCTGGGATAACCCGGAATTCGTGGCGGCGGTAAAAGCCACCGGGCGTAAGACGTTGATCATTGCGGGTACCATTACCAGCGTCTGCATGGCCTTCCCGTCGATCAGCGCGGTTGCGGACGGGTATAAGGTGTTTGCGGTGATTGATGCCTCCGGCACCTACAGCAAAATGGCGCAGGAGATCACGCTGGCGCGCGTGGTGCAGGCCGGTGTGGTCCCGATGGATACGGCGGCGGTGGCCTCTGAGATCCAGCGTACCTGGAACCGTGAAGATGCGGCGGAGTGGGCGGAAGTGTACACCCATATCTTCCCGGCTTATCAGCTGCTGATCGAAAGCTACAGCAAAGCGCAGGAAGTGATTAAAAACAGCGAAGTGCTCGATTCACAGCGTTAATCCCCTGCTCCGCGGCGTAAAAACCGTGGAGCTGATTATTGCTTAACCGAACAGGCATTAAAGCTGAAAATCTGCTTGACCGTGTCAGCGCAACTCCCTATAGTAGCGCCCCGTTGCCCCCCCACGCGGTCAGGCAGCAAA
>NZ_JBRIQR010000095.1:0-2952 GCF_052983755.1 Enterobacter sp. CFEC122 | reverse complement strand
TCGAAGAGAAAACAGCAACATATAACCGATTGAGAGGTTTGATATCGGAATTCGGTGTCATCGCCCCACAAAGTACAGATGCCCTGCGTCACATGGTTTCTGAGCAGAAGAGTTCTTTGCCGCTTCAGGTTCAACAATGTGTTAATGACCTGCTGGAACACATTGATCGTATTGAAGATAATATTACTGAATATGACCGGATTTTGTCCCGCATGGCAAAAACAGATCACCGCAGCCAGCGATTGATGGAACTGAAAGGGATTGGTCCCACAACGGCCTGTGCGCTGGTCGCCAGTATCGGTAATGCACACGATTTTAAAAATGGGCGACAACTGGCAGCCTGGCTGGGACTAACGCCATCGCAGTACAGCAGTGGTGGGAAATCAAAGCTTGGCAGGATAACTAAAGCTGGCGATTCGTATCTGCGAACGCTACTGGTTCAGGGGGCTCGTTCGGTTCTGATTGGTGCCGAGAAAAGGACTGATTTATTCAGTCGTTGGGTCTGTTCACTGGTCGATCGCAGAGGATACTGGCGTGCCGTTGTAGCCATCGCCGCCAAAAACGCAAGGCTGTGCTGGGCATCATTGCATTACGGTGATGATTTCAGGCTGTACTCAGCCAGCTAAAGCACGAAACAAAATAACCATCTGACCTGCAATTCGTTGATGATAAAGGGTTAGACCCCGTGAGGCCTATCTGGCTATTGTACAGGATATACGTATCCGCTTAACGAACAAGAACCTCACGCGCGTCTTTCATCAGGGTCCGAATCGATGACGATTCATCATGGCCGTTTATAGTACCGCAGTCTCTCCCCTTTATTTTTACTGAAGAGCAGACAGAAACCATAAACACCGGCGTTGACACGCCGGGGAAGCCCTTATAGTACAATAATTTTCGATATCCAAACTGACCCCATTAAGAGTTATCCAGCATGTATGTCTCTTCAATCAACGATTAGTACGGAGACTCATACTAAACTGGAAATAAATCTCATAATAGCGCTTAGGCCGGAATGACTAGCGCTGTCCGGCAAATAGTCGCGGATGATTCAAGATCCACTTATTAAGTGGATCTTGATAGCATCCTGTTAGTAAACCGCTTGTTTTATAAGTAAAATTCCTTTGGCGGGTGTGTAATATTCAGTAGGCTGGCCGGTTATTTCACGCAGCACCTCAGTGACAATACTATTGACCATTCCCGTCAGTTTAAGCAATTCGGCAAAAGTTTCATTCTTGTCAATTATCTTTCTGGTGCCATTTGGAACGTAGAGCAGCATTGCAGCATTAGGGTTCTGTGCAAGATAATTTAGCCATCTGTGAGTCTCTACAAGGACAGCCAGCTCGTAGTATTGGCTATGTCGGAGATTGTTACCATCTGCGTGGTACATCAGCGAGGCAATATCATAACTACTGAGTTCAATTTTAGTACCCTCAGCTTCACTATCCGCTTTTAGTGTCTTAAGAAAACGAATAGACTTACGCAATCCTCCATTACATTGATCGCATTTGTCTTTAATTCGTTTGATGTGGAGGAAAGGTAGGTTGTAGATACGTTGACGTGTGTTTTTATCTATAATAGTGACCCCACGTTGATCTACATCTTTAGTATGTTGGTACTCTTTGGTATCCCACCAGATGCTTGGCACCACATCCACTTCTCTCTGCAAAGACCCTCCCGTTATTCTCAAAGATTTGGCGTTGTTGTCATCAACATCTGCCGCAGGGAAAGTTGCTTTCAGGGCATCCCTAGTGGCATCCCTGAGTTCAAGGATGATATCCCCATCATTTTTGTTCGTAGGGGTGTAGCGGCCAATACCGTCGCTATCATAAATAAGCATCTGAGTGTCTATAATCAGCAGATCCACATCACTGAAACTTTTAATATGAATATCCAGTGGTACAGAGCCTTGGACACGAAACTCCAGATTAAGATCTAATTTCTTTACCAGTTGGTTCTCAATACGCTTGGCAGTTTCAAAAGAAATTTCGGTATAGCGGTTATCAACCGGTTGCATGGCACCTATAACATAGCGGGTTGCAGAATCTTGTTTTCCCCTGGTTTCCCAACTTTCATTTAAATCCAGGAAACCTTCTAGCAAAGCATAGTTTTCCAGTCCATCAATCCTCTGGTTACTGATTGACTCTCTGGCTACGTTTAATTGATCGAATGTCCCTTTACGACGAGACTTCATGCGTTCAATTCGCGCACTAAATGAATTAGACATTGTCGATCCTAGTGATTGTCATTGTTCCGTAAGTAGCCCGGCCTTGACCGTTAAAATAATGGCCTTCAGCAGATTTGAGTCCGTCGTCGAACCTGAACTCTGCGAATCCAACATGTGAAGTCAGGTGTTCTTCACCTGTCTTGGGTTGGTTGCGGTAGTTATAAAGCAGCTGGTAACCAATTCCCTCGTCATGAATGATGGAGGCTGTCACACTATCCGAATGCGATGATTGAGTTTTCAGATGAATTCTGACTTTGTCCCATGACTGGACAATTCTCAGCTCACCTTCCCAGGGTTTACCACCCTCAGATCGGGTATGGCCTTCAACATTCCAGCGGCCTGCAAGATTTGGCACACATAAAAATTTCCCGAGGTAGGTGTTATGCCAGAGATTTTTATCAAACCATGTATACAACCCCATGTAGATCCCACCGGCGCTAATAAGTGAAAAAACTGAGGCAGGTATGTGGCTGTTAATGTGAAAGTTTTTCAGCCATTCGATTAGTGTGAGTGCTAGTAAAATCAGAACGAACGATATAACTGAGGCAACAATGGCAATATATCGGCCGACTTTACTGCGGTTAAAACCGCAAATCACAATGTACTCGTGACTTTTCATGAAATGGCGTCCAAGTGAGATGAAAACTAAAAAAACTATATATAGGTAATTTTACTATATCAAACCCTAGATATGGATGGATTGACAGTTATTTCTCGGTATGGTT
>NZ_JBRIQR010000094.1:0-3101 GCF_052983755.1 Enterobacter sp. CFEC122 | reverse complement strand
GAAGTTTTGCTCTTTAAAAATCTGGATCAAGCTGAAAATTGAAACGACACATCTTAAATGGTGTGTTCGAGTCTCTCAAATTTTCGCAAGTCGATGATGAATCGAAAGAAACATCTTCGGGTTGTGAGGTTAAGCGACTAAGCGTACACGGTGGATGCCCTGGCAGTCAGAGGCGATGAAGGACGTGCTAATCTGCGAAAAGCGCCGGCGAGGTGATATGAACCTTTGACCCGGCGATGTCCGAATGGGGAAACCCAGTGCAATTCGTTGCACTATCGTTAACTGAATACATAGGTTAACGAGGCGAACCGGGGGAACTGAAACATCTAAGTACCCCGAGGAAAAGAAATCAACCGAGATTCCCCCAGTAGCGGCGAGCGAACGGGGAGCAGCCCAGAGTCTGAATCAGCTTGTGTGTTAGTGGAAGCGTCTGGAAAGTCGCACGGTACAGGGTGACAGTCCCGTACACGAAAATGCACAGGCTGTGAACTCGAAGAGTAGGGCGGGACACGTGGTATCCTGTCTGAATATGGGGGGACCATCCTCCAAGGCTAAATACTCCTGACTGACCGATAGTGAACCAGTACCGTGAGGGAAAGGCGAAAAGAACCCCGGCGAGGGGAGTGAAAAAGAACCTGAAACCGTGTACGTACAAGCAGTGGGAGCACCTTCGTGGTGTGACTGCGTACCTTTTGTATAATGGGTCAGCGACTTATATTCTGTAGCAAGGTTAACCGTATAGGGGAGCCGAAGGGAAACCGAGTCTTAACTGGGCGTTAAGTTGCAGGGTATAGACCCGAAACCCGGTGATCTAGCCATGGGCAGGTTGAAGGTTGGGTAACACTAACTGGAGGACCGAACCGACTAATGTTGAAAAATTAGCGGATGACTTGTGGCTGGGGGTGAAAGGCCAATCAAACCGGGAGATAGCTGGTTCTCCCCGAAAGCTATTTAGGTAGCGCCTCGTGAACTCATCTTCGGGGGTAGAGCACTGTTTCGGCTAGGGGGCCATCCCGGCTTACCAACCCGATGCAAACTACGAATACCGAAGAATGTTATCACGGGAGACACACGGCGGGTGCTAACGTCCGTCGTGAAGAGGGAAACAACCCAGACCGCCAGCTAAGGTCCCAAAGTCATGGTTAAGTGGGAAACGATGTGGGAAGGCACAGACAGCCAGGATGTTGGCTTAGAAGCAGCCATCATTTAAAGAAAGCGTAATAGCTCACTGGTCGAGTCGGCCTGCGCGGAAGATGTAACGGGGCTAAACCATGCACCGAAGCTGCGGCAGCGACACTATGTGTTGTTGGGTAGGGGAGCGTTCTGTAAGCCGTTGAAGGTGGCCTGTGAGGGTTGCTGGAGGTATCAGAAGTGCGAATGCTGACATAAGTAACGATAAAGCGGGTGAAAAGCCCGCTCGCCGGAAGACCAAGGGTTCCTGTCCAACGTTAATCGGGGCAGGGTGAGTCGACCCCTAAGGCGAGGCCGAAAGGCGTAGTCGATGGGAAACAGGTTAATATTCCTGTACTTGGTGTTACTGCGAAGGGGGGACGGAGAAGGCTATGTTAGCCGGGCGACGGTTGTCCCGGTTTAAGCATGTAGGCGGAGGTTCCAGGTAAATCCGGTACCTTTTAACGCTGAGGTGTGATGACGAGGCACTACGGTGCTGAAGTAACAAATGCCCTGCTTCCAGGAAAAGCCTCTAAGCATCAGGTAACATCAAATCGTACCCCAAACCGACACAGGTGGTCAGGTAGAGAATACCAAGGCGCTTGAGAGAACTCGGGTGAAGGAACTAGGCAAAATGGTGCCGTAACTTCGGGAGAAGGCACGCTGATATGTAGGTGAAGCCCCTGCGGGTGGAGCTGAAATCAGTCGAAGATACCAGCTGGCTGCAACTGTTTATTAAAAACACAGCACTGTGCAAACACGAAAGTGGACGTATACGGTGTGACGCCTGCCCGGTGCCGGAAGGTTAATTGATGGGGTTAGCGGCAACGCGAAGCTCTTGATCGAAGCCCCGGTAAACGGCGGCCGTAACTATAACGGTCCTAAGGTAGCGAAATTCCTTGTCGGGTAAGTTCCGACCTGCACGAATGGCGTAATGATGGCCAGGCTGTCTCCACCCGAGACTCAGTGAAATTGAACTCGCTGTGAAGATGCAGTGTACCCGCGGCAAGACGGAAAGACCCCGTGAACCTTTACTATAGCTTGACACTGAACACTGGTCCTTGATGTGTAGGATAGGTGGGAGGCTTTGAAGTGTGGACGCCAGTCTGCATGGAGCCGTCCTTGAAATACCACCCTTTAATGGCTGGTGTTCTAACGTAGACCCGTAATCCGGGTTGCGGACAGTGTCTGGTGGGTAGTTTGACTGGGGCGGTCTCCTCCCAAAGAGTAACGGAGGAGCACGAAGGTTAGCTAATCCTGGTCGGACATCAGGAGGTTAGTGCAATGGCATAAGCTAGCTTGACTGCGAGAGTGACGGCTCGAGCAGGTGCGAAAGCAGGTCATAGTGATCCGGTGGTTCTGAATGGAAGGGCCATCGCTCAACGGATAAAAGGTACTCCGGGGATAACAGGCTGATACCGCCCAAGAGTTCATATCGACGGCGGTGTTTGGCACCTCGATGTCGGCTCATCACATCCTGGGGCTGAAGTAGGTCCCAAGGGTATGGCTGTTCGCCATTTAAAGTGGTACGCGAGCTGGGTTTAGAACGTCGTGAGACAGTTCGGTCCCTATCTGCCGTGGGCGCTGGAGAATTGAGGGGGGCTGCTCCTAGTACGAGAGGACCGGAGTGGACGCATCACTGGTGTTCGGGTTGTCATGCCAATGGCACTGCCCGGTAGCTAAATGCGGAAAAGATAAGTGCTGAAAGCATCTAAGCACGAAACTTGCCCCGAGATGAGTTCTCCCTGAGACTTTAAGTCTCCTGAAGGAACGTTGAAGACGACGACGTTGATAGGTCGGGTGTGTAAGCGCAGCGATGCGTTGAGCTAACCGATACTAATGAACCGTGAGGCTTAACCTTACAACGCCGAAGGTGTTTTGGCGAAGAGACAGACACGATTTTCAGCCTGATACAGATTAACAGAATTTGC
>NZ_JBRIQR010000093.1:0-3387 GCF_052983755.1 Enterobacter sp. CFEC122 | reverse complement strand
GCCCCACGAATCACAGCGGCGTTCGTGATGCTCCCAACGGGAGTGGAACTTCGTAGCTACCATGCTCGCTTTCGTATCTACGGATGAAAGCGTTCACCTGCCTGCCCAGTAGGTCAAACAGTGAGATAAACTCAGCAATAAGTCCCGCCACATAACCCTCATCAATGATGATACGGTGTCGAATCAGCCTGATACCGTTTTTTTGCTTACAGTAGTTTTCTATATCATCAGCCAGCCGCTCTACCCTGTGCTTCTCAATCTCACCTTCAGAGTGAACCAGAACATGCCTGATTTGCTCCACTTTCAGCATATCCTCCCATCGTTTCCACAATAAATTCCCCTGATTAATATCAAAACTGGCTTCTCTCCTCAAAAATTGACGATAACGTTTTATACACACTTCTTTTAAATACTTATCGCTCATGTCCTGTGGGAGAAGTTTATTAATTTCGGCGCATAATGTTTTAACTTGATGTTCAAAGAAATTATACAGTGTTATCACCATGGCCTTGCGATGCATGGGGGGGTAAAATTCGCCAAATTCTCTTATTTCTTGACTGTAACTATCAATAATATCCTCGTGATATTCACCACCATTATTTTTCAGATGTTCATTTATTTCATTGCAAAGCATATCATTGCTTTTCTTAATATTATCCTCTGAGTAATTATTGTATGCGGCGTAATTATGCAGATCTATTGTTGTGAAATGACACAGATGAAAAAGGGTCGTACCGAAGAAATCGATAACATTCGGGTAGCGAAATTCAGTATCCAGTTCCATATACATCCTTCGTCGTATTACAGCCTTAAGCTGTTGCCGGTCGCACCGCTAAAGTAAGTATTAATAATAATTCCTGCCCGGATTGGACGTACAGCACTTTTTGTCCAGTTTTTCAGTGCCTCGCTCCGCCATCGTCAATCCTCCACCTGAAATGTACAAAAAAATGCTATTCATTCTGGACATTTCGGCACTATCGGAAAAAGTGTCCAAAAAATATTTCTGTTGATCGTATTTATTTTTGTTGACCTGTTTCCGAAACCGTGAGTCTGTTCAGAGCTTGCATCTGAGCAGGCGAGGGGTTGGGCAAGCCCGCAGGGCGCGTCAGCCTGTCACATTGGGGTATACTCTAATGTCATAGTCTGAAAGCTATAATCAGAATGCACTGAAATAATCCCGCAATAAAATATTAGACAGCTTATATTTTCACTCTTCCTGCAGGCTGCCTTAGCATGCTGTACCAAACCGACCGATTTCGGACACCGCTTACAGCACCTGTTCAAAACTTAGTGAAATTAGTTTCGTACATGCGTTATAATTCGTACATCCATTTCGTACACAAAATTACGCCATGTCACGAGTTTTTGCTTACTGCCGGGTCTCCACACTGGAACAGACCACTGAAAACCAGCGCCGAGAAATTGAAGCAGCCGGTTTTACCGTTAAACCCCAGCGCCTGATTGAGGAACAAATCAGCGGATCAGTGGCTGCCAGCGAACGCCCCGGTTTTGCCAGACTACTTGATCGCATGGAAAATGATGATGTGCTGATAGTGACCAAACTTGATCGCCTGGGCCGTGACGCAATGGACGTGCGAAAGACCGTAGAGCAGCTGGCAGCATCCGGTATTCGCGTACACTGCCTCGCGCTGGGTGGCGTGGACCTCACCAGCGCGGCCGGAAAGATGACCATGCAGGTCATTTCGGCTGTGGCTGAGTTTGAAAAGGACCTGCTGATTGAACGCACGCATTCCGGCCTGGCAAGGGCTAGGGCAGCAGGCAAACGGTTTGGCCGGCCGCCGGCGCTTAACCAGGAACAGCGGCAGGCAGCGCTTGAACAACTGAAAGCAGGTGCCAGTATCAGCGCCATTGCCCGCGAGTTTGGGACCTCACGACAAACCATCATGCGCCTGCGTGGCGATGCAGTCAGCCCGGAGTTACCAGATTGACATCCACCCCCGACACAATCCGCTGAAGGAATGGCAATTCTGTTCACCACATTTGCTAAGAGATCAGGACTTACTTTGTAATCTGGAAGTACATCGAAGTTGCAACAATAGTACACTATTGCGTGACGTAGATTCGTGACGTATAGTTACTGCAACTTATTTGTTTATAACTACCGTCAGGTACAAAATTATGTCTCCAGCACAAGCTAAACAAAAGCAGCATGAACGCTACGAAGCCGTAGCGGTGCAGGTTTTGCGTGGTCGTGCCGGTTACAAACCTGCCGTGAAAAGCCGCTTCAGTAAGTCAGCCAGTAGCAAATTCTCTCATACTATCGCTTTTGCCTGATCCTGAACTTTGAGGCACAATAAACCATCATTCGCTGATGGTTTTTTTATGCCTGTTCAAGACGTTATTCCCCCCTATGAGCAGATGTACCTGCTAAATCAGCAGCTGATCTGCAACGCTGACCAGTTCAAACATGCCGTTATCACAGTTGGCGGTCAGGCTGTGCAATACTGGATATCCTATTATCATGCACAATATGGCGACAGATTGCCTGATGAGCGTCTCACCACTTCTGTTGACTGCGACTACAGCGCCCGGAAAGATGATATTGCGGCTATAGCAAAAACGCTCAACGTTAAGACGTGGGAGAACAAAGACGGCCAGCCCCCATCCCTTGCACAGTTTATGCTTATCGATCAGGACACACACGATATCAAACGGGATGATGGACGCTTATTTGCCGTACCGGATGCGCCTGACGAGCCAAATGTGGTGGATATTATCGACCGACCCGGAGGCTTTGACCGTTCTGATTTTCTGGGGGAAAAGCTTTACCTGTATACCGCCCCGTTTTATGTAGAAGCAACCGGCCCCGGTATGCCTGAAATGAATGAAAAGGTAAGGGTGTTGAACCCTGTCGCCTGTATGCGCTCGCGCTTTAGCAATCTGATTGCCTTGCGCCGTGATGCTGAAATTGAAATTGCGCGTATTAACGCGCTCAAGATCCCGTGTTATTTCTTTCTCATCGAACAGTTTGATGAACAGCCGTTCAAAGTTGCACGAGGAATCTTTATGGATTTGTGGTGGCTCGCGAATGACGAAAGCTGTCTGCGCCATCAGGCCTTCTGGCATAGCTGGCAGGGGCCGCTTCTTGAAGGGCAACAAAGTAACAACATCACTCTGATTGATGTGTTGGAAGGCGTACATGCATACCTGGAAGGGCATCTTGATGACTTTGAAATACCGGAAGCCTTTGTCACCAAAGAATTACCGCTAAAGCTCGCACAGCTGCGTGAACGCTGGGAGCGTTACGTGGTACTCAATGCTGAATGGGCAGCAAGAGGGCGCAGGGGATTTGAACGTAATCGCCGTGATGATTAGGGAAGGTGCGAATAAGCAGGTCATGTCTTCCCAAGCTGACTCGTTGATTAA
>NZ_JBRIQR010000092.1:0-3661 GCF_052983755.1 Enterobacter sp. CFEC122 | reverse complement strand
CACCATATACATTCCGATTAAATGGTATCTATATTCCACCTGTAGGCCGTGGCAACTGGAACTATATCTATGTGATGTGTACTACTAACCGCTCCGGTACTGCCAAACTTGATGTACCAGAATTATTAAATGCTTTGGTATATAGAGCTGGTGTTCAACCAATATATAACGCCTAATAAATACTATTACCAAATATAATACATAGGAACATAAATGGACATCTTAACCATTGGTTCATTGATTGTTTCTGCTTTAGTATTGTGCTGGACTGTTTATAGGGATTTTACATCTGACTCCGACGAATTAGATGCACGTATTTCTACCGTTGAAACGAAAGTTGCTTTGATGGATCAGTCTCTAACTTCGCTTGAGCAGGAACAAGATCAGATGAAGAAGACATTAAAAAACTTAGAAGATAGTGTACATATGCTTGATATTAAAATTGAGCGTGTAATTACAATGCTTGAAACGCTAAAAAACAAAAGGGGCTAAATAGCCCCTTTTTTATTTGTTGGTGAGTTCTGCAATCATCTGATCTACTCGTGATTTGGTTTGTCTGTACCAGAGTGAATCCTTAGCCTGTACAATCGCTTCTTTATAGTTTTTATCACGTAAGGCTTGAATCATCTTTCTGAACTTTAAAGTACCTGATAGGCCAAGTTGAAAGACCATAATGGTCATGAAGTCCTGCCAGTCAGAAGGCAAATCTAATCCTAATGAGCGAACAGCAGACTTAGCAGTACTGATATCTTCTTCTAACATCCGTTCGGCTTGTTCTGGTGTAATACCGTTTGGATATGATTCACCAGGTTTTAGTAGTCGACCGTACCCAATAGTTGGATAACCAAGACTATCTTTATATGTCCAAAATTTACCATTCTTAAAATAACCAACTTTAGTTTGATAGGCAATTGATCCCTCATAGCTAATTAGCCTGTTTTTTAAATCCATTAAATAAATACCTTATAACAATTATCATAGGGTATTTATATGAAGCAATGGAATTACAATGATGATTGTAGTGAGGAAGAATTAACAAACGGTAGTTATGTAGGATTCGTGTACTTGTTCCAGTTTGAAGACAGTACCTTTTATATAGGTAGTAAACAGATGTATAAGAGAGTTAAGGACGTTAAGAAACTAAAAGCTAATTCAGTTGAAAATGGATGGCGTGAGTACAGTTCAAGTTCAAAGATAGTTAATCAAAAGATAGAAGATGGCTTAGATTATACTCGTACCATTTTGTGGGCTTTTCCATCAATGAAAGAAACACTATTTGTAGAAACAGCACTTATCATTAATCAGGGATTGAAAACGGGAAATATTAATCTTTCCGTTATGCATAAGGCACGTTTACCAAGTGGAAAGGATGCTGTACGTATACGTGGAATCCTTCAATCATTATATGAAATACTAAATTAAGGATGATTTATGGCATGGCTTAGAGGCAATAGCCCAAATGATATGAGGCGTTTTATAAACAACAACAGCCCAGCGATAGGACAAGAGTTCAAAAAAGAACTAAGTAAACGTATGCGTATAGTTACCCAACATATGCAACGTAAAGTAGATAATGATGTAGCAGGTGGTGGTGTACCGTTTACTGGTAAGAGTTTGTACT
The DNA here is from genome assembly GCF_052983755.1 of Enterobacter sp. CFEC122. Taxonomy (NCBI): domain Bacteria; kingdom Pseudomonadati; phylum Pseudomonadota; class Gammaproteobacteria; order Enterobacterales; family Enterobacteriaceae; genus Enterobacter; species Enterobacter sp. CFEC122. The sequence goes on along the minus strand of NZ_JBRIQR010000092.1, from coordinate 2,040 downwards.
TTAATTTTAAAAAGATTAGTGACTACAAGACCGTAAACCAGATCATAGTACTACCTAACCAAACCTCATACTTGAAGTACATCCTTGATCCTGCTTACAGACACGTTAATGAAGGTAAAATTATTCCATATAAGAATGCTAAGTTAACGAAGCAGGGGAACATTACACAGCTACGTTCAAGAACTCAGAGTGATAAATACAAAAAGGTAAAGAGCAAGAACGGCAATACGTACTTGATCGATACTACCAAGAAATCCTCTAAACGTAATCCTAAACTGGCACGTGAAAAGAGGGTTATTGGTTACTATGGTTCCGTAGGTAGAAAACCATTGTTTGATTTCTACGATGAAACCGAGAAAAAAGTAATAGAACAATTAAGAACATTACGCGGTACGTTTGATTACCGTTGGAGGAATTAAGATGGATAACTTAGAAAATTTCCCATGTTATGATCATTCTGTACTAACAGATTTTTCTTTTCAGACAATCCAACCAGTAAGTGTAACCATACCATATGATAAAGCACTATCTGGTAGTAAGCTCATAAAAAAGAAGGTTGATAAAACAAAAGGTGATTTAGTCGTATACAGCTTCCATCATCATACAAAACCTAACGTGAGTGATGGTGATGTACTAATGGTTGAGTTGCTAAAAGATAAAATAGACGTTCAGGTACTACTATCTTATAACCACATCTACAAAGGTCATCGCGTATTTTCTTGTGTTTGTCAAATACAATAAGGACTTATTATGATTGGTGTGATAGTAGAACTACTAACAAAAGGTGTGGACTTCTTTCTAAAGCGTAAAACGATAGAACAGGAAGTGCAGAAAACAAATACTGAAGGACAAATAGAAACCAACAAAGAAGAGATCGAAAAGGTTACTTTCCACTGGCGTAATGCTCTTGGATTCGTAATCACCTTAATCATTCTCTATAACTGGATCATAGTACCGGTACTGGATGCTTTTGGTATTGTGGTTATCCAAGTACCATTAGGACAACTGATGCAAGTACTATTGATCATGGTTGGTGGAAGCTAAATAATAGCTGTATCAAACGATACAGCTACAATATTATTTTTCACAGTAAGGTAGAAATATTTCATTGAAAACAGAATCATTTACCTTATCAATGTATGCACTCATAAGTCTCAGTCCTTTTTTATATTGTTCTCCATCTACAGCTGCTTCTTTATAGCTTCCAATTGTATAATATTTTTTAGAATTCCCAAGGGTTGAATCGATAGCTTTCTTGTAGGGCTTTATACTATCCGTAAGCTGGTTTAAGGAATGTTTTTCTGAAATTTCAAAGCCCCAAATTTTAAGGTGCATTTCATGTGTGTATATCTCTAATACTGCATCCATAATAACTTCTCTTTGTTTTAATATCTTTTCAACTTTTTCATTATACTTAGTGGCTTCAAGGATGACTAAGTTCATATTATGTAACCCTTGAATCTCACTATCAATCCTTGCAACGGCCATCGCTATTTCTTGTGTTTTATCAATAATGGCTTCACATTTTTTGAAACCTTTTTCATTCACTTTCCCACTCACCCATTTTTTAACTTGATAAGCTGAATATAAAGCTAAGATCAAAGCACAGACTGCCACAGTCGCTGATAAACCCGGTGCAGTAATCTTTTTTGGATTCTTATATAAAAGCCATGTAATAAGTTCGGTCAGCAATACTCCTATAATCATCCATCTTATATGTGAAAGATTTATACGTTCCAATTGTGCTTCAAACCATTTCTTCATTCTTTCTAAATACCTTTATGTTTAATTGTAAAGGTATTTTATGGCAAGAATTACAAAAAAGGAATCAGCATTACACATTCAAGTACTGGATCTCATCCACTCAGATAAGCAACTAACTCAAGACGATAAAGAGTTTATCTTTAACAACTACAAAGGCGATGGTATAGGGGCTACTGGTGCTTTCTTCACACCTGAAATGCTCGCATGGGATTTCATACTTGATGCTGGTTGTACTGGTCAATGTATTGAACTTTGTGCGGGTATCGGTCGCCTCAG
>NZ_JBRIQR010000091.1:0-3676 GCF_052983755.1 Enterobacter sp. CFEC122 | reverse complement strand
CAAGCGGACCCCAATTAACACTTGCCAACCTATCTACTGGTTGGTATATTTGATTTTAACAACACGACACACAAACAAAAACACACAACAGAACATCAGGAGCGTCATCATGAAAAACATCATCAAAACCACCCTTGCCATCATCGCCCTGTCCGCCAGCGCACTGAGCTATGCCGCCAGCCCGCAAATGGTTTCCCGCAGCGAAGCAGCATCGCTGCAAAAAATTGGGGTGGTCTCTTCCGGTGGCTTCACCACCCTGGATGACCTGGTGGCCTCACTGGATATGAAAGCCGCTGATGCCGGGGCCACACACTACCGCATCACCAGTGCCACCGGTATGAATAAACTTTCCGGTACCGCTGTCCTGTATCGTTGAATACCCGTTACCCTCGCAACTGCGCCCGGAACCCTTCTGGTTTCCGGGCGCAGTTGTGTCTGAATAACAGGCACCCGCAGGTGCCAGGAGAACATTATGTCCACCCATGACAGTCTGATTGAACTGACTGATACCCTTATCCAGCAGAACGGCTACCAGGGCTTCAGCTATGCTGATCTCGCTGACGGTCTGGGAATACGGAAGGCCAGTATCCATTACCATTTTCAGACCAAAACCGACCTCGGGCTTGCCTATTGTGAATACAAGGAGGCCAGCCTGCTGAAACTGGAAGCTGCCCTGTTACAGCTGCCACCGGGTAAAGCCCGTCTGCAGGGTTATATGGACGCATTTCTCAAATGCGCCGACAGCGGCCAGATGTGTGGCATTCACGCCATGCTGTCCGACAGCGCCCTGTTTGAAGAACCTCTTCAGAAAGCCACCTCACGACTGGCACAAACCGACCTGCGCATCCTGACCAGTGTGCTGGTTTCGGGTCGTGAAAGCGGTGAACTGGCTTTTACTGCTGAGCCGGCTGACGTGGCCATTATCATCGGCAGCGCCATTAAAGGGGCCCTGATGCTCAATCGGATCCCTCCTCATGATGCCTGTTCCCGCACCATGAGCGCGCTTATTCAGCTACTCTCCCGCCCGTAAAGCCACGCCTGTGGCTGCCCCGGTTTAACCGGGGCAGCCAGCACTCAAAAAAATCACCGCTGACAACGCCTGTATTCCGGGGGCCTCAGAAGACATTAAGACTTTCCTTGCGTTTAATTTCCAGTTACCCCTTGCCAATCTATCTACTGGTAGGTAGAATAAATATTAACAACACGACAACACAATAAAACAGACATGCAGGGGGCATCATCATGAAAGCACTTATCAACGACGTTATCGCTGTCTTCACCCGTAAAGCCCATGGACCGGTCATCATCAAATCCGATCTTACTGAGGAAGAAAAAGCAGCTCTGGTACCGGTCCGTACACTCTCTGTTGGCTGGGTGTCTTCCGTGGATGAGCTGGAGCGGGAGGTTATCCGCGAAGCCCTTGAACATGGCGCTGCCGCTTATCTGATTTCTGAGCTTGAGCAGGCCCGTTTCGTTCATGCCCGCGCCACGCTGTTTGCATAAACACAAAACGAAAATAAAAGGACACACACCATGAAAAATAACGTCGAGACACAACTGCGCCGGTTACTTCGTAAAACGTCAGGCCTGGACATTATGGTTCTGCGGCTGTCAGTGATTTTCATCTTCGCCCTGTTTGGCACCTACAAATGGTTTGCCTTCGAGGCCAATGCCCTTCACCACCTGCTGCCAGGCACCTGGCTCGGTGCGCTGTATCCGGCTCTCGGCGTTCAGGGGCTCAGCTACGCACTCGGCGTGGTGGAAAATATCACCCTTCTGGCCCTGATTGCCGGATTTTTCCGGCCGGCAGTGGGTGCAGCAGGCGCCCTGATGGTGGCAGGCACCGGCATCGTCACCCTGAGCCTTCTGCCGCAGCTGGGTCGCATTGACAGCTTCATTATCAAGGATGTTCTTCTGATTGGGGCTGGACTGGTGCTGTTGCGTCATGACCTGCGACGGACACTGATTAACCGGAGGGCGAAGCAACTCAGCGCCGTGCACAAACCCCGCTCGTCTGACGCATTGTCAGCCATGGGGTGACCCTGAATTACGCAGCAGCCTGATATTTCTGGCCAGCAAATATGACACCACTCCCGGGTTCATGGTGAGAGGCATGGAAGCCGCCTTTCGGGCGGGGATCACTCCCCGCTACTTTTTAGAGCGCTACCTGGAAAATAAGTCGCTCCCCGCCAACCCGGACTTTGAAAAACACTATCTGGATCTTATTCATGAGCAGGACCCGTCCCGGTGAGTGAGATTTGTCAGGAGAGCGATATGAACAAACCGTATAAAAAAGACCCACAGACCATTCAGGCACTGACGGAACTGCAGTTCAGCGTCACCCAGAAAAGCGCCACTGAGCGCCCGTTTACCGGAGAATATGACGACCACTTTGAGGACGGACTGTACGTGGATATCGTCTCCGGTGAGCCACTGTTCTCGTCGAAGGACAAATTTGATTCGGGCTGTGGCTGGCCGGCATTCAGCAAACCAGTGGAAAACAACGTCCGCAACCTGAGCGACCTCAGTCACGGCATGGTGCGTACTGAAGTGCGTTCCCATCACGGTGACAGCCATCTGGGACACGTCTTCCCTGACGGGCCACAGGATACCGGTGGATTACGTTACTGCATTAACTCGGCTTCACTGCGTTTTATCCCGAAAGGCGCTCTGGAAACAGAAGGATACGGTGAATTTCTTCCCCTGTTTGAGAAAGGAGATAAGCATGAAAACTGATGTGGCAATCCTTGCCGGTGGTTGTTTCTGGGGTGTCCAGGAGCTGATCCGCAAACTCAATGGCGTGGTCAGCACCGAAGTGGGCTATACCGGCGGACGTAATGATAACCCGACATACCAGCACCACCCAGGACATGCGGAGGCGGTGAAGGTGGTGTATTCCCCGGATAAACTGAGCTACCGAAAACTACTGGAATATTTCTTTAGTATTCACAACCCTACAACAATACTTCGTCAGGGTAATGACGTCGGCTCAAGCTACCGCTCAGCCATCTTTTTCACCACAGAGGAGCAAAAGCAGCAGGCAAACCAGCTTATCCGTGAAATAGATGATTCAGGAGTCTGGCCCGGAGTCGTGGTGACAGAAGTAGAGCAGGCCGGTGAGTTCTGGTCTGCAGAGCCAGAGCATCAGGATTACCTGCAGCATAATCCCAACGGCTATACCTGCCATTTTGAACGACCTGACTGGACGCTTCCGGGATAAGTCACCGTCGCAGACTCGCAGCATTCAGCCCCGCCCATGTGCGGGGCTTTTTTGTTCATATGCAGAAACGAGAATGGGATCACAAACAAATTTCTTTAGTCCATTTCTTGCATACAAAACAATCAACATCCTGATTTTAAGGGGCATATTAGAAAAAAGATGAGGATGATTAGGGTCAAAGGGACAAAGGGACAATGTTTAGAATTATGCTGACCGTTATCGCAGGATCGTTATTTTACGGACTCTCGGCCAGTCTGTGTTTTGCCGGGCTTTTTCGCATACACGCCCCCAGTGCCTGCACAGCCTTCTGTCTGACTTATAACCCAACAGCCGGCTATGTCATGCTGGTTACCGGTATGACACTGTTTATCGTATTTTTGCTCAGCCTTTTCCGGACAACAAAAGCCCCTATTTAACATAAAGGCTTCATTGTACGCACCGCTAGGGGTCGTCTCA
>NZ_JBRIQR010000090.1:0-3694 GCF_052983755.1 Enterobacter sp. CFEC122 | reverse complement strand
AATAAGACAAAAGGCTGCCTCATCGCTAACTTTGCAACAGTGCCCATCAGTGGATGCTGGCCCATCGCCAGAAAGTGCCGGATGGCTCCGGCACGGCCAAAGCCCTGGATTACAGCCTCAAACGTTGGGAAGCGCTGACGCGCTACCTGGACGATGGCGCTGTGCCCATCGACAACAACTGGGTGGAAAACCAGATCCGACCCTGGGCGCTGGGGCGCAGCAATTGGCTGTTTGCGGGTTCACTGCGCAGTGGTCAACGTGCGGCTGCGGTCATGACCCTAATACAGTCAGCGAAGCTGAATCGGCATGATCCCTATGCCTACCTGAAGGATGTGCTGACTCGCCTGCCGACACAGAAGAACAACGCCATCGACGAGCTATTGCCCCACAACTGGAAACCGGCCATACCTAACAAGGTGTAGGCCGGACGTGTATGGAGAGCCTTCTTCGAAAGCTGGACAAGGTGCCAACTCTAGACGGCAGGATATGCCCTGGGAGATCGATGAGAGAAAGAGGAGGCCATAAGTAGAAAATTTCCCAAGCGACTGGTGGCTCGCTAGGCATACGTGTCGTGTTACTCCTAAGTTATTAGACACACTAGATTTTCCGGGCTTTGCTGGGCTGCGGGTGTCGCAGGTGTATGCCGCACGGAGATCGCAGTTAAACCTGATACTAGGCCGGCTCATGCACTAGCCGGATGTCGATTTCTCTGTCGACATACTTCCACTCCACCGAGGCCCGGAGTTCGGCCAAAAGCCTGTTAAAGCCCGGCTCATCAGACGGGGAATATTCGAACCACGTCAAGAAGTCGAAGGGTTCGCTCTCGCCCAGGTCCCGACAATGGTGGAGACGACGGGCCACAGCAGGGAGATATTGGAGCCCAATGTGAATGTGACGGGACTGCTCCTCAAAAATCTTCCGGCGTTCGTCTTGAGCCAGTCCCCACCATGAGGGGTTTTTCCGGATAGGGATCAGGGCGGCACAGGTGGCCTCTGCTCGACCCAAACTTGGCTGCTTCGCCACGAGACGATCCTTCTCTTCACGCACGACATAACGCTCGTTACTCGTTATCCCGCGAAGAAGCCATTTGGTGCCCAAAGGCTGCGGCGAAACAGAGCCAGCGGCTACGTCGAGCCGGGGGATTCCAGGGAGAGGGGCTCCCGCCACGGCATCCATCCGAACAACGCGCCAAACACCCGTTTCTCCACCAGCGAACGTAAATAATCGTGTATTCATCAGTTTCCTCTCAGGCCTTTCGCCTATTTCTCAGCCAACGCAAAACCGGCATTGCCCGGCGCAACCACTGAAACAAATATAAAAGGTTCGGGGCCAGAGTTCATTGCACCATGTACCTGCCCAGGTTTTGCGATCGCAATATCTCCAGCTTTAAGATGAGTGACTATGCCGTTACCTTGATGATATTCGGCTTCACCTGAGATAACCGTCCAAGTATCTTGGCCGTGAGGATGTACATGGGAAGCTATTTCCTGCCCAGGGTGGGCGTGCCAAACAACGACGACAGAGTCATTGGTTTCCAGAACAACCGAACGAATCGGTTCGCCGTTAGACGGACGAACATATTCATCCACCGAAAAAATCCGCGATTCAGTTTCTGCTCTCATGTTCACACCCATTTAAAACTGATTGGACACGTACTCTAAACGCAACTGCGCCTGGACAGCACATGAAGATATGTACCTAAGCGCCCTTCGGGAAAACTATGCTCTGGCGCACAGAGACCGTCAATACTCCGTCGTGGGTAGGCATGACATAACGGGAGGAGACGGGCGACGCTTTGGTCATATGTACATGAGAAGGTGGCTCGCCCGCTCGGCAGGGTTGTTGTCGATGGGCAGGTGTCCCCCTTTCGATGTAGCGGATCAGCTTTAACCAGTTGCTCGCAAGGCAATTGATTGCTTGCCCAAGGCACTTTGACGACGTGACCTGGGGAGGGGTTTTGTCCAGCCTAGCTTTCAGTTGCTCCAGGAAAGCCTGGCTTTGCGACTGGCGCGTCTGGTATCGCTGGGCATCGCCCGCCTCTTCCATGTCGCGCTCGATGCCGTAGAGCTTGTTGATAAGAGTCAGTGCCATCTCCGCTCGGCCGATCTTGCCCTTGGATTGAGTTTTCTGATGAACTTGCGCCGCGCATGCCCAGCAACCTATACGCTCGACGCCTTTCTGCCTCCAGGAGGCGCTGCGGCACCTCCTGGGTACGGCTAGCGGTGTAATTGAACAGGATGACCGGAAGATTTGGTGGGCCACCGCGATCTCCTCAGTAGCTATAGCCAAACAGGTTGGGTATGAGAAGTTCAAGGGGGGGCGAGCAAAGCCCCCGTTCCAATTGATTCTCTATTCCACACAAATGGCGATATAAGCCGGCGGGTGATGACGACCCTGGAAGCTCTGGCATCGAGAGTGGATGTCTACTCCATCGACGAGGCGTTTCTGGATCTGACCGGAATCGACCGGGTGGTAAGCTTCGAGCCTTTTGGTCGGCAGGCGATTTGGCTCAAGGTGGAATCACCGGACGGTTACGATACAACGGTCAACGCTTGCGCCTGCTGTCGATTGACACCCCGGAAACCTACAAGCCCAGGTGCGACGCCGAGCTGACGAAGGGCCGCGAGGCAACCGCACGCCTCCGCGAACTGGTTGCCAACGCTCAGCGCATCGAGGTTGTCGATTCCGGCCAAGCCGACAAGTACGACCGCCGCCTTGTTCACCTGCTGATCGACGGGCGGGACGTGGGGCAAACCCTCATGGCCGAGGGGTTAGCCGTTGAGTGGAGGCCCGGCCCGAATGCGTGGAGGGAACGCCGTCGCCACTGGTGCGGATACTGATCGCTTTTCAGCTTGAGCCAGGAGCGCCCCGCCGCAGTGATCGGCACTTGTGTCGATCCGAGGAGGCGCAAGAGCCACAAGCCCCTGATAGGACCACGTAACGCGGCCATGCCACTAGAGCACGGCCGCTTTTTTCTTTTAAAAACAAAAATATAAAAAAATCCTGTTGCTTGAGCCGGTGGTATTGTGGGCAACTGCCGACCTGTTGGCAGGGTGGGGGCAACCGCTCGCGGTTGTCCCTGGCCTGTCAATGGGGAACCGCGAAGCGGTTAGGCAGGTATCCGGCTTGCCGGATTGTCCATAATTCCACGGGCTGTTTTCCCCAGGGCTACACGTTTTATATATGTTTTTTTTGTTTTAAAGAGTTTTAGGGAATCAGAAGGCAAAATTTACCTTCATTATCAGTTGCTTATAGAACCCCTCGGTGGGTAATAGACGGTTTCCGGTGGGTAATAGACGGGGTTGGGTGGGTAAACGACGGAACCGGGTGGGTAATAGACGGACTATCCACAGGCTGGATCGCCGGATCGATCCCCTCCCGTCTATTACACACCCGCCTTGCGCAAACCCTGACCAGTAGTCGCCTCGCGCTCCGTCTATTACACACCGCCGCGCTTAGTATTCGCCTGGGTCCAGTGGGGGGAGAACCCCGGAGCTGCTGACGACTTCCCCGCGTTGCGGACGCTCGACCGTCTCGCCGGGTTTCAGCGGATAGCGCCGCAGCACTCGCCCGTATTCTTCGCTCGCCCGCTTTGCTTCCACGCGCACGCGGCCAGACTCCGAGTTGACGCAGTTCAGGTAATTTTCTGTGGCACTGTTGCAAATAGTCGGTGGTGATAAACTTATCATCCCCT
>NZ_JBRIQR010000089.1:0-3779 GCF_052983755.1 Enterobacter sp. CFEC122 | reverse complement strand
ACAGCTCCATCAGCAAAAGGGGATGATAAGTTTATCACCACCGACTATTTGCAACAGTGCCAATTAATTCTCCAACCTGTTTGGCGGCCATAGCATAAGCAATAGCTGAGCCAGCACCGCCTGTTCCAGCTAGATAGACTCTTTTACCTGTCACATCGAAGCCTCTTTTCAAAAGGCTCGATACGAAACCTTCACCATCGAGCATATCCCCATGTAGTTGGCCCTGAGCATTCCTCCTGATGACGTTGCATCCTCCGATTGCCATAGCAGATTCACTGGCTGAATCAATTAATGAAAGCGCATGTTGTTTGTGAGGCATCGTTATAATGGCACCACGAAAATTCTGAATACATTTCAGACCATTGACAGCGGTTTGCAGACCTACAGAGTTTATATGGAGAGGGACCATCAAAGTGTCGGGGATTTGTTTTTCAAGGATGGCGGCATTTATCATGAGTGGAGCGCTGACCTGAGCGATCGGGTCACCTATGATCGACAACAGTTGCAATTTACCACTAACAATACTGAGTTCATTCATCACTGATACCCGTATGTAAAATAAATTAACCAGACTATTTTACATAGGATTACATGAAAGACTGGTTTAATGGCAAGTAGAAATGCTGTATCAGCCACCTCAACAGGGGAAGACACATCTACATACAGTGATTGAAGGTTACGCCTTCAAATGCTCATATGTCAATAACGTAATTAGAGAATTTGTAGAAACCTACATGTCAGGCTTATTGCGAGATATAATAGATTTAAATTGTACTTTTAATACCTGATACAACGATAAATCTCCAAAATTTGGTGTAAATAATTATCTCATCTGTATTTTTTAGTGGAACATTCGTATTGTCCTGTCCCCCGTTGACTACACATTCTGAAGTGAGGGATGTCTGTTCTTAGAACGAAGCGGACAAGATGGCTGGGTTAGAGGTCCGCTGTGAGCGAAAAGCAGTCCTAATATTGCTGTACTTGTTGTGATTGAAAGACGGGTAGCCGGAAGTCGCCTTGACCCGCATGGCATAGGCCTATCGTTCCCACGATCAGCGATCGGCTCGTTGCCCTACGCCGCTCCAAAACCCGCGACGCAGCGCCGGCAGGCAGAGCAAGTAGAGGGCGGCACCTGCAATCCATGCCCACCCGTTCCACGTTGTTATAGAGGCCGCATAGATCGCCGTGAAGAGGAGGGGCCCGACGATCGAGGTCAGGCTGGTGAGCGCCGCAAGAGATCCTTGAAGCTGCCCCTGACGTTCCTCATCTACCTGCCTGGACAACACTGCTTGCAGCGCCGGCATTCCGATGCCACCCGAAGCAAGCAGGACCATAATCGGGAACGCCATCCATCCCCTTGTCGCCAAGGCAAGCAGGATGTAGCCTGCGCCGTCGGCAATCATTCCGAGCATGAGTGCCCGCCTTTCGCCGAGCCTGGTGGTTACAGGGCCGGTGATCATTGCCTGGGCGAGTGAATGTAGAATACCAAATGCGGCAAGCGAAATGCCGATCAAGCTCGTGTCCCAATGAAAGCGATCCTCGCCGAAGATGACCCAAAGCGTGGCCGGCGCCTGTCCGACGAGTTGCATGATGAAGAAGACAGCCATCAGGGCGGCGATGACGGTCATGCCCCGGACCCACCGGAACGAAGCGAGCGGGTTGAGAGCCTCCCGGCGTAATGGTCGACGTTCGCCTTTGTGCGACTCCGGCAAAAGGAAAATGCCCATCAGGAAATTGAGGCCATTCAAGGCTGCTGCGGCGAAGAACGGAGCATGGGGGGAGAAACTGCTCATCAGCCCACCGAGCACAGGTCCCGCGACCATCCCGAACCCGAAACAGGCGCTCATGAAGCCGAAGTACCGCGCGCGCTCATCCCCATCTGTGATATCGGCAATATAGGCGCCGGCTACCGCACCAGTCGCCCCGGTGATGCCGGCCACGATGCGCCCGATATAGAGAACCCAAAGGAAAGGCGCCGTCGCCATGATGGCGTAGTCGATAGCGGCGCCGGACAGCGAGACGAGCAAGACCGGCCGCCGGCCGAAACGATCCGATAGCGCACCCAGCACAGGCGCGCAGGCAAATTGCATCAACGCATACAGCGCCAGCAAAATGCCATAGTGGGCGGTGACGTCGTTCGAGTGAACCAGATCTCGCAGGAGGCCCGGCAGCACCGGCATAATCAGGCCGATGCCGACAGCGTCGAGCGCGACAGTGCACAGTATTACGATCAGGGGTCTGTTGGGTTTCACGTCTGGCCTCCGGACCAGCCTCCGCTGGCCTCCGGACCAGCCTCCGCTGGTCCGATAGAACTCACGGATCCTTTATCACTGATAAGTTGGTGGACATATTATGTTTATCAGTGATAAAGTGTCAAGCATGATAAAGTTGCAGCCTAATACAGTTATCCGTGTCGCCCTGGACCTGTTGAATGAGGTCGGCGTAGAGGCTCTGACGACACGCAAACTGGCTAAACGGTTGGGGGTTCAGCAGCCGGCGTTATACTGGCACTTCAGGAACAAACGGGCGCTGCTCGACGCACTGGCCGAAGCCATGCTGGCGGAGAATCATACGCATTCGGTGCCGAGAGTCGACGACGACTGGCGCTCATTTCTGATCGGGAATGCCCGCAGCTTCAGGCAGGCGCTGCTCGCTTATCGCGATGGCGCGCGTATCCATGCTGGCACGAGACCGGGCGCACCGCAGATGGAAGTGGTCGACGCGCAGCTTCGCTTCCTCTGCGAGGCGGGTTTTTCGGCTTGGGACGCCGTCAATGCGCTGATGACAATCAGCTACTTCACTGTTGGGGCCGTGCTTGAGGAGCAGGCCGGCGACAGCGATGCCGGTGAGCGCGGCGGCACCATTGAACAGGCTCCGTTGTTGCGGGCCGTGATAGACACCTTCGACGAAGCCGGTCCGGACGCAGTGTTCGAGCTGGGGCTCGCGGTGATTGTCGATGGATTGGCGAAAAGGAGGCTCGTTGCGAGGAACATTCAAGGGCCGAGAAAGGGTGACGATTGATCAGGACCGCTGTCGGAGCGCAACCCGCTCACTACAGCAGAGCCATATAGACAACATCCCCTCCCCCTTTCCACCGCCTCGTGCGCCTGGCGGGCAAGAGCCAGGGCGGCCGTCTTCACATTCTGCCCTGCGCAGATAAGATAGATTTAGCGTGGACTCAAGGCTCTCGCGAATGGCTCGCGTTGGAGGCTTTCATTGATACTTGTGGGGCACCGCAGGGAAATACCGGCTATGTCGTGCTGCGCATCGCAGCCTGCGCCCTTGACTTGTCTCGCCTCTCGGGACTCACCCCTTGATACTGAACAATATCGCCAGCAGCTTCAGTCCTGTCCCGATAACCACCCCGTGGTATCCACTCCGATTTCAGACTGCGGAACAGTCATTCTGCAAAGCATTATCCCAGCAGTTCCCGCTGCGGCTCATGCTGAGCATCATTCCATATTGAGCGGCCAGAATCCGGTACGGCAGGCTGCAATATTGGGTTCCCTGGTCCGAATGGAAAATTATACCTCCCGGGCAACCTCGGCCCTGCCAAGCCATTGCCAGCGCTTGTTTTTGCAAGCAGGCTGTTTGCTTCTGACGAGAACGCCCAGACCACTAATTTATCTGTATATATTCAAGTTTCATCTTGTTTCCCCATGTAAGTATCCCTGCAAAACGAACCATTCACTTTTAGAGATCCTCCGACATACTAATTATGTCCTCTGAGGAGATCTCCATGCGTAAAGTCCGATTCACCGAGCTGCAGACATTCGGCC
>NZ_JBRIQR010000088.1:0-4079 GCF_052983755.1 Enterobacter sp. CFEC122 | reverse complement strand
ACGCGCTAAGCCTGTTGCTTCTTATCGTGCTGGCGGTTAACCCAGGTATTGATAATCAGCGTCACGATCAGAATGCCAAACACCACGCCGAGCGAAATGGCGATCGGGATATGGTAGAAATCGACGATCAGCATCTTGATACCGATAAACACCAGGATCACCGACAGGCCGTACTTCAGCATGGAGAAGCGCTCCGCCGCGCCCGCCAGCAGGAAGTACATCGCGCGCAGGCCGAGGATGGCGAACAGGTTAGAGGTCAGGACGATGAACGGGTCGGTGGTCACCGCGAAAATGGCCGGAATGCTGTCCACGGCGAAAATCACGTCGCTCAGCTCAACCAGTATCAGCACCAGCAGCAGCGGGGTGGCAAACAGCAGGCCGTTCTTGCGCACGAAGAAGTGCTCGCTCTCGATCTTGTCGGTCATGCGCAGATGGCCGCGGATCCACTTCACCAGCGGGCGATCGCCAATCGCGGAGCCGTCCTCTTTTGCCAGCGCCATTTTGACCCCGGTGAACAGCAGGAACGCGCCGAAGACGTACAGCAGCCACTCGAACTGGGTAATCAGCCAGCTGCCAGCGAAGATCATGATGGTACGCAGGATAATTGCGCCCAGCACGCCGTACACCAGCACGCGACGCTGCAGAGCCGCAGGCACGGCGAAGTAGCTGAACAGCATCAGCCAGACGAAGACGTTATCAACCGCCAGGGCTTTTTCAATCAGATAGCCGGTGAGGAAGGCGAGCGCCTGAGGATCGGCCACCGCGCGGCCTTCGGTCGAGGCCAGATACCACCAGAAGGCGGCGCAGAAGAGCAGGGAGAGAGTAACCCAGACCAGCGACCAGGCGGCGGCCTGTTTCATGGTCATGCCGTGCGCGCCGCGACGGCCCTGCAAAAAGAGGTCGATCGCCAGCATGATGAGCACGACAACCGCGAATCCGCCCCACAACATTGGAGTGCCGACAGAATGCATACTATTTTCCTTACACATAAAAAACAAAACGGCCATGGTCAGAAGACGATAGCCGTTAGCTTTTTATGCATAGACCTCGCCTTCCGGCAAGGTCTCACTTACAACCACGAGGGTTGCCCGGCGACCGGATGCGGTATTGCACGCATCGTAATGACGATCCACCGGCGAAGAAGTTACTCCCCTTTGCAGGTAACAAAATATGTCAGACCATCGGTTTCGTCAATGGTCTGCGCCGTTTCATTACACAGCTTTACGCGATAACTTCCGCGCTCACGCCGTCTGCCGGGAATACCACGCCGGTCTGACGGCGGATCTCCGTTTGCAGCTTCGCCGTGGTGCGGCTCACCGCAAGGCCTGGGTGATTCACTTCGTTGTCTTCCACCAGACGGGCGAAGACCTCTGCCTCATAGAGCATAGTGTTAATATGCTGAGGCTGCGTCAGCTCCTGCGCTTTGCCGCCGCGCGGGACAAAGCTCACCTTCTGGCACTCGGAGATCTTCTCGATAACCAGCGAGCCCGCTTCGCCCTGAATTTCGCTCGGCAGGACAGAATCGCTCACCTTGGAGTGCTGCAGCGTCACGCTGAAATCACCGTAATCCAGCACCGCGACACCGTGCGCATCCACGCCGCTCTCCAGCAGGCTGGCGGTGGCCGTGACGCCGTGCGGCTCGCCCCACAGGGCCACGGCAGAGGCCAGGCAGTAGAAACCGATATCCATAATCGAGCCGTTCGAGAAGGCCGGGTTAAAGGTGTTCGGGTTCTCGCCGTCGAGATAGCGCTGGTAGCGCGACGAGTACTGGCAGTAGTTGATAAACGCTTTGCGCACTTTGCCCACCTTCGGCAGGGACTGCTGCAGCAGCAGGAAGTTCGGCAGGCTGGCGGTTTTGAACGCTTCGAACAGCACCACCTGGTTTTCGCGGGCAAGCGCGATGGCGGCTTCCACTTCTTCGATGTTGGACGCCAGCGGCTTCTCGCAAATCACATGCTTTTTATGGCTGAGGAACAGCTTCGTTTGCGGGAAGTGCAGGGCGTTCGGGCTGGCGATATAGACCGCGTCAATGGCGTCGCTTTGCGCCATGTCATCAAGCGAGGTGAAGAGATGCTCGACGAGGTAATCGTTGGCAAAACTCTGCGCCTGCTCAAGGCTGCGGGAATAGACTGCGGTAAGTTTCAGTTTGCCGGTTTCGTGGGCGGCGTCGACGAACTGGCGCGTGATCCAGTTCGTTCCAATGACTGCGAAACGTATCATAAACGTTTACGTACTCCGTAGCGGGGAACCTTTAGCCACTGTAGCACGTCATCATGACAATTCGCGTGCGCTATTCCGCATTACCTTTTAACGATAAATGCGTAAGCCACAGCCGGGTATCAAACTCCAGCTGGTGGTACTGCGGCTCCATATGGCAGCACAGAGAATAGAACGCTTTGTCGTGCTCTTTCTCTTTCAGGTGTGCGAGTTCGTGCACCACAATCATCCGCAGAAAGGCTTCCGGCGCGTTGCGAAAAACCGTCGCGACGCGGATCTCCGCCTTGGCCTTCAGCTTGCCGCCCTGCACGCGGGAGACGGCGGTGTGCAGGCCGAGCGCGTTTTTCAGCACGTGGATCTTGTTGTCGTACATCACCTTGTTGATCGGCGGCGCGCTCTTCAGATACCGGTTTTTCAGATCCTGCGTATACTGCCAGAGGGCTTTATCGGTCGCGAAATCGTGGGTGCCGGGGTAGCGTTTTTCCAGCACCGCGCCGAGCTTTTGCTCGGCAATCAGGGTGCGAACCTGAGAAAGTAAATGCTCCGGGTAGCCCTGGAGATAAGTAAGTTGGTTCATCAACGCCCCAAATCGACAATAAAACGGGTATACTCACGCACCCTTTTCAGGGATACGCCAAATTTTACCATTCAGGAGGGCCGATGAGCCACTTAGACAACGGTTTCCGTTCACTCAACCTTAAACGTTTCCCGGAAACGGACGACGTTAACCCGCTTCAGGCGTGGGAAGCGGCGGATGAATATCTGCTGCAGCAGTTGGATGAGACTGAAATCCGCGGCCCGGTTTTGATCCTGAATGACGCCTTCGGCGCGCTGGGCTGCGCCCTGGCGGAGCACACGCCGTACAGCATCGGCGATTCCTACTTAAGCGAGCTGGCGACGCGTGAAAACCTGCGCCATAACGACATCGACGAATCCAGCGTGAAGTTCCTCGACAGCACCGCGGACTACCCGCAGGCGCCGGGCGTGGTGCTCATCAAAGTGCCAAAAACCATGGCGCTGCTGGAGCAACAGCTGCGCGCGCTGCGTAAGGTCGTCACGCCAGAAACCCGCATCATCGCGGGTGCCAAAGCGCGTGATATTCACACTTCGACGCTGGAGCTGTTTGAGAAGGTCCTTGGCCCAACCACCACGACGCTGGCCTGGAAAAAAGCGCGCCTGATCAACTGTACGTTCGCCGCACCCGAGCTGGCCGACGCGCCGGACACGCTGAGCTGGAAACTGGAAGGGACCGACTGGACCATCCACAACCATGCGAACGTCTTCTCCCGTACCGGTCTGGATATCGGGGCGCGTTTCTTTATGGAACACCTGCCGGAAAATCTGGAAGGGGAAATTGTCGATCTGGGCTGCGGCAACGGCGTGATTGGCCTGACGCTGCTGGCGAAGAACCCGGAGGCCAGCGTGGTGTTCAGCGACGAATCGCCGATGGCGGTGGCCTCCAGCCGTCTGAACGTTGAAACGAACATGCCGGACGCGCTGGACCGCTGCGAGTTTATGATCAACAACGCGCTGTCGGGCGTAGAGCCTTTCCGCTTCAACGCCGTGTTCTGTAACCCGCCGTTCCACCAGAAGCACGCCCTGACGGATAACGTCGCGTGGGAGATGTTCCACCACGCGCGCCGCTGCCTGAAGATTAACGGCGAGCTGTACATCGTGGCGAACCGCCACCTGGACTACTTCCACAAGCTGAAGAAGATTTTCGGTAACTGCGTGACCATTGCGACGAACAATAAGTTTGTGGTGCTGAAGTCGGTGAAGCTGGGACGTCGTCGTTAAGATGGTTTTGCCCGGTGGCGCTTCGCTTACCGGGCCTACAATGGCCTCGAACCCGTAGGCCGGGC
>NZ_JBRIQR010000087.1:0-4281 GCF_052983755.1 Enterobacter sp. CFEC122 | reverse complement strand
CTAGGAGATCCACTTTCCCGCACCAAACTTATCCGGATGCATTTGCACCGCGAACCCGATGTAGTGTCACAACGTTTGGTTCGTGTTTGATTGAAAGGAACTGCCACCGATAAACACCCTTAGCGAAGGTATGTGAGCTGATAGTTGAGTTGTTATATATAGTTATTAAGAGAACTGCATCCAGACCAGCAGGAATGCGGCCTCTTTCCTGCTGATTGTCACTTTTTTCTGGAATAGGGGAGCGGGCGGCGGCTCAAACGTTGAGACGGCGTAAAGCACCTTTGACGGCGTTTTGCAGATCGCTAACAACCGCCAGATGAGAGCTTTCTTTCCGTAGGCGCTTGTAACCGTTGACCATCATCCAGCTACGTTTATCCCTACGTCCGATGTTATTGAAAGAATGCAATCCGCGCTCGGCTGTTGCGTCGTTCACCCTACGAACTGCGTTGATAGCGGTAAACCGGAACAAATCACCGTCAGCCATCATTTCAGGCTCTATTGGTTTGCGAAATTTGAACAGGTGAGCGAGGGTTTCAAATCGAAAGCGCTGCATGTCGCTAAGATGGTGAAGAGAGTAGTGAGTGAGCGCAGCACCTTTTAACGTGACTTCAACACGAGCGCGTTGCTCTTCTACAGGTAGTTTCTGATCGTTGTCAGTGCGTTTGTGGTAGACCTGCCACGAGATGTTGTCCCACTTGTTACCAGTCCTGAAGTTTCGATATGGAGTAATACGTGTTCCGGGGAAAAGGTAGACATTTTTCCACGAAGCGGGATTGAATTGCCTTGGTCTGGTTCCGTTACTAAACAGGCTTGTCTGGAGCCGATAGGTCATTGCTCGTGTCGCTGATACTGACCGTTGTTTATGCCAGAAATCGCAGAAAACTTCGACTCCCACGATTTGTGGCTCACACGCAAATGGGAAACGGTTTTGCAATTGCTTGAGTGCAGCTTCCAGCTTCCCGCCATGGTTTGCCAGTAGATCACGGAAGCAAATCCGAAAAGTATCGTTAGTGCTGCTTATCGTAGGTTTTACCCACGTTTTAACGTTGTTGTCGGGACGGGGGGCGCATGATGACAGCTTTGAGATACGTAGACCGCAGGGTTTAACCCAGAGTTTTAATCCGGTGATTTTAAGTAATTCATCCTGAACGTAGCGATGCTGGGTCAGTCTGGAGAAGCTGATCTTTAAGTCCAGCCAATCGATCCCGGCTGAAACCTTAAAGGATTTGCGGTCTGCTTCAGCAGCTACGTATTTTCGACTCTTCATAGTGCGACCTTATTGAAGGGAACTTCAAACCGGCATCAGGGTCGTTCGAACTGAGCAGATTTGAGAACATTTCGAGCACGGTAGCACAATGGTTTTACGATAAAAATCTTACTTATCAATATACTGCGTTCATATTCTGAACGCAGTAGTTGTTGCTAACTTAAGGGTATGAGAACACTGTCATTTTTCATATACAGAGGGTGTTTGGGTTCACCTGTGGCGTTTAAGACAAAGCACATTGTGGTTTCTGGTAGCAACTGTCGGACTACTGTTGAGCGCTTGAGATGTCTGCCTTCGTTGCCCCATGCCGCCACTACCAGACCGGCACCGGCAATAAGCCTTATCAGATGGCTATCGTTATCTATACCAATGGGATCAGGTGCTTTCATCATTTCATGTCGCTGGGTATGAACGAACGCGAACAGGTTGGCCATGTATAGCCCGCCGTAGCCCCAGTTTTTGGCAAACGATATGCAGCGGCTCAAGGTGCGATCATCGTTCTCAGCATCGGCATATGAAGGGTTTAGCCCGATGAAAAGGGCATATGGTTTTGATTCGTCCCAGACTCGTGATAACGAGTAGCGATACTGGCCGCACGGTGAAAAAATCGCGTCTTTAATCATTCCAGTTGTCCTTATGAAGTGATGGTTTCAGCCTAACATTTCTTTATCCGTTTTAAGCGCCAACAAACGACCGTTTTCCGGCATCTCTGTTGAGGTGACTTCCAGACTGTGGAGAAATTAGCCTTGGCAATTGTTGGCAGGCGTCCTATTGTTGACACCGATTTCTGGCAGGGGCCGGGTGAGGAGATGACTATGGCGATTTTTGGCTACGGGCGTGTTTCGACATCGCAGCAAGATACTGAGAACCAGCGTTTGGAACTTGAGCAAGCTGGATGGACTTTCGACTTTTGGTTTACTGATGTTGTTAGCGGGAAGGTTCCTGCGGTGCAACGCAAAGCGTTTTCTGAAATGCTCAGCAAAATCCGCGATGGTGAAACGTTGGTAGTTGCAAAACTAGACCGTCTGGGGCGTGATGCGATTGACGTTCTGCAAACTGTCAGAAAGTTGGCTGACCGAAATATCAAGGTTATTGTCCACCAGCTTGGCACGACTGATCTCACCTCCGCTGCGGGTAAGCTTCTGCTGTCAATGCTGGCAGCGGTTGCAGAGATGGAGCGTGACTTGCTCATTGAGCGCACTCAGGCGGGGCTGTCACGAGCAAAAGCCGAAGGCAAGAAATTGGGCAGACCTTCTAAAATCGCACCAGAAGCCCGTATGGCGATTATAGAGAAAAAGAATAGCGGAGCCAGTGTCAGTGCGTTAGCGCGTGAATACGGCGTTTCCAGGGCCACTATAGCTGCAATACTTGATTAAGACTCATCTGCATCTCAGGCTCGAGCTGGCATTTTGGGTAGCGGTATGTATTTCTTTTGACCGTCAGGAGTGGTCTAAAAGAGGTTATGTTATATAGCTAATTCACATAGTTGATCGCCGTCCATTCAGGATTATGTATGATTGGTGTGCCATCAGATAGGCATCCAAGACCGAAGTAACATTCAGTTTGGTTTAAGGTGATTATTAATAATTGCTACCAACTTCTCTGAAGATTAGTATTGTTTCTATTCCTTACTTGTGGAGATTAAAAAAGTGCATTATCTCTACATCGATACCTGTGTTTGGCTAACTATAGCAAAGTCAAAGAACCAGCATGCACTACTTGAAGCATTTAACCAATTATTGAATAGTAACAACGCTGCTATTGTAATCCCAACCTTGGTGAAAGAAGAGTTCCTTCGAAATAAGGACAGGGTTATTGAGGCTACTAAGCAGCAAATTGGTTCGGAATTCCATAAAATCAAAAAAATAATTGGGGCTTATGGAGGTAATGGTAAGGACCAAGCGCTAGCTGTATTAAATGATGTTGGAAGTCGCTTGCCTATTTTAAGCGAAGTTACAGGGCATACAGCGGAGATGATTGAATCTCTGATGGATAAATGTATAAGTCTTGAGGCTAGTGATTCCGTTCGGTTAAAAGCCGTGGCAAGGGCATTGGATAAGAGAGCCCCTTTTCATCGCTCGAAAAACAGCGTTGCTGATTCAATATTAATTGAGTTGTTTTACGACTTTATGAAAGATAAAAATGGCGTCTTCCATTTTGTTACGGAAAACTATACGGATTTCAGCTCATTAACTGATAGGCGAAATCCACATCCGGATTTTGGTGAAATATTTTCTGATAATGTCCATTATCATTTAGATATTGCGGAGGCTATAAATAGTATAGAACCTGAGCTTTTGAGTGTGCTTGAAGAAGAAAATAATTGGTTTGATGATGACACAAGAAGCTTAACAGATATACTAACTGCGATTAATGAGTATTGTGAAAAAGTATGGTATAACCGGCATAAATACAGGGAGTATAAAATTGAAATAGGTGATATTTCTATAATACCTAAAGGAGATGCACGCCATGGTAATAATGTTATTCATGAAGATATCTGGGAAAGGGCAAAGTTGGCAGCTGAGAAAGTCGAAGAAAAATATGAAGACACTGGCCCTTGGGATGATTTTGAATGGGGAATGATCAATGGCAAGTTATCTGCCTTAAGATGGGTGCTTGGAGATGAATGGGATATGTTGGATACCTAGTGATAATTAATCCTGTTCACGGTTATGGATTACATCCTGCTGCTTTGAATATCCGCCTGTTTTTGAAGCTCTGGTTATGATTTATAAGTATTCAATATTGTGGCTTTTTCCGGTCAGCTTTCTAGTTCTAAACTGACCGGAGTAATTAGGAATTATGTAGCAAAAGCTGGAACCTTTACATGAGATGAAAACGCTTTCTTGAAACTATAAGATACTCAAATGCCAGATAGCTTCCGCATAACGTAGTTACATCTGCCTGTCTCCTGCTGTGGGTTTGATAAAAAGATGCAGTATGCGATCAGAAGTTGTTTATACAGTTTGACCTGCTCCCCGTTGATTAGTACACCCCGATGTTAGTAATGT
>NZ_JBRIQR010000086.1:0-4393 GCF_052983755.1 Enterobacter sp. CFEC122 | reverse complement strand
CCCGTATATTACGTTTTCCTCATTCAGAGTCAAGTGATTATTTTCGCTTTTCTCTGTTGGCGTTCATCTCTGAACCCCGCTAACCCGGCGGCCTGTAAGCCGTTGTTCCGTGTCAGTGGAGGCGCATTATAGGGAGTTCTCAGACGTTGACAACCCCTCTTTTAAAAAAAACTTTCAACCGTCTCTTTTTTGCTCAAAACCGTGCTATAGCGCCAGTTTTTCGAGCGTTTCAAAGCCATAACGGCGTAAAACGGGTAAAAGTTGTTCAGTTTCTTTTGTTAACGCCATACAAAACGCGATATTCGCATCCGTAGATTTCGCATCCGGGGCTTCATGCTCCAGCAACCATGCCGTACGACGGGCAATAGCCGCTCCGGAATCCACCAGGCGTGTCCCCTCCGGCAGCACCTCTAATAGCTCTTCCTGGAGTAGCGGGAAGTGGGTACAGCCCAACACAACGGTATCCGGGGGTTCAGGCATCCGCAGCCACGGACGAAGAATACGACGCAGCTCGTCGAGTGATACCGCCTTGCCATGCAGCTTCGCTTCCGCCATCTCTACCAGCTCAGCCGAACCGAGCATCGCAATCTGGCATTCGTTGGCGAAACGGTCGATCAGCTCGCGGGTATAAGGACGCTTTACCGTACCTCGCGTGGCCAGCAGGCCCACAATGCCGTTCGCCGTCAGACGCGCGGCAGGCTTTATTGCCGGGACGACGCCCACAACCGGGAACTGGAATTTTTCACGCAGGGCGGGAAGAGAAACGGTGCTCGCCGTATTACACGCGATAACGGCCAGCGCAAGGGGATAACGCTGTTGTACCGCAGTGACGATTTCCACCACGCGCTCGACAATAAAATCTTCGCTCTTTTCCCCATACGGGAAAGCGACGTTATCGAAGGCGTAGATGTAATGGAGATCCGGCAGGAGATGCCGAATCTCATCATAGACCGAAAGCCCACCGACGCCGGAATCAAACACCAGCACGGTAGGGCGCGGATTAGAAGGTGTAGCTGCCAGACAAGGTGTATTCCCGTCCTGCAGTTTGGTAGCCATAAACTGTCTCGTAATCTTTATCGAACAGGTTGGCTATTTTACCACGAACTGTAAGGTGTGAGGTGACAGGATACGAAACTGCGACATCCCACAGGCTTACACCGCCCATTTTTACTTTCTCAGACGGGTAAGTACCAAAGTCAGTGTCGTAACGCGTACCGAGATAGTGATAAGTCAGGCTCCAGTCGAAATCATAGATCTGCGTGTCGAGCTGATATTTCACCTGCTGCTTAGCACGACGATCCAGAAGTTCGTTGGTTGCGGCATTTCGGGCATCCACGTAGTCATAGCCAACAGTATGCGTCAACGGACCCGTATCAAACGATGCTGTCGCTTCCACACCTTTAATGCGCGCTTTACCGACGTTGTAATATTGCTGAAGGTTATTATCGAAGTCGATGAGATTATCAACGTCATTACGGTAGCCGGATACGCGCCAGCTCACGCCCGCCGTCAGGCCTTCAAACGCACCTTCCCACTGCTTGCTCTCTTCTGGATCAAGATGGTCATTGCCATAGAAACCGTAGAGTTGACCCAGATTCGGTGCCTTATAGGCCGTACCATAAGAAGCAACGAAACGGTAACCCTCCACGAACTCCCAGGCCGCACTGCTTTGCCAGGTGCCATGACGACCGAACTGAGAGTTGTCATCGCTGCGAACCGCCCCTTCCAGGGTGAAGTCACCAAACTGCTGCAGCCCAGTCAGGTAGACGCCGGTGTTACGCAGGTCGTAGCCGTTGGTCACGTAGTTTGTACCCGGCTCGGTGCTCTGCTTCTGCCAGTCAACGCCCGCGCCAATGTTCCCATGGCCAACATCAACGGAGTTGAGCCACTGGACGTTGTACTGTTTGATTTCATCCAGCGTGGCTGTCGAATCGTAGCGGCCTAAATTTGGGTCGTAGTTATAGTCCTTGCTGTGGCTATAGCTGGTGAGCAGCTGCGAATGGAAGATGTCATCGTTGAAGCGCAATCCTGCATCCCAGGTCTGGCTATAGAGCTGGCGGGTATCGACCAGTACGTCAGGGGTAAAGGAGCTGTAGTAGCCGTCGTAGGCCGTACGGTTGCTGTAGCCAAAGCCGCGAACAAAACCGCTCCACTGGTCTGAGAATGCGTGATCCAGTGCACCGTAGAGCGTTTTATTCATAAAGCCGTCGCGATCGGTCTGGGCAAGGCCACCATTGTTGCCGTCCGCAACCACATCAAACCCTTTGGTATAGGTGTAATCACCCGCAAGCGTGACGCGCGTGCTGTCGCCCAGTGTTTGCTGAGTACTGCCGCCATAATTCTGATAGCCGTGTGAGCCTACGCCAGCATTCAGCGTGGTACCGTCCTTCGCACGAGTAGTAATAATGTTTACGACACCACCAATCGCGTCTGAGCCGTATACCGCCGAACGCGGTCCACGAACATATTCGATTCGCTGCACCAGGGAGATTGGGAACTGGCTGAGATCGGACGACCCCGTGACGCCCGCCTGGTTAAGGCGGATCCCATCAACAAGGATCAGGACGTGGCTGGAGTTGGTGCCACGGATAAAGAGAGAAGAGAGTTGCCCCATCCCACCACTTTGCGCCGTATCCACGCCGGGCAGGCGACGCATAACGTCCAGCACCGAGGTTGACTGCCAGCGGTCAATATCGGCACGCGTAACAACCGAGGTTGCAGCCAGAATAGTTTTTTCAGGTTGTTCAAAACGATTTGCCGTCACCACCAACGAGTCTGCGCTATCCTGCGCCCAGCCCGAAAATGCCGTGACGGACAACGCCGTCAGCAGCGATACTTTTTTAATCATTGTTAAAGCATCCACAATATAAGAAGGATGCCGCAGGCCTCATCGATAGCACGCGATGATGAAACCAAATGCGACGTGATCCCGGCAGGTCTTCGGGCTAGGTGGCTATATAAGGATGAAGACTTCCCATTTTCACAGTGTCTACAACGCTCATCCCGCCAGTCTTTACCGCTGCGCGTCAGCTCCAGATTTACACTGGATTCCCTTTTCACTCTCAGGAGACCGGAAACAGAATGCTACAATTAGACACGTATGGATGTCCAGACAGCTATTGGCCATTAACTCTGGACATCCCCTGAACAATGCCTACAATCGCCGCGTAATTCTTTATCACTCAGGACGCATCATGACCCCAGAACACCTCCCGACAGAACAGTACGACGCGCAGCTGGCAGAGAAAGTCGTCCGCCTGCAAAGTATGATGACGCCTTTCAACGCGCCCGTTCCCGAGGTGTTCCGCTCTCCTGTCAGCCACTACCGCATGCGTGCAGAGTTCCGCATCTGGCACGACGGTGACGACCTGTACCACATCATTTTCGATCAGCAGACGAAATCCCGCATTCGCGTGGACAGCTTCCCGGCAGCGAGCGAACTTATCAATCAGCTGATGACGCTGATCGTTGAAGGCGTGCGTAACAACCCGGTGCTGCGCCACAAGCTGTTCCAGATTGACTACCTGACCACGCAAAGTAACCAGGCGATTGTCTCCCTGCTATACCACAAAGCCCTGAACGACGAGTGGCGCGAGCAGGCCGAAGCCCTGCGTGATGCGCTGCGTGCGCAGAACATCAACGTTCACCTGATTGGCCGTGCGACAAAAACCAAAATCATGCTGGATCAGGACTACGTCGACGAGCGCCTGTCGGTGGCGGGTAAAGAGATGGTCTATCGTCAGGTGGAGAACAGTTTTACCCAGCCGAATGCCGCGATGAACGTGCAGATGCTGGAGTGGGCGCTGAAGGCGACGGAAGGGTCTAAGGGCGATCTGCTTGAACTCTACTGCGGTAACGGCAACTTCTCGCTGGCACTGGCGCGTAACTTCGATCGCGTTCTGGCAACCGAAATCGCCAAACCGTCGGTGGCCGCCGCGCAGTACAACATTGCCGCCAACCATATCGACAACGTGCAGATCGTTCGTATGGCCGCAGAAGAGTTCACGCAGGCCATGAACGGCGTACGCCAGTTTAACCGCCTGGAAGGAATCGATCTGAAGAGCTACCAGTGTGAGACGATTTTTGTCGACCCGCCGCGCAGTGGCCTGGACAGCGAAACCGAGAAGATGGTGCAGGCGTACCCACGTATTTTGTACATCTCCTGTAACCCGGAGACGCTGTGCAAGAACCTGGAAACGTTAAGCCAGACGCACAAGATTGAACGTCTGGCGCTGTTCGATCAATTCCCGTATACGCACCATATGGAGTGCGGCGTTTTACTCACGGCGAAGTAATGAAGACCTTGTAGGGCAGGTAAGCGAAGCGCCACCTGCCAAAAAGCCGGATGGCGCTTCTGTATGACCGGATACATAGGTGACAGATCAGACCGGGA
>NZ_JBRIQR010000085.1:0-4545 GCF_052983755.1 Enterobacter sp. CFEC122 | reverse complement strand
ATCTGGAGATACAGCTACTGTCTGGTGTTTCAGGGGGCTACATCACTCTAAAAAAACAGTAACCACACACTATCCTGATTACAAAGAGTTCTACTGTAACTCGCCTAAGCAAGATAACTTCAGCAGCTGCACGATAACCCGTGATTTTTCAGTCCCTGTTTACATTTCAGGCGGAAACGGAGACATGTCGATGTGCGGCGATAATTGTGTGCGTATATGGTTTGGTCGCCGTGATGACAACTACTGGAGTGACGGGGTATATGATAACGAACTGACATTAAAATTCCATCCGGATGCAAAATTGGCCTCAGCAAAGATTGTTAACGCGGAGTGGGATGACCACATGCGGGTAACACTTGATGGCACGCAGATTTTTGCTCACATAGATGGTGCATATCGAGAAAGTGACTATCCGGCTCCTAAGGGATCTTGGGAGTTAAAAAAATCGTGGAAACTCGACAAGGTTTACGATGTGACTGATAAGGTCAGAAAATCGGTGTATGAGGAGCCTGATCGAGAAGTGACAATGGCATCCAGAGTATGGGTTGGTGGGAAGGGTGAAGGGTATTTTGAGGTTGAGCTGACTTTTGAAAATATGAAGCTCGAAGATAAGCACGTCCAGGAACCAGCTGGTTGTTACGATGCTGTACAAGCTCCGAATACATTCTGCCGTTTCGATCGGTTTAAAGATATGGATGTTGGCACAAAACGGCTTCCGGAAAGCGTGCTTTCATTGGCAAAGCCTCTGTATGAAGGTGATAAAGGATTTCTTACCTGGAAGACAAACCTTGAAGGCTACTTTTGTGATCCATTGGCCAAAGACAAAATTTGCTCTTATGACGCTAGTGGAAAAATTATGAAAGACGCTAATGGAAAGGACCTCTGTTACAACTATGAAGAAATAAAGAGTATGCCTGATGCATGTAGTGCTTATAAAAATGATGCAGCATGTGTACTCGATAAACAAACATGTGCAGAGGGTTGGTTCGATGAGGGCACTAACAGTTGCTACATGTATGAACAGAAATACACCTGTGACAGAGGGAAGGATGTAGTTCGGGAGGTTGAATCTTCTACAAATGCCTGTGTTGGCATGATCCCATGTTCAGGTGGAACATGCGAAACTGGGCCAAAGGAAGAGAACAACGATTTTGGAAAAGTTGCGGCTTATTCAAACATGGTTCAGTACATGCAGGGCGAAGCCAAATGCGAAGACCCTAACGATGCCAATTCATGTTCCGTCTTTGAAGGAAAACCTGAATGGTGTGGTCGTTCAGTAGGCTTTGTAAATGGCCTGGCAAAGACGGACTGCTGCGAAGCACCACAGGGAACCGCAGGAGCACTTGAAGGTATCATGCTTGCCGGATCTATGATCAGAAACACAAACTGGACCAGAGTTAATGCTCAGCTAATAAAATGGACCGGCGGTGATACAGGTACATGGGCTTCTATGTCTAATGCGGTCGGAGAGTGGACTGCATCAGCTGGTAAAACAGTAGGGCAAATGTGGAACAACGTCACGAGCTCCTTAACGAGCGTATATGAAAACGTCGCTGGTAATCTAAGCAGGGCAGTTGGGTCTTCCGCAACTTCTGGAGGGGCAGGAGGTGCTGGCCAGTTGGCACAGGAAACAATGTCCAGCTTCGGTATAGGTCAGCTTAAGCAGATGGCAATGAAGAAAGCCTACGAATTGCTACCAGATACAGTTCGTGACTTTGTCTTTAAGAACGTTGCTACTACCGGAGGAGAGGTTGTCTTCTCGGCTGCGGTTCAAAACTTTATGCTTGCATTAAACGTGATCGGTTGGATTTATACAGCCTATCAGGTCACTAAAATGCTTTTAGAAATGTTGGTAGCATGCGACCAGAAAGAGATGGAAGCTTCTATTCATAAGAATCAAAAATCCTGTTTTACATTAGATACGGAACGATGCGTCAAATATCTGAATGTTGGTTTCACAAAGAAATGCGTTAAAAAAGCAACAGACATGTGCTGTTATAATTCCATGTTGTCACGCGTTATTATGCAACAAGCTTATCCGCAATTAGGAATAGACCCTGTCGCCTCTAATTGCGTGGGGCTATCAATAAAGCAAATACAGCAACTGGATTTCGATAAAATTGATCTGACGGAGTGGATTAATGATGCAGTTCAGGTAGGAGAAGTTCCTGATCAATATTCAAAATTCTCCGAAGAATCAATTGTGGAAAACTTACCATTCCAGAATGAGAACTATCAACTTCCATCAGAACGTACCAAGGAAGCAATGGGCGGTGAAGAAAATATGATAAAGGCCAGACAAGAAAATGCTCAGGCTATAAAAGAGGAAAATGTAGATTGTAGCTATTTACCTCGACCGGCCATATGTGAGGTAGGTTCAACTACGCTGGATCCGGTTACGGGCAAGCAGTTGCCGAAATATTGAAGAAGGGGCCGTTAGGCCCCTTTTTTAATTACTTGGCTTTCAATGTTTTTTCTGGGAAGCCTTTTTTACCGTATTCACCGGTAAAGAGGTAATAATCTTTTCCGTTGATGGAGGCTGCAACACCCCCTGGAGTTGTTGTATTTGGGCTATCAGAACGGAAAATGATACCCGAAAAATCAGCGCTTGTTTCGTTTCCTTTAAATGGGATGAACACATAACGAATTACAGCGTAATCACCAGCGGGAAGGTTTAGCTCAGGAATTTCGGTTCCTGTTGCGGGGCGAATCGCCTGAAAGCTGTACATTGAATCTGTAGGGAAAACATCAGCATCAGGCTTAGAGGGCAGATCACAGGTACTCCATTTATTGACGACTGCCATATCAATTTTACATGTGGCCAGAGCTGCTTTCTGTTTTTCAGGGTTGTATCCAAATGAGGCCTGAGTTGCTTTTGTATGCTCAAAAACATACTTAGCTCCCTCACGTACCAAACTTTCATCATTGTAAGGCAATTTTTTTGGATTGGGGACGAACACTAGGTATTGATTGACCTGGATGTATTCGGCGTCAGAAGAACTGTACAAAGAGCTGAGGCTCATGATCCCAAAACCTTTTAGACCGCCTGTTACGTAGCCCATCGAACTATTGATGAGATACTTAGAAAGAAAGTTGTCGGCATCCCCTCCAGGAGTAACCTCTTGCTCCTTAAAATTAACGTCGAAACCAGCAAACGAATAGGCATTCTTGGCGACAGAATCATTTGCATTAGCATGCCAGTACTGGCCGTGACTGTACGCATTCAGAGCGGTGCCTGGCGTAGTGCCGGTGTCACCGGCACAACCCGATAGGGAAAAACCAATGACGACAGAAGAGACCAGAGATACTAAACGTAAAAGTTTCATTTAAAGCCCTTTTTGTAATGTCTTTTGGAGATGGAACCATTATTCCATAGTCACGCGTTTCACAAACAACCTGATTGCATAAAAAAGGAAAAAAAGTGATTTCCAGTAGAACCAGCAGTACACAAGAAAAGCGCTTTTATAAAAATGTATAATTATTAAAACGAAGTAATGAGGTTGAAATGGGTAAGCCAACAGAAGAGCAAAGACCTGTTATCGAGAATGCTAGCGCAAACAATATGGTGATAGCAGCGCCTGGATCAGGCAAATCGTTCACCATGATAGAAGCGGTTATATCGATTCTCAAAAAGTATCCATATGCAAGAATCGGGATGGTGACCTTTACTCGCGCTGCAACAAACGCACTTGCAGCAAAGTTACAAAAGCGATTGAGCAAGAAGGATCTTGACCGGGTGCTGGTGGATACTTTTCACGGACTCGTTAAGAAGCAACTGGACATGATTCGCTGGCCGGGAAAGATGTTGATAGGGCCAGCACAGAGATCTGTCATTCACCGGGCTTTGAAAGAATCCGGTGTAACGATGAAGTTTGCTGAAGCTGAATTCGTTATTGATGCTATCGGCAGAGAAA
Source organism: Enterobacter sp. CFEC122 (assembly GCF_052983755.1). Taxonomy (NCBI): domain Bacteria; kingdom Pseudomonadati; phylum Pseudomonadota; class Gammaproteobacteria; order Enterobacterales; family Enterobacteriaceae; genus Enterobacter; species Enterobacter sp. CFEC122. The sequence continues at coordinate 631 of NZ_JBRIQR010000085.1, read as the reverse complement.
TGGATACGGATGTGATTTCAGTTCGGCATAACAGACAACAGATCCATTTGTTTAATACCTATCAGGCGTTATGCCAGAAAGACCATGTGGCGGACCTCAATGCTCTTTCAAAATTTGTTGTCGGTCAAATGCATTCGGGAAAAATGCGCACGTTAGATTTGACACATTTGATAGTAGACGAAGTTCAGGATACTGACTCTATACAATTCTCATGGATAGCATTGCATACAAGAGCTGGAGTCTATACGAGTATAGTTGGAGACGATGATCAGGCCATCTACTCCTTCAGATCCTCAGGAGGAGTCAAAATATTTCAACAGTTTGAAAAACACTTCAGACCTAACATATTTTACTTAAACACATGCTTTAGGTGTGAACCTGAAATTTTAGAGGTGGCCGGAGCACTGATAGGAAAGAATGTTTACCGTTATGCCAAAGAGTTACGCTCGGCAAAAAAGGGAGGGGGAAAGGTCACTTTTCGTTCATATGTAGATATGGAGGAACAGATACAGGGTATTTTAAGCCTTATAAATCAGGATCCACATGGATGGGCAATTCTAAGCCGCAATAATGCTCACTTGGATGAGCTAAATAGATGCGCGGAATAGTAGATCACTGAAAGGGAACTCAG
>NZ_JBRIQR010000084.1:0-4896 GCF_052983755.1 Enterobacter sp. CFEC122 | reverse complement strand
CTAGCTCTTTCATCATCCTAGAAGAACTCTTAATTAAGTATTCTTCAAGTGGGCCAGCATATGCCCCTGATGTCACGATCGTTAGTTGCGTAAGAGGATGAGTCAAACTCTCAATGCCCTTCAGGATGTCATTCTGGACAGCAGCAATATAAACAGGCGAAGCCGCAATCAAATATTCATCATTCGGACTGGACTGCATTAACTGGCTTATAGTTGCGCAACGGTTATGCTTTCCTAGTGATTTTGTGATGGCTTTCCACCAGAGATCATGCCTGAATGGTACTTGATGAAATGTCGCCTCGTAAGAGGGCACCCGATCTCGACTATTTAAAAACCCCATCCCGGCAGAGATTATCCACAACTCCAGATTTCTGGTTGAGTTTAAAATTTCCTTTGCCGTAGACCAGTGATTACCTGAATACAAGGACAATGCCGGTACCGCCTGATTACTTCTGGCGTCGTCTACAATGTTACTCCAGGCATATGCTGCGTCGTCCGGGGTTTGTTTTGGATCTATGTCCAATGTCGGCCAGACGTGGCCCTGATGATTCTTGCCCTTTGTACAGGAAGTGATTAAGTGTACTGAGCGTTCAGAGAACATTATCTTCCTTACATACCCATAGAACAGCTTTCTAAGAACGGTGGGCTCGCCTGAAAATTACAAATCAGCCCCTTTCACGGCATCATTTTGATTCTTCGCGTCTGCCCCCAGTAAGATGACCGGTTTTCTGCATGACAGTGTTATTCCTAACAAACGCAACACAAAACCACGCCAGCCAGAGCAAATTTTTTCATTTGCTGCGTAAAGCCTATTGTTTTCTCTTTTAAGCTTCGCCCACTCGTTACAGAGGGTAACATCATCAAGCGCTGTTATATGCTTCGCCTCACCTTCGACGATAACGGTATGGATACCGTATGCTGTAAATCTCATACTATTTTCCAGAACCCAGTTGCGGTATTCGTTGAGTCCACCTTCGGAACCGGTAGCTCTGCGCCACATTTCAATTTGCTTGTGTGATGGGTCAAGTGTACTTGTCATTGAAGCCTCGTCTCAGCGATAACGCTTGAAATAGCCCGCTTTGGTCAAAATGAAATTAGCCATCTGACTGGCGATTTGATTGTATCTTACTCATAGTGCCCAACCTATAGGTTAAAAAGGGGCATTTTCGCTTTATAGCGTGTTCAACATCATCAATCATCCCAAGAAAGGCTGGCTTATTAAGCCGGTCCATCATTTTCTGTATATCTCTCATCAATTTTTATATCCGGCCTGAAGTGCACCGTTCAAGCACACCGATCAGGCAGTTAGTCACTAGTTAACTCTTTACTAGAGACTAAATTCCATTGATTTACGTGACAACGTCACGTCATTAAGGTTTGCAAATGCCTAATTTTCATACTATGGGATTTAATTAGGAGTAAATCCCACAGGTTTACATAAAGCTGACATTTAAAAGTGTTAAAAATCAATCAGATAGAAAGAAAAGGCTCTCCGGAAGAACTCTTCTCATTATTTCGCCGCCCGGGGTTATTGCTGACAGATCTGAAAGTGCTAATATGTTAGTCATTAGTAATTAGTAAAGCCTTTACTAAACGCGTTTCTACGTAAATTCTATTGGTTTTAGAGGGTCCTACTGTCCGAAGACAATAAAGTTGTACACAAAGCACTAAAGTTGTAACCATTCTCAAAAAACGACGCTAATGTTGTATGCTTACTGAATGTGTGGTTATAGGGTTGGAGACTATAAAATGCACATATAGGTACGTATCAATGTCGTTTTTTGGGTACGATCATGGGTAGGGGTAGGCGTCTCAAATCCTATTTGGATTATGAAAATGCGCTAGGTGACGGCATAGGAGTGGGCTATGGCCAAAGTTATCAGCCCTGGCTTAGAGCTCAGGACGTTAAATCCCGTGGAAACCGTTCGATAGTCTTTGGCCTTAAGACGTTTCGAAACCATCATCATGGGGTTTGAGGGCCAATGATGTAAAAAACCACGCTAAGGAGATAATTCATTGTTTAAATTGAGATTTAACGGCCTCAATTCCCCCTTCATAATATCCTCCGGTAGTGTGAACGTATAATGTCCCAGCATGTTGATATGACCGTGCATCAGAGGCGAAAGCCGCGCGATATGTTCATCCTCTGGCCCTTCCCCGATGCTGCGCAGGTGCGACAAGGCTTCCTGCATATAAAGCGTATTCCACAGCACCACTGCGTTTGTCACCAGACCCAGCGCACCCAACTGATCTTCCTGCCCCTCGCGGTAACGTTTTCTGATCTCGCCACGCTGACCGTAGCAGATGGCTCTTGCAACGGCATGGCGGCCTTCACCCCGGTTCAACTGTGTTAGGATCCGGCGACGATAGTCCTCATCATCAATATAGTTGAGAAGATACAGTGTCTTGTTAACTCTTCCGACCTCCATTATTGCCTGAGCAAGCCCTGACGGTCGGGTACTTCTCAATAGCGATCGAATGAGTTCTGACGCATGAATAGTGCCCAGCTTCAGCGAACCGGCAACCCGCATCATCTCATCCCAGTGGCTTTCGATTTTAGAAAGGTCAACACAACCCCGCGCCAGTTTGTCCAACGCCCCGTAATTCGCTGCTTTGTCGGCCCGCCAGAACACAGCCTCACCCGCATCCGCCAGACGAGGTGAAAATTGGTATCCCAGTAGCCAGAACAGGCCAAAGATAATGTCACTGGTACCTGCTGTGTCCGTCATGATTTCAACCGGGTTTAGTCCCGTTTGTTGCTCAAGTAGCCCTTCCAGCACAAAGATGGAATCCCGCAGTGTTCCAGGAATCACTATGCCATGAAAACCCGAATATTGGTCAGAGACAAAGTTGTACCAGGTGATGCCGCGCCCTGAACCAAAGTATTTTCTGTTGGGGCCAGAATTCACCGTTTTCACTGGCGTGACAAAACGCATACCATCAGCGGAGGCTACCTCCCCGCCCCCCAGTATCCTGCCAACGCTAACGAGGACTGAAAATCAACCAGCCGCGCATTGGCGCTAACCAGCGTTTCTGCTCGGATGTAGTTCTGTTTCACCCAGCTCAGACGATGGCGAGTCAGTGCAGGGATATTGTGCTTGATCAGCGGCTCATGTCCGATATTGCAGGCCTCAGCCAGCATCACCGCACACAGGCTTATATGCAGATCCTGCGCACGGGCACCTGACTCGCTGACATGGCTGAATTCACGGGTGAAGCCAGTTCTGGCGTCAATCTCGAGCAACAGTTCTGTCAGGTCAACGGGTGGAAGCAATTGTCTGACTCGGCTGCTCAGTTGTATCAGCGCCGGTGGTTCATCCAATTTATCCAGGCTGCTGATGGTCAGCGAAGGATGTTTACCTTCATTGCAGATGTCCACGGCGGTATTGCGATCAAAACGTGATGCCACCGTTTTCCAGGTTTCATCTAACTGAGCGGCCAATTGCTCCGATGCTTTACTGCCATTAGTGGGGTGACCCAATGCCCGGCAGACTGGAACCCGCTGCGCCTGCCATTCCTCCCCCTGAAGAAGTTTTTGGCGCGGATCACCCCAACGATCGCTGTTTTCCAACCAGATGTCACGACGGCGTAGCGCATCCTGAAGTCGCTCCAGCAGACACAACGAGTAACCTGCTCGCTGTATCCGACCGTCAGCATCGTACACCAGGCGTTTCCAAGGGCCTGAAATGATATGTTCAGGTGCATCGTCCAGGATCCGTTTTTTCGAGCCGTTTAGCTCTGCCAGGTAATGGATGGCAGCCAAGGTATGTTCACCGTCTGGGGCCGCACGGAAGTGCAGATCGCGCAGTAGTGCGGGCAAAAAACGCCTTACCCGTCCGTATTGCTCCACCATTTCATCCTGAAAGTTTGTATCCTGGGGGCGGGCCAGTTCATTCACTTTTTCCACGGACTCTGCCAGTCTGGCGACAGACACACTGCTGAATATGGTCTTTCGCAGCAAATCATCGGCGGTATCTTCATCAAGTAAAAGTGCGCATGCCCGCGCCAGCAGCAACGCCGCGCGGTCAAGATCCTTGAGCGTCCTAAGTCGCTTTTTCTGCCCGGTTTTCTTCGCCTCCCGGGTAATATTGAGGATCAGCATATCCAGCACGTCAACGGCCTCGTCCAGCGCCGAGATTTCTTGCGCTTTCACGAATGCGGTAAGGATCGCCAGCCGCCGTTCTTCTGGCATTCTGCTGATATATTTCACCGATGCCATTCCGGCATAGCGTGCCAGATTGCGGAGCTGTATGGCGGGCAGCCCAGTGAAATTCAGACAGGAAAACTCCAGGCTGCGCAGGCGAGTGTAACGTTCAAGTGCTTCAGTGAACGCGGGGCCGCTGATAGTGACAGGGCCTCTTTTTAGGTGCTCCATCACTGAGAGTCGCTGTCCTTCGGGGATTTCAAGTAACCCAGCCAGTTGTGCGGTCTGCCAACGGTTTGGCAGCGCGGCCAATTTTCGCCACAAGCGGCGGGTCGCACGCTCACGGATTTCACCAATGACTCTCGTCAGGGTGGATGCGGCTGGCAACAACACTTTATTTTGAAGCAACCACGCGGTGGCAAAATCGAACATCAGTCCGGGGCGTTCATTACTGAGCCATGCACGGGTATACAGCAATCGCTTCAGTCTGAACGACCACGGGAAATCACCGAAATCATGATAGCTATAGTGCTGCCTGATAAGCCCGTGGTGCTCCCAACGTGTGTTTTCCCTTTGAGCATAGCGGGAAATGATCTCTGGATAGCGGATGTTAAGTTGCCTTGCGACATAAAACTGGACACCGGGCGGTATTTGCATGAGATCGGACAAGAAGGTTCCCAGAAAGCGGGCAGTTGTGAGTTGAAGGGCAATTCCCAACCGGTTATGCCTGCCCCTACGCAGGTTGATGAAAG
>NZ_JBRIQR010000083.1:0-5912 GCF_052983755.1 Enterobacter sp. CFEC122 | reverse complement strand
GGGATGATAAGTTTATCACCACCGACTATTTGCAACAGTGCCGTAATTAATACCTTGCGCCCATTCAGGCGACCGCTTCCCTGATAGCTGTCTTCTCCATGATCGGGGCGCGGTTGCATTTTCCCCGCCAGCCCGGGAAAGGGCTGCTGCTGCTGTTGAAAAGGCGGCGCCGGAAAACGCGCAGAATTGGTTTTATTGATGGTCTTTTTTTCCTTGTTTAAGCCAGCCATTCAATTACCTCTCATTATTTATCACAAAGACTAATAAGCGTAGACCAAAATGAATGGCATGACCTATATTATCCAGCTACACTTAATTTTCTCGGAATATTACCCCCCCTACTTTCCTCTACCGTTGCGCTTATATCCCCACCAACGTTAGATTTAATTTAAACAATATTATTTGAGACTTATCCAGTTCGCAGTGTTAATAAATAGCAACCACACTTAACATTTCAACCTTGGCAAAAGGAGAACATATGAAATTATCCATAACGCCATTATTATGTTGTTTTTTATTGTCGCCAGCGCTTGCTGATGATAACGGCGGGTTGAAAAATGATACAGCTCCACCGCCAGCCCACGCTCTGGATGAAGGTTATCGTGGGACTGAAGATGCAAGAATCATGACTGTCGAACAGGCCAAAACGATGCATGACGGTGCGACCATTTCTCTGCGAGGTAATCTCATCGAGGATCAAGACGGAGACAAATTTGGGGTTCTAGGGATTTTCCGTCCAAAAACGACAAAGTGCTCTGGAGGCCCCGCCGTCTGTGGCCTCCAGAGGGGTATTACTTTTTTCGAGATCCCTATTTGGGCTCTGTTTGAGTAAGATTTAGTCTTTTTGGGCTAAATCCATGGCATTCGAAGAACGTGTCCAAATCTTGTCCGAGGCAGAACAAGATGAGTTATATGGACCCCCCGCTTTCACCTCCGCCGACCAACGCTTCTTTTTCTCGCTGAACGATAAGGAACTGGCGATCGCTAAAAGCCTCCGTCATCGGGGCCAGCGTTACATGCTGGTGGTACTGCTGGGCTATTTCAAAGCCAAGCCGGTGGTGCTGAATCCCGGCTTTCATCAGATCAAGCAGGACCTCAAATACGTTTATCAAACCGTTCTACCAGGCCCAGGCTGTAGACCCTTTAATCTCACGCCAAAAGAGAACGAACGGATTTACCAACGTGTTTTCCAGCTCTGCAACTACCAGCGCTGGAATGTCAAAGACCATGGAGCGGCGTTGAGAGATTACTTATCCCAGCAAGCCAGAGCCTGGACAGCGCCTAGGCACCTCTTCGATGCGGCCAATGAATATTGTTCGGGGCAGAAGATCGCAATCCCTGCCTACAGCACGCTGCAAAAGATCATCAGTCAGGTGGTGGGAGACGAACAGGAACACATGGCCGCGCACCTTGAGCGTGCAATGTCACGCGGTCTTAAGCAAGCACTGGCGGAGCTCGTGAACGGCACAGGTCCACTGCCGTTCCGACAGTTGCGACAATCGGCTCGTAACTTCACCGGAACCGAGTTGGAGAAAGAACTGATTGTCTATCGCCATATCCAGCATTGGATGCCGGAAGTGGATCTGCTGTTGAGCACGCTATCACTGTCGCAGAAAAATCTGCAACACCTGGCAGAGAAAGTCGACTACTACGGTGCCAAACTGAAACGTCAAACCGTAGGCAGCCAATGGCTGTATTTATTGTGCTATCTTCAAACGCGATGGCAGCAAGCGCTGGAACGTATTGCCGATGGCTTTGTGCATCATGTCAGACAGACCAAACAGAAGGCAAAGGATTATGCGCAGGAAGCGGTGTTTAAGGATTGGCAAAAAGCAGCTAAAAATGTCAGCAAGGCAGCTGAAGTACTGCACCTGTTCATTGATGACAGCATTGATCTGCAACTACCGTTTGCAACAGTAAGACAGCAAGCACTGAGCCTGCTGACCAAAAGGGATCTGGAATCTGTATGTCTCTTCCTGAACGAGCAGCGACGATCGGTCGATGAAGCCATGTGGCAGTACTGCGACGAGAAAGAAAGTCTGCGGAAAGGTTTGCTGCGAGAGTTGTTCCTATGTCTGCGCTTCGAAGGCTGCGACGGCACCCAGCACTTAGCGGCCGCCTTGGCGAAAACACAAAACGAACTCAACGGCCAGGACGCTCAGTTGCAAACTGCCGACACCAGACTCCTTTCCAAAAAATCACGTGAATTCCTGCTGGATGGTGAAGGGAATATCCTGATCGATCGTTATGAGTGGTTCCTCTATCAACAGATTCCTGATCGCCTGAATGGCCAGCTGACGCTGCCTGATATCACTAAATACCGGGCACTCGACGCCGACCTGATCGACGGGGAACATTGGCGAAAAAACAAATATACGCTGCTTCAACAGAGCCATTTTACAAAATTAGCGGAGGAGCCTGAAAAGCTGATCAAACAGATGGCCATGGAATTGGATACCCGTTTGTACGAAGTCGGCGAATATCTTGAACAGGAAGACAACCGGAATATCATCTTGCGTAATCCGCAGGGTAAACGCTTCTGGCGCCTGCCTTCGGCCAGCAAACATCATCTGGTCAACAATCCCTTCTTCCAGCAAATTCCCACAACGGGGATTGCGGATGTACTGCGCATGGTTGATCGTGACACCGGTTTCATTGACTGCTTCGCTCATGTGCTGGGTTCCCAATCCAGAAGCCGTTCCCATGAATATGACCTGTTGGCAATTCTGGTCGGCAATGCAACCAATCAAGGCATTTACGGCATGGCACAGATCTCTGATCGTACCTATGATCAGCTCAGCACTATCCAGGCGAACTATCTTCGCCTGGAAACATTGAATGCTGCTAACGACAACATCAATAACGCGACAGCCAAGCTACCCATCTTCCGGTACTACAACATCCAGGAAGATGTGATCCACGCCAGTGCCGATGGTCAAAAGTTCGAAGCCCGGCGCGAGACCTTCAAAACCCGTTATTCGTCGAAGTACTTTGGCACTCAAAAAGGTGTTTCTGCCATGACCTTGATCGCCAATCACGCTGCGATCAACGCCAGAGTGATCGGCGCCAACGAACATGAATCGCACTACATCTTTGATTTGTTGATGAGCAATACGTCAGACATCATTCCGGATGTGCTCTCAACCGATACCCATGGGGTGAACCATGTGAACTTCGCGTTACTGGATCTGTTCGGATACCAGTTTGCCCCACGCTATGCCCAGGTTGGCAAAGTGATCAATGACATGTTTGATGTCAAGGAAGACAAAGAACACCGAATTCAGCTGTGCTTAAAAAAGCCAATCAATACCCATCGTATTGCGCAGCACTGGGATACCATCCAACGGATTGCAGTATCACTTAAGCAGCGGAAAACAACGCAAGCCACCTTGGTGAGAAAGCTCTCGGAGTACAAGCGCAATCACCCGCTGCTGGAAGCCCTGACGGAATACAATCGCCTGGTGAAAGCGAATTATCTACTGTGCTACATCGATGATGCCAGTTTAAGAAACTATGTTCAGCGCGCGCTGAACCGGGGAGAGGCCTATCACCAACTGCGTCGGGCCGTGAGCAGCGTCAATGGGGATCAGTTCCGGGGCAGTTCAGACGAAGAAATCCAGCTATGGAATGAGTGCGCTCGCCTGGTCACCAATGCCATCGTTTACTTCAACTCCAGGATACTCAGCCAGCTGTTGACCAGCTTCGAATACCAAGGAGATACCAAGAGAATAGATATCGTCAAACAGGCATCCCCTGTGGCCTGGCACAACATTAACCTCAAGGGGACTTACCACTTCGAATTGAGCGAAAAATTGCCAGATCTGGAGGAGCTTATGCGCTCAATCGAGGGATATTTACCCGTCAGCGAAAAGTAATACCCCTCTGGAGGCCACGGACGGCGCGGCCTCCAGAGCACTTTGTCGTTTTTGGACGGAAAATCCCTAGAACCCCATTTTGCCATTCAGATGTGCCGCGAGATCGGATTACCTCTGTTTCCGGGTTTTAGTGCCGAGGCCAGAGAAACTCTCCTCCACTACCGTTGGCCGGGCAATATTCGTGAACTGAAAAACGTCGTGGAGCGATCCGTTTACCGGCATGGAACCAGTGATTACCCGCTGGATGAGATAATCATTGACCCCTTCCGCCGCCACACTACTCAGCCGCAGGCGCCGGAAACTAAACCGATGTCTGTAGGGTTACCGCTGGATCTGCGTGAATTCCAGCAGCAGCAAGAGAAAGACTTTCTACAAACCAGCTTACAGCAGGCAAAATTTAACCAGAAAAAAGCCGCTGAATTACTGGGTCTGACTTACCATCAGCTTCGCGCTTTGCTGAAAAAACACCAGATTTAACGCACATTTGCAGATGTCATATTGGCGGATTTGACGCATAACCTCATCAGGGTTTACCATGACGCCATTACTGTATAAAAAAAACAGGTACAAATATGGCTCTGGCACTCGTTGGCGAAAAAATTGACAGAAACCGTTTCACCGGTGAGAAAATTGAAAATAGTACATTTTTTAACTGTGATTTTTCAGGTGCCGACCTGAGCGGCACTGAATTTATCGGCTGTCAGTTCTATGATCGTGAAAGCCAGAAAGGGTGCAATTTTAGTCGTGCGATGCTGAAAGATGCCATTTTTAAAAGCTGTGATTTATCCATGGCGGATTTTCGCAATTCCAGTGCGCTGGGCATTGAAATTCGCCACTGCCGCGCACAAGGCGCAGATTTCCGCGGCGCAAGCTTTATGAATATGATCACCACGCGCACCTGGTTTTGTAGCGCATATATCACGAATACCAATCTAAGCTACGCCAATTTTTCGAAAGTCGTGTTGGAAAAGTGTGAGCTGTGGGAAAACCGTTGGATAGGTGCCCAGGTACTGGGCGCGACGTTCAGTGGTTCAGATCTCTCCGGCGGCGAGTTTTCGACTTTCGACTGGCGAGCAGCAAACTTCACACATTGCGATCTGACCAATTCGGAGTTGGGTGACTTAGATATTCGGGGCGTTGATTTACAAGGCGTTAAGTTGGACAACTACCAGGCATCGTTGCTCATGGAGCGACTTGGCATCGCGGTGATTGGTTAGCATTCACGGAGCGGTAAGTACCGCTCCCGCCCTTATACAATAGTGTCCGCCCTTGCCTTAAAAGTCACTTTCGACGCACAGATCGTAAACGTTAGAGGGTTCCGGTCCCCCCATCAGAACACCAGACCTGACCAGACGTATAGCTGTTCTCCCGAGCGGCCAGGGTGACATAAAGCGGCGCGATTTCCACCGGTTGACCAGGGCGTCCCAGCGGCGCATTTGCCCCAAATTTCTCCACCTTTTCCTGCGGTTGACCACCACAGCACTGCAGTACAGTCCAGTATGGACCCGGCGCGACGGCATTGACACGGATCCCTTTCGGGGCCAGCTGTTTCGCCAGCGATTTAGTAAATGCCACGATAGCTGCTTTAGTCTGAGCATAATCAAGCAAGATTTCACTTGGCTCATAAGCCTGTACGGAGGAGGTATTAATTATCACGCTGTCTGGTGAAAGATGGGGTATGGCCGCTTTGGTGATCCAAAACATAGCGTAAACATTGGTTTTGAATGTTGCGTCGAAGTCTTCTGTGGTGAGTTCCTCAATTGACTCACAAAATTGCTGACGACCCGCATTATTGACGAGGATATCCAACCCTCCCAGTCCTTTTACCGCCTGTGTTACCAGATGACCGCAAAAAGCCTCATCACGGATATCTCCGGGGATGGCCAAAACATTTCTGCCTGCTTTTTTTATCAGATCGACCACTTCACGCGCATCGTCTTCTTCTTCAGGTAAATAGTTAATCGCAACATCAGCGCCTTCACGAGCATAGGCAATAGCAACAGCACGACCAATCCCTGAATCCCCACCGGTAATTAA
>NZ_JBRIQR010000082.1:0-6045 GCF_052983755.1 Enterobacter sp. CFEC122 | reverse complement strand
GGGATGATAAGTTTATCACCACCGACTATTTGCAACAGTGCCCCTGCAGATGGTTGGTGACAGGGCTGCTCAGTCTGGCCCTTTATGCCCCCGCACCGGCAGCGTATGCCGCCAGCATCGAGACGGGTTTTTCTCCGGAAGGAACGGCACTGCAGCTGGTCCTTAAGACTATTGAGTCAGCACAGCACGAAATTCGGCTGATGGGCTACTCATTTACGTCTCCTGAGGTGGTTAGCGCACTTGTCAGAGCAAAACACCGGGGTGTGGATGTGAAGATAGTGCTCGATGAGAAAGGGAACCGAAACAAAACCAGCCAGTCGGCGATGAATGTTGTGGTGAATGCCGGTATTCCGCTGCGTACCAACGGTCGCTACGCCATCATGCACGATAAAGTCATTATTGTTGATAATCATACGGTTGAGTCAGGCAGCTTTAATATGACCCGCTCTGCGGCCTCGAGAAATAGCGAGAATGTGCTGGTGATTAAGGACGTGCCGGAAGTGGCGCAAGCCTACCTTCAGCACTGGCAGTCGCGCTGGGACGGGGGAACGGAGTGGCATTCTTCATACTAATCAGCATCGTAATGTGATCTGCAATCTACATCCATTCAGGTGAGTCATGCGCCAACATGGCTCACTCTTTCGCGTAAAGTTAAGTCGCTGATTTCACGAATCTGTAGTATCCTCTGCAAACGATCCTTGCTTGATCCTTGAGGAGGCAAATATGTCGCAGGTCGGAAATGCAGTAACTTCCTCATCGAAAGAAAAGAGGCCTTATCGAAAAGGGCAACCATTGTCATCCGGTGAACGCAAACAGCGTTCGGTATCCCGTAAAAAGGATACGCATAAAGCTGTTACGGTATTCATTCAGAATGCTAATAAGCACACGCTTGATACTCTTTGCTCCGAGTACGGTATGACTCAGGCTGAGTTATTTGAGTTCCTCCTTGAACAGGAAGAACTGCGTAAACTAAAAAAGTAACAAGTCACATTTGTTGCTTAAGAAGTACCTCAGTGCTAGATTACTGATCGTCTGATGTATTTCATGGCTGGCCACGCCGCAAGGTGGCAGGGAACTGGTTCTGATGAGGTGTCTACCCGGAACCAGAAAAGACGAAACCCCGATAATCTTTCTATGTTTGGCGACGAAGAAGATTACCGGGGCTCTAACTAAACCGTACAGAAGCTGTTGCTCTGTACGGGGAGTATATGTGCATGCTCAGAAAACTGCAATACCTTCTGTGCTCAGTGCTCCTTCCGTGCAACATAAGTGCGGGAAGGTGTGACTGACGCTCAGACCCTGTTCTCCCATTATCGTCAGGTCAAAAACCCGAATCCGGTATTCACGCCGCGCGAGGGGAAAAAGACCCTGCCGTTCTGTCGTAAGCTGATGGCGAAAGCTGAGGGCTTCACGTCCCGTTTTGACTTTTCCGTCCATGTGGCGTTCGTTCGCTCGCTGGGTAAACGTCATCGCATGCCGCCGTTGTTGCGTCGTCGAGCCATCGATGCGCTGCTCCAGGGGTTGTGCTTCCACTATGACCCGCTGGCCAATCGTGCACAGCGCTCTATTACCAATCTGGCCATCGAGTGCGGTCTGGCCACCGAGTCAAAAAGTGGCAATCTGTCTATCACCCGTGCCACACGGGCACTGAAGTTTATGGCGGAGCTGGGGCTGATTACCTACCAGACCGAGTATGACCCGCAGATAGGCTGCAATATACCGACAGATATCACCTTCACGCCGGCACTGTTCTCGGCGCTCGATGTCTCTGACGTGGCTGTTGTGGCTGCACGCCGCAGCCGCGTCGAATGGGAAAATCAGCAGCGTAAGAAGCAGAACCTGAAGCCACTGGAGATGGACGAGCTGATAGCGAAGGCCTGGCTTTTTGTGCGCGAACGGTTCCGCAGTTACCAGTCCGAGCGTAAGCTACATGGCCTGAAACGCGCCCGTGCACGTCGTGACTCGGACAGAACCCGTAAGGACATTGTGACACTGGTGAAGCAACAGCTGACGCGGGAATACGCCAGCGGGCGGTTCACCGGCGGTCTTGATGCCATGAAGCGGGAGCTGGAGCGGCGCGTGAAAGAGCGCATGCTGATGTCGCGTGATAACAACTACACGCGGCTGGCCACCGTCCCCATATAACCCTTCCTGTGTGAAAAATCCGGCTGGCGCCGGAGGGTTTCGCACGTCTGCAGCTCCCGACTGACGGTTTTCTGCACGAAATGACGACCGTCCTTCCTGACATTCATCCCATTCCGCCATCAGAATGGCCAGAAATTGCCTCGCCAGCATCATTTCCGGTCGCTGAATTCAGTTACCCACAAATAACTGCAAGGGACCTTTCCATAAGGTTACAACCGTTATGCTTACAGAGCGCCAGCCGACCTGATTTCAAAGTGCGTGGTTTCCTTTAAAAACCTGCTCTGTACTTCTTTTAAATATCTTTTATTTCATTCATATAAGTATATAACCTGTTCGTCGCCTGACCTGTGGACAGGCTCCTGAGAATGCCCGCCCTTGCAGCGGACTCACGTCCGCGCCGGTTCGGCAACTACCTTAAGTAGCTCCCATCGCTACGCGACGGGCCCCGGCACAGCGCATATAGTTACAACATTCAAAATACTTACACAAAAGCAGGAACAGTGCCTGCATGAACCCTCACAGCCCCTCCCCACCACTGAAAAGCGAGGCCGCCCCGGGCCGAAGGCCCGGAACAACGTCGCTTTTAATGATGGATGTTGTAACTAGGATTATGAGTCGCTATAAGTGGTGTCGCTGGAGTTATTGTATACACGCCCGTAAGCGGCCCTCACGGCCCGCTAACGCGGAGATACGCCCCGACTGCGGCAAAGCCTTGTCGGGACCACTCCGACGCCGCACAAAAGCTTCTGCATTGCTTTCAGCGGGTTTTAGTCTAGCAGGGGGAAGGGATGGATTGCTGGAACCTATCAATAACGTAACCGGCTGCGCCGGGCTACGGCGCCACTCACTCACAGTGCCATATTCAATACCAGCAGGCGCCTCCATGCCGCTAAAGCGGCATTCAGTGGACAGGCTGCGCACTGCTCGCCTGTCCGGTATGCATGTGATATAAACAATTGTGTTTATAAACACTTCTGTGGATATCGTTATGCTGCTGACCGACTACATTGACAGCGTGTACGGAACGGCGCGCGGAAACCGGGCGCGTTTTCTTAAGGACAATCCGGATATCCTTCCCCAGGAGCTGAGCCGCTGGCTTAAGGCTGGCCTGAAAATCAGGCCGGAGACCGGCGAAATCTACAAGCCCGTAACACGCCGCGTCAGGATACCGTCGGCGGTCGCCGCCGGGGCTGGCGTCTTTCTCTCTGACGACCTGCGTGAACGTGTCGCGTCACTGGCCACCGCACAGAACGTGACAACTGATGCCATGCTGAATGCCCTGGTGGAGCGCGAGGAACTGTGTCGTAAACTGTCCCTTCAGACGGAGAATGGTGACGCCGTACCGGAACAGCAGATTGCCGGCATTGTTAGCCGGTACTTTTCAGCACTGTCTGAGCGCAGTGAAACCGGGGCCTGGCACAGGGCTCTGGAGGTGCTGGTCCGGGAACTGACGGAATCTGGCCTGCTGTCATTCCATACCGGTAATATTGCCGAGAGCCGCCGCCTGAACATCCCCCGCACCGCGTATTACTGGTACGGCGGTTTCGTGGCAAAACGCGTGGCCATGATGCTGGGCTGCTACGATATCTACCTGTGGAACGAAATGATGCACCCGGACAGCGATGTGGTCTTTGTGGGGGATGCGCGCAACGTCGTCGCCTGCTACTTCATCTGCCAGCAGATGTGCCGCCTGCTGAAAGCCGTTAGGCTGAACTGGCGTAAGCAACAGGGGGCATGGGGAAGCCGGGCAGAGCTGGATGAGGCTGCGCACCGGTATACGCAGCGGCTGGCCGAGGGGATTATGGATAACGGTATTTTTATTGGTGGCGACGAACAGAACTCTTACCGGCTGTACAACTATGCGGAAAAACATTACGCCTGGGCTATGCGCTGAGAAGGGCACAACAGGTAAGAGAGAAAAAGTAATGTGTTATATTGAGGGGATTTTAATTATCTTTTAAATAACAAAATAACAGGAGGTGACTTTACTATGTTTAATAGTATTTGTACTTTTGGTGGTGTCGATAAGTGCTACTCAGTTATCGATTTCCAAAAATTACCTGAGAAAGAAATAGAGAAATTAAGGCATTCACTGGTATGCCCTGGTTGCCGTGAACAGGCATTCTACAGAAAAAAAAGTGTTGATGGTAAACAGGCCTGTTTTGGGTCCCGGTACTGCACCTGCAGGGAAAGTACACTCTCACCGCAACGACAAAGGGAAGTCAGAAATGCTTCTGAAGTTCAGCAGATAATCGCAGAGTCAGATACAATTAAAATAAGCTTCAATTTTGACAGTGCTTCTTCAGCAGGCAGCGAACCGTCTGGTTTAAGCGGGAAAACGGAGATAACCGGGACGGGGCACAATAAAGCTCACACCATAAAGTCAGAACAAAAGCGAGTTCCGACAGTTTCACTTCAAAAAATACTGCACAGCTTAATCCGGGGGACAGGACTGGCGACGTCTGATACGATCATCCCGTTCGGCGACTTCAAGTATAAAGCCAAAAATTTATTTGTGAAATTTCCTGATGCTGAACCCATGACTAAAAATGCACTCAGGTTTTACTGGGGGACGCTATATAACTCGAACAATGATATTGAATGGCTTAATCCTGCTGAATGCAGGGATGTTGGAATACCCTTAGGCGATCTGCGTGATGCAATAATCGAAAAATTTAATATTTCAGATTCTGAAAGTCTCGAAGGGGCTGCAATTATTTTTGCAGGTCGTTGTCACTGGAATAAAGATAAAACCAAAAGGATAATAAATATATATGACAGTGAACGTATATTCATTTCTTTAGCTGATTAACTATGGAAGGCATTGAATAAATTTATAGTAATCGCTTAGTTTCATATGACTGGCTGCCTCCTTTACGGTTAAAATATGCCAGAGTGATGCATGAACAACCAGGAACAGAAAGGAGAAGGACACGCAGTGACGCTGACAGAAAAATCGGGCCACCTGGCTTGGTGTGCCCTGGTGGCGCTTGCGCTGGCCAGACAAAAAGGTGATGTGTTATCACCGGCGCAGGAAAACCTTTTTCTCACACGCTGGCTGGCTACCGCACTGAAGCAACGGCGTTTTCCGCGTGATGTTGCCCCCGATATCGAGTGGCTTCTGAAACAGGGACGCCAGCTGGGCGTCAGCGCGAAGCTGGCCAGCAAGCTGAATTACCTCTGGCGCTCCTGCACTGGCGAGCTGACTGAACAGAACGATCTGTTCCGGCTGACCTATGCGCTGGAAACAGCGAAAGATATGCACTGGAACTACCGTCTGCTTAGCGATCGGGAATGGTCCGGCCGGAATGCTGTGGCGCTCAGTGCGGGCGTGAACGGCATTTATCTCTCACGGGCCAACCTCGATGTCGCTTTTGACGACAGCGGCCAACAGATAAATCCGCTGACAGCGCGTCTGACGGGAAACGTAGCGGGGGTGATGAAGCTGTTTCATCGCTGTGGCTGGCAAGCAGAGCCTGAGTCTGGTGCCTCCCTGCCCCACCAGTATACGCTTATAGCCGGACAGGGAGTGCCAGAAAAGGTGATTAGTGGCTGATCTGTGCCAGATCGTCTTCAGTCAGACCGGTCATTTTCATGACATTACTGAGGTATTAAAGCTTCATTATATTCTTTGCATTAGGATATTTTGCGGAGCTTGCTTCTGGCGTGAATCGAACCTTATCATTAAGGGCAAAGGTATTGATTCCGCCCTGCATAGCCCTATCCGCTCCATAAAAAATGGCCTGATTTTTGTCACTTTTGATCAACACATTCGCTGCAGTAATGTTTATTATTTCGCCCGTGTGTTCAGGATTGATTTTAACTCCTTTAGACCAGTCTTTTCTCACTTGCAAAGTGGGTAATGACTCCAACTTACTGATAGTGTTTTATGTTCAGATC
>NZ_JBRIQR010000081.1:0-6217 GCF_052983755.1 Enterobacter sp. CFEC122 | reverse complement strand
GCGACATCCGACGCCATTCATGGCCATATCAATGATTTTCTGGTGCGTACCGGGCTGAGAGGCGGTGTAAGTGAACTGTAGTTGCCATGTTTTACGGCAATGAGAGCAGAGATAGCGCTGATGTCCTGCAGTGCTTTTGCCGTTACGCACCACGCCTTCAGTAGCGGAGCAGGAAGGACATCTGAAGGAAATGGAAGCCACGCAAGCACCTTAAAATCACCATCATACACTAAATCAGTAAGTTGGCAGCATTACCCCAGTGATGAATCCTATTGGTCGGGAATGGTGATGTCGCATCTTCCCGGTTTCTTTGTGCCCCGAGTTGTGCTCCAGATCAAACTAATCGCCAGTTTTGCATGTTATAAGCATAGAAAGGTTAAATTTCAAAAAATTATAATGCTGACCTGGAGACCTGAATATGTATTCATTTATTGCGCGACAGCCTATTTTTGACAGGAAAATGCAGACCGTCGCATATGAATTGCTTTTCAGGGTCGGAATGAAGAATTCTTTTCCCGATGTTTCGCCTGAATATGCAACTTCCAGGATGATTTCCGACCAGTTTTTATGCATTCCGATTCCCCGCATCGCTGACAATCACAGCTCATTTATCAATGTTCCGCACCGGATGATAATCAGCGGGCTTGGCGATACCTTGCCGAATGATAAAGTGGTTATAGAGATCCTTGAGGATGCCATTCCTGATGACGAGCTTTTCCTGGCGGTCAGGGAACTTCACGACAATGGCTATCAGCTGGCACTTGATGATTTCACGCTGGACAGCGCCTGGGACCGGTTTATGAGATATATTTCGGTCATTAAATTTGATGTTCGGGAAAAAACTTACCATGAGATTGATCGCTATCTCACCGAGAAAAAGCACTTGCTTCACGGCATAAAATTTCTGGCTGAAAAAGTTGAAACAAGAGAAGAGTTTGAGCTTTACAGCCAGGCCGGATTTGTTCTTTTTCAGGGGTTTTTCTTCAGCAGACCGGAGATCATCCGAAACAAATGCCTTTCTCAGAATCCGATGGCGCTTTCCAGCCTGATGATGGAAGTTAACAGGGAAAGCCCGGACTTTACCGTGCTTGAGCGATTACTGAAAAATGACCTGACTTTATCATATAAAATAATGCGTTATGTAAAAAACATGCTGTTCAAATCACACGGTATTACTCCGTCAGGGGAACTTACTCTGAAAGAAATGCTGATGTATCTGGGGTATAACGAAATCCGCCGTTTTGTTTCGGTGGCTGCTCTTTCCAGCATCGGGGTTTCGGGTGTCAGCGAACTTTATCATCTGAGTATGGTTCGTGGAAAATTTTGTGAATTAATTGCCGGGAAATTAAACCTCGCTTCATTATCCTATAACGCGTTTGTTTGTGGTTTGTTTTCTTTGCTGGATGTTATTCTCGAGCAGCCCATGGATGATTTAATTCAACAGATATCGGTTCCCGGAAATGTCGCCGATGCTCTTTGCCTGCATAAAGGCGAGCTTTTTGACATACTTAATCTTTCTTTGTGTTATGAGAAGCTTAGCTGGGAAGAGACAGCTGAAATATGCAGAACACTGAATATCTCTGAGTTCTCTGTTATAGAAACAATGCAGAAAGCCACTAAATGGGCTGATGAGCTCGCTGTATGTTAGCTATTTGACTCATATGGTTAAAGATTTATTTTTCTGTATCGTTTTAGATTAAAGAAATCCTGACAAAAGTCGTTATATCAGCCATCCCAACAGAACGAGACAATACTATTATGACGTGGAAAACCACACAGGGGCGGGTTACCCTCCTTCTTATCAGCTTTTTCGTTGTTTTAATTATGGTTACTTATTTCGTTATCAAAATATTTGTTTCTCCGAAAATCATTGATACCGAGGTAATGACTCCAACTTACTGATAGTGTTTTATGTTCAGATAATGCCCGATGACCTTGTCATGCAGCTCCACCGATTTTGAGAACGACAGTGACTTCCGTCCTGATGTAGCCCCCGACAGCAACGGGAGCCTGTCGTTCCCGTTTTGTCAGCCATAACCTTCCGGCATGGTGTTCGCACTGTGCCGGTTTTTTTACAGGCGGCAGAGATAATGAGTGAAATAAATCCCCGTCAGGCCAGATATGCAGACATGTATGCGAGACTGACCGACCAGATGCAGTCTGTCCGGATCATCCTTGAACAGATGGAAGGACACGAGTACGCCGCAATCAGCACCTACATGAATAACATGGAGGCGATTGCCCGCTTTTACGAGGTGGCCGGAGGAAGCCTCAGTGAACCAGACTTCCTGAACTATCTGAAACAAAAAGACCTTAATCTGTTTGTTGAAATTCTCGCTGTGGGGCGAGCCGTTTCTCTGATGAAAAACCTTCTGGTGAATATAAGACGTATCCTTGAAACGGACAGCGGACTGAGCCGACAGGGAACCATGCCGGAATAAGTCAGCTCAGAAAGCGGCGGCTGTATCACAGTCAGTTTTTTCATGACTTAACAAAAATAAGAGCATTTAGGTATGTGTTTCAGGCGATAGATTCAGAAAAAATAGTATAGGCTGGAAACAAATAAAATCAGCTAGATTGATTCGCCGCTCCATCCCCGTGAGAGCGGCATTTTTTATGCCTGAAAGCTCTGGAGACCAATGTTCACTGGCACAACACCAGGCCGGAGAACCCGTGCAGTTAAAACTACCAGACTGTGTAGATTTATATGAAATACGGAACAGGTTACAGTAATGACTAACCATACATTATCCTCTCCATATGGATAATATATTCACAATAAACCTCAGAAATTTAATAAAGGTAAGGGAGACTAAAAGATGATAGCCCGATTTTTTATTCGCTGCGTGGATTATCTTAAAAATGACATAACCCGATATATAAGTGTCTTTTTCATTTTAGGGTTTGTTTTTTCTTATACAGCATACAAAACCGGGGGGGAACCAGCGTTAAAAATCATAGTCGACTCGTTTGTTAGTACCGATCCACTATTTTTGACTTTTTTAAAGGCAGCATACATCGCAGGATTACTGGTCATAATAGTTACCGGCTTTATCAGTAAGGCAGGCTGCCGTTATTACAGGAAATTAATTAACTGCATCTTCTCTGTAGCTGAAGAAATGGTGGCTTTATATGAAAACATAGCACTATTGCTCGCAGGGTTCTGCCTTACAGGCATGTTACTGGGGCCACAAAAATCACTTCCGGGAATTGTATTCATGCAAATTATGATTTTCTTTACTCTTTTTTATGCCTTCAATTTTTGCGTCAGAAGCGAAGTAAAATTCATTATGCATAAACGAACATAATATACCGAATTATCCGTTCAGTATCGGACCTGTAAAAACGCTGCCCCTAACCAGATGCGTTTCGTTTTCACTCAGGCAGCCAGTGATGATGAACGTAAACGGCAAACCAGTTACCCGGTTGATGCCCCTGCATCAGCAGGACACGCCCGTGTTAATCATTCAGGGCATTTCCAGGCACCACTTCATCGGCAATAGCTGAATGCAGGCCATCCCCGCTGCCAGTAGGCCGGTAGCTGTGGGCGAAACCCACAGATACCGGTGTGCCACATAACCGGCTTCCCGTAACACGTCAGCAAAGGCCAGAACCATACAGTCTGCACCGTATGCGGATTCACGAAGGGTTAGAAACGATTTCCCGCAAAATCTCTCCCTGACCTCCCAACTATATCCGGGCGTTGCGTCACGGTTCCTGCCCGTCCCGGAGTCTGAACGCATTAACCAGTGAAGACAGTGTGTCGGCCTGCTCAGACATTGCCCTTGCCGCACTGGCTGACTGTTCAACAAGCGCAGCATTCTGCTGGGTGGAGGTATCTATCTGTCCGATCGCCTGATTAATCTGGCGTACTCCGCCACTTTGTTCTGTTGCAGCCTGAGCAATTTCCACGATTATCTGGGCGATCTGCCCGGCGTTCACCGACATCTCCTGCATGACTTCACCGGCCCGGTCAATCAGGTCACGGCCAGACTGGGCCTGTTCCACTGATTCATCGATCAGCCCCTTGATATCTTTGGCCGCCGTGGCACTCTTCTTCGCCAGACTACGAACTTCGGCTGCTACAACCGCAAATCCCCGTCCGGATTCACCGGCACGCGCTGCCTCAACGGCCGCATTCAGTGCCAGGATGTTGGTCTGGAAGGCGATGGATTCAATGACGTTAATAATATCCGCCATTCTCTGGGAGGACTGGTGAATGCCTTCCATCTGACGGGTAGTGGCCTGCATCATTTCTGTATTACGCTTAACAATACTGCCCCCTTCCTGTACAAGGGTCTGTGCCTGACGGGCGTTTTCTGCCGTATTTTCTATAGTGGCCGTCAGTTGCTCCAGTGCAGACGCCGTCTCAACGAGTGCACTGGCCTGTTCTTCAGTACGGGAAGAGAGATCCTGGTTTCCGGCCGCTATCTGGGAAGATGCCGTTGACACCGAAGAGGAACTGTCGCGAACCTGGCTGAGCATGCGGCTGATATTAATACTTGTAGCTTTCAGCCCGGACAGCAGACGTCCTGTTTCATCTTCCGGATAACGTTCACGGAACGCGGTTGTCATATCTCCGTTGCCGGCAGCCTCTATCCCCTTCATGGCCTCATCCAGCGGGCGGGTGATACTGCGGGTAATGATGATCATGATGCCAATCCCCGCGATAATGGCCAGCAGCGCCACAATGGAAAAGATAATATTGTCACGAACCAGACTGGCAGCCAGGCGCTCCATTTCATCATTCAGGACGACGTTAATGTCATCCATCATGGGTTTCAGCTGGTCTGACAGGCCATTCAGGGAAGCAGCACTTCCGCCCTTTGATACAGCCTCGTCATGAGCGGAAAAATATTTTTGCTGCTGAAGTACTACCTTTTCCCAGAGCTGTTGCCCCTCCCCCAGATCTTCTGGTGAGACTGTGTTCTGCATGGCGGTAATGGAATCCTGAAGTTCCTTATATTTTTTCTGATACGCGGCAGCATCGTTATCAGCGAGAAATTCCTTACCGGCATCGATAATGGCCAAATTGATATCATATAACTCATTCACCGTTGCCGTACGCGCCATGGAGCCTTTTATCATGGCGTAGTTATACTGGTTAACCAGAAACAGCCCAACTATAAATACCAGCAGTGCGCCAAACCCCAGCGACAGTTTTCTGGCGACAGAAAGATCCCTGAAAATTCCCATAAAATCTGTATTCCTCACTCTGTAATCGTTTAAAAAGGCATGCATCCTTCATAACCATCAGTTTACGGCCGGCACTTATTTCCTGCCGGGCATCCTTCACCGGGAGTAGTTATGAAAATGTGAATATATTATCGGCATGACAGGAGTAAACTTGATGGTATTTCCCGTTAAAGTGATGTAGCCCCCTGAAACACCAGACAGTAGTGTCAACGACGGGTAAAAAGTGATCCACTTACAACTCCACCGACGGTCTAATATTGATCCACCGTTTTACTCAGGATTAGCTTCAGCGATAACCCCGGCCTTTCGTTTCTGTTTCAGTCGATAGCTCTCTCCTTTTATTTGAACAACGTGTGAGTGGTGTAAGATCCGGTCCAGCATCGCGGATGTCAGCGCCGCATCACCGGCGAACGTCTGATCCCACTGCCCGAACGGCAGGTTAGAGGTCAGGATCATCGCGCTCTTTTCATAACGCTTGGCGATGACCTGGAAGAACAGCTTTGCCTCTTCCTGGCTGAACGGCAGATAGCCTATTTCATCGATGATGAGCAGCTTTGGCGCCATCACGCCACGGTGAAGCGTTGTTTTATAGCGCCCCTGGCGTTGTGCCGTGGACAGCTGAAGCAACAGGTCTGCCGCCGTAGTGAAGCGAACCTTGATACCCGCCCGTACCGCTTCGTAGCCCATGGCTATTGCCAGATGCGTTTTCCCCACGCCGGATGGCCCCAGCAACACGATATTTTCGTTGCGCTCTATGAAGCTCAGTGAACGCAACGACTGGATTTGCTTCTGTGGGGCACCGGTGGCGAAGGTGAAGTCATACTCCTCGAACGTTTTCACTGCCGGGAAGGCCGCCATCCGGGTATACATCGCCTGTTTACGCTGATGCCGGGCCAGTTTTTCCTCATGAAGCAGATGCTCCAGGAAGTCCATATAGCCATGGTCAGCCGGACCATGGGCGTGTCGCGTGCGCAACTGTCACTGCGGATTAACCGTTCTGCCGACTGGCAGGACAGGCGCT
>NZ_JBRIQR010000080.1:0-6293 GCF_052983755.1 Enterobacter sp. CFEC122 | reverse complement strand
CGACACCTCGTGGGCCGGGTAAGCGCAACGCCACCCGGCACTTTCGTTAATCAATAGTTAAAAAACATGACGCAACACGTAAAATCCAGCATTTTACGCTTCCCTCCGCAGACGCTTTCCCTATACTCGACCAGGCAAACATTTACTTACATCCGGACATAAATGTGACTAAGAGCACATTCGGAATGGAACGCAATTTCACTCAGGAATAATGTATGAGCACACAATCGACGGGTCTTTTTGCGCGCCTGGCGCAGGGAAGTCTGGTTAAACAAATTCTGGTAGGACTGGTGCTGGGTATTCTGCTGGCCATGGTGTCAAAACCTGCTGCGGAGGCCACGGGGCTGCTCGGGACGCTGTTTGTGGGCGCCCTGAAAGCCGTCGCGCCGGTACTGGTTCTGATGCTGGTCATGGCATCGATTGCCAACCACCAGCACGGACAAAAAACCAACATTCGCCCTATTCTGTTCCTGTATCTTCTGGGAACCTTCTCTGCAGCCTTAACGGCCGTGGTGTTTAGCTTCCTGTTCCCGTCCACGCTGCACCTGACCAGCGCGGCCGGTGATATCACGCCGCCGTCCGGGATTGTGGAAGTCCTTCGCGGTCTGCTGATGAGCATGGTCTCTAACCCCATCACCGCGCTGATGAGCGGAAACTACATTGGCATCCTGGTCTGGGCGATTGGTCTGGGCTTCGCGCTGCGTCACGGCAACGAGACCACGAAAAACCTGGTCAACGATTTGTCCAACGCTGTCACCTTTATGGTGAAGCTGGTGATTCGCTTTGCGCCAATCGGTATTTTCGGCCTGGTCTCCTCCACGCTGGCAACCACCGGTTTTGACGCGCTGTGGGGCTACGCGCAACTGCTGGTTGTGCTGGTCGGCTGTATGCTGCTGGTGGCGCTGGTGATCAACCCGCTGCTGGTGTTCTGGCAGATCCGCCGCAACCCGTATCCGCTGGTGCTGACCTGCCTGCGCGAGAGCGGCGTGTATGCCTTCTTCACCCGCAGCTCTGCGGCGAACATACCGGTGAACATGGCGCTGGCGGAGAAGCTGAACCTGGATCGCGATACCTATTCCGTGTCGATCCCACTGGGTGCGACCGTGAACATGGCGGGCGCGGCGATTACGATCACTGTACTGACCCTGGCGGCGGTGCATACGCTGGGTATTCCGGTGGATCTGCCAACCGCGCTGCTGCTGAGCGTGGTGGCATCGCTGTGCGCCTGCGGCGCATCCGGCGTGGCGGGCGGTTCGCTGCTGCTGATCCCGCTGGCATGTAATATGTTCGGTATCCCGAACGAAATCGCCATGCAGGTGGTTGCCGTCGGCTTTATCATCGGCGTGCTGCAGGACTCCTGCGAAACCGCGCTGAACTCCTCTACCGACGTGCTGTTTACCGCGGCGGCCTGTCAGGCGGAAGACGCGCGTTTAGCGAAGAACGCCCTCCGCAGTTAAAAAGAAAAGCCCGGTGGCGGCTACGCCTTACCGGGCCTACAGGGTTTAGTAAGTCGGGTAAGCGCTAGCGCCACCCGACAAAGTACTTACAGCGTCACACCGCTCTTAAAGATTGCCAGCTCGCGGAAATCGTTCTTCTCGTTGCAGGTCTGCTTGCCGCTGGCAATTTCCACAATCGCGTCCACGAATTCCGTCAGCAGCTGCGGCATCGCCTTGCCGTGGATAAGCTGCCCGGCATCAAAGTCAATCCAGTGTTTTTTCTTCGCCGCCAGCTCGCTGTTGGTGGCGATTTTCACCGTCGGCACAAAACCGCCGTACGGCGTACCGCGACCGGTGCTGAACAGCACCATATGGCAGCCGGCTCCCGCCAGCGCGCTGGTGGCAACCGCATCGTTACCCGGTGCGCTCAGCAGGTTCAGACCGTGCGTTTTCAGGCGCTCGCCGTAGCGCAGAACGTCAACCACCTGGCTCGCGCCCGCTTTCTGGGTGCAGCCGAGGGATTTCTCTTCCAGCGTGGTGATCCCCCCCGCTTTGTTACCCGGCGACGGGTTCTCGTAAATCGGCTGATTGTGGGCGATGAAATACTGTTTGAAGTCGTTCACCATGGTGACGGTCTTCTCAAAGGTCTCTTCGTCGCGGCAGTGGCTCATCAGAATACGCTCCGCGCCGAACATTTCCGGCACTTCGGTCAACACCGTCGTGCCGCCGTTGGCAATCACGTAATCCGAGAAGCGGCCCAGCATCGGATTGGCAGTAATACCGGAAAGGCCATCAGACCCGCCGCACTCCAGACCAAACTTCAGCTCGCTCAGCTTGCCCGGCTCGCGCTTGTCGTGGCGCATCACCTCATACAGCTGATGAAGCTGTTCGACGCCCGCTTCCACTTCGTCGTCCTGATGCTGGCACACCATAAAGTGCACGCGCTCAGGGTCAAACTCACCGAGCGTCTCGCGGAAGGCGTCCACCTGATTGTTCTCACAGCCCAGGCCAATCACCAGCACCGCGCCCGCGTTCGGGTGGCGCGCCATGTTTTGCAGCGTGGTTCGGGTGTTGATGTGGTCGTCACCCAGCTGGGAGCAGCCGTAGGTGTGGCTGAACAGATGCACGCCGTCGGTGCCTTCGGCATCGTTGGTCTCTTTCAGGAAGCGCGTCTGGATCTGACGCGCAATCCCGTTCACGCAGCCGACGGTCGGGAGGATCCACAGCTCGTTGCGGATCCCCACGTCGCCGTTTGCGCGGCGGTAGATCTGCACCTCACGATCCGCCGCCTGCTCTTGTCCCGCAGGTAAATCAGGTTGATAGCTGTACTCGTCCAGATCGCTCAGATTTGTGCGGGCGTTGTGGGAATGGATGTATTCACCCGGCGCGATATCCGCCAGCGCATGACCGATGGGCAGACCGTACTTCACCACGTTCTCCCCTTTGGCAATGGGGATCAGGGCAAACTTGTGTCCACGTCCAACGGACTGGCGTAACGTCACCGACTGGTTGTCGAAGGTGACTTCCGTCCCTTCGGTTAAATCTGCCAGCGCGACGGCCACGTTATCCAGCGAATGGATTTTGATGTATTGCATATCAACCTCAAACGGCCCTAGTTCAGTTCAATGGCGAAGTAGTCACGCGCATTGTTAAAGCAGATGTTTTTCACCATGTCGCCCAGCAGCTGGATATCCGCCGGCGCTTCGCCTGCGTGCACCCAGCGGCCAATCATCTGGCACAGAATGCGGCGGAAGTATTCATGACGGGTATAGGACAGGAAGCTGCGGCTGTCGGTCAGCATGCCGACAAAACGGCTCAGCAGGCCAAGCTGCGCCAGCTGCGTCATCTGACGCTCCATGCCGTCTTTCTGATCGTTGAACCACCAGCCGGAGCCGAACTGCATCTTGCCCGGCATCCCTTCGCCCTGGAAGTTGCCGATCATCGTGCCCAGCACTTCGTTATCGCGCGGGTTCAGGCAGTAGAGAATGGTTTTCGGCAGCAGGTTTTGTTCGTTCTGTTTGCTCAGCAGTTTTGACAGCTCTTCCGCCAGCGGACGGTCGTTGATGGAGTCAAAGCCCACGTCCGCACCCAGCAGTTTAAACTGACGCTGGTTGTTATTGCGCAGCGCACCGATGTGGTACTGCTGTACCCAGCCGCGACGCGCGTATTCGGCACCGAGGAACACCAGTACCGCCGTTTTGAACTGCGCCACTTCGTGCTCACTCAGGGCTTCGCCGGAGAGGCGACGCGCCAGAATGCTGTCCAGCTCGGCCTCGTTTGATTCCGCAAACAGCACCACGTCCAGCGCGTGGTCAGAGACTTTACAGCCGTGCGCCGCGAAGTGATCCAGACGTTTGGTCAGCGCGGTTTGCAGATCGGCGAAACGACGGATGTCGGTATCGGACACTTCCGCCAGCTTCGCCATGTAGTCGTTGAACGTGGCCTGCTCAATGTTGAAGGCTTTGTCCGGGCGCCAGCTTGGCAGCACTTTGATATCAAAAGAGGTGTCTTTGGCGACAACGGCATGATGCTCCAGGGAGTCAATCGGATCGTCGGTGGTGCCGACCATCCTCACGTTCATCTGCTTCATGATGCCGCGCGCGGAGAAGTTATCCTGCGCCAGGAGCGCATTGCACTGGTCCCAGATTTCATCGGCGGTCGCTGGGGAGAGCAGTTTGCCGGTGATGCCAAACGGGCGACGCAGCTCAAGGTGCGTCCAGTGATAGAGCGGGTTACCGATGGTGTGCGGGACGGTCGCCGCCCAGGCGTCAAACTTCTCGCGATCGGTCGCATCGCCGGTGCACAGGCGCTCAGCCACGCCGTTGGTGCGCATCGCACGCCATTTGTAATGGTCACCCTTCAGCCAGATGTCATACAGGTTTTTGAAACGGTAATTTTCGGCAACCTGCTGCGGCGGCAAATGGCAGTGGTAGTCGAAAATCGGCTGATCTTTTGCATAGTCGTGGTACAGGCGGCGAGCAAATTCGGTATCTAACAGAAAATCGTCGGTCATAAACGGCGTCATTATCGTCTTCCTCATTACGGGAGCGTCAGAAAGCGTATGTTCATATGCTGCAAAGTTATCACACCAATTTCCACCATCCGACGTTTTTTTCGTGAGTGAGATCAATAAACGCAGACAAATACATTACCCAAATTGGAGTAAATCCTTCTACAAGCCGCGCCAGTACTGGCTTGAAGCGACACGAATAATGTCCCCACAAAGAATCATACATTTGTGATGTCACTCACCTTTTAAAGCTGTATGACAAGTTATCTTTTCGCCGTCGCAAACTATAAGCCGACGGAATGCATTACCGGTGTGAGAGACATCGGGTTTAGCGGTACGGATACCGACTTATGCACGCTTACTTATGGCAAGGTTCGGGCCGTTCCGGGACATGCTCCCGGCTACGCCCCTCCCGTTACACAACTGCTCCCGGAAACGGTCGAGAGGTTGCCGTGCTCTGGCGCGGAAATAACATAACGATGAGGTTTTAGATGCGTAAAATTAAAGGGTTACGTTGGTATATGATCGCACTGGTGACGTTAGGCACCGTGCTGGGCTACCTGACGCGTAACACCGTCGCAGCCGCAGCGCCAACGTTGATGGAAGAGCTGCATATCTCCACGCAGCAATACTCCTACATCATTGCTGCCTATTCCGCGGCGTACACCATCATGCAGCCTGTTGCAGGCTACGTGCTGGATATCCTCGGTACCAAAATCGGCTATGCCTTCTTCGCCATCGCCTGGGCGGTGTTCTGCGGAGCCACCGCGCTGGCGGGCAGCTGGGGCGGCCTGGCGCTGGCGCGCGGCGCGGTCGGTGCGGCAGAAGCCGCGATGATCCCGGCGGGACTGAAGGCCAGTTCCGAGTGGTTCCCGGCAAAAGAGCGCTCTATTGCTGTCGGCTACTTCAACGTGGGTTCGTCCATCGGGGCGATGATTGCGCCGCCGCTGGTGGTGTGGGCTATCGTGATGCACAGCTGGCAGATGGCTTTCATCATTTCCGGCGTGCTGAGCTTCGCCTGGGCAATCGCGTGGCTGGTTTTCTATAAGCACCCGCGCGATCAGAAAAAACTCTCCGAAGAAGAACGCGAGTACATCATTGGTGGTCAGGAAGCGCAGCATCAGACCAACAACGGCAAAAAAATGACCGTCTGGCAGATCCTGGGCACCCGTCAGTTCTGGGGTATCGCCCTGCCGCGTTTCCTGGCGGAACCGGCCTGGGGGACCTTCAACGCGTGGATCCCACTGTTCATGTTTAAAGTCTACGGCTTTAACCTGAAAGAGATCGCGATGTTCGCCTGGATGCCGATGCTGTTCGCTGACCTGGGCTGTATCGTGGGCGGCTACCTGCCACCGCTGTTCCAGCGCTGGTTTGGCGTGAACCTGATCGTTTCCCGTAAGATGGTGGTCACCATGGGCGCACTGCTGATGATTGGCCCGGGCATGATCGGCCTGTTCACCAGCCCGTACGTGGCCATCGCCCTGCTGTGCATCGGTGGTTTTGCGCACCAGTCCCTGTCCGGCGCGCTGATTACGCTCTCGTCTGACGTCTTCGGTCGCAACGAAGTGGCCACCGCCAACGGCCTGACCGGGATGGCCGCCTGGACCGCGAGTACGATGTTCGCGCTGGTCGTCGGCGCGCTGGCGGATACCATCGGCTTCAGCCCGCTGTTTGCAGTACTGGCGGTCTTCGACCTGCTGGGCGCGGTGGTGATCTGGACGGTGCTGAAAAGCAAATCGGCAGAGGAGCTGGCAAAAGAGTCACTCGGGAAACCGGCCACGCAGAGTTAGCCTTGCTGTGCCGGGTGGCGCTGCTGTATGACCGGATACATAGGTGACAGATCAGAC
>NZ_JBRIQR010000079.1:0-6590 GCF_052983755.1 Enterobacter sp. CFEC122 | reverse complement strand
GATTTGCTCACATCCAGCTTTTGTTAGTTCGTCAACCTGGTGCGCCACATCCTGAAGATGCGTAGATTTACGTGCATAGCCGATTTTCATTCTTTTCTCGCTAATTAGTTATGGGGTTATTGTTATGTTGATACAGTAACGAGTTTTGTTACATGAGGGGAGTCATTTTTCGGGAGAAGTCAGGACTTTTCAAGACTGTCACAAAAACCATCGTTTTTGATACATTAATTTAACCAATAGGTTGCAGATCAAATCGCCTGTAACAGCCTTTCTGGCTGTTTGTCGTTTTCAGAAGACGGCTGCACTGAACGTCAGAAGCCGACTGCACTATAGCAGCGGAGGGGTTGGATCCATCAGGCAACGACGGGCTGCTGCCGGCCATCAGCGGACGCAGGGAGGACTTTCCGCAACCGGCCGTTCGATGCGGCACCGATGGCCTTCGCGCAGGGGTAGTGAATCCGCCAGGATTGACTTGCGCTGCCCTACCTCTCACTAGTGAGGGGCGGCAGCGCATCAAGCGGTGAGCGCACTCCGGCACCGCCAACTTTCAGCACATGCGTGTAAATCATCGTCGTAGAGACGTCGGAATGGCCGAGCAGATCCTGCACGGTTCGAATGTCGTAACCGCTGCGGAGCAAGGCCGTCGCGAACGAGTGGCGGAGGGTGTGCGGTGTGGCGGGCTTCGTGATGCCTGCTTGTTCTACGGCACGTTTGAAGGCGCGCTGAAAGGTCTGGTCATACATGTGATGGCGACGCACGACACCGCTCCGTGGATCGGTCGAATGCGTGTGCTGCGCAAAAACCCAGAACCACGGCCAGGAATGCCCGGCGCGCGGATACTTCCGCTCAAGGGCGTCGGGAAGCGCAACGCCGCTGCGGCCCTCGGCCTGGTCCTTCAGCCACCATGCCCGTGCACGCGACAGCTGCTCGCGCAGGCTGGGTGCCAAGCTCTCGGGTAACATCAAGGCCCGATCCTTGGAGCCCTTGCCCTCCCGCACGATGATCGTGCCGTGATCGAAATCCAGATCCTTGACCCGCAGTTGCAAACCCTCACTGATCCGCATGCCCGTTCCATACAGAAGCTGGGCGAACAAACGATGCTCGCCTTCCAGAAAACCGAGGATGCGAACCACTTCATCCGGGGTCAGCACCACCGGCAAGCGCCGCGACGGCCGAGGTCTTCCGATCTCCTGAAGCCAGGGCAGATCCGTGCACAGCACCTTGCCGTAGAAGAACAGCAAGGCCGCCAATGCCTGACGATGCGTGGAGACCGAAACCTTGCGCTCGTTCGCCAGCCAGGACAGAAATGCCTCGACTTCGCTGCTGCCCAAGGTTGCCGGGTGACGCACACCGTGGAAACGGATGAAGGCACGAACCCAGTGGACATAAGCCTGTTCGGTTCGTAAACTGTAATGCAAGTAGCGTATGCGCTCACGCAACTGGTCCAGAACCTTGACCGAACGCAGCGGTGGTAACGGCGCAGTGGCGGTTTTCATGGCTTGTTATGACTGTTTTTTTGTACAGTCTATGCCTCGGGCATCCAAGCAGCAAGCGCGTTACGCCGTGGGTCGATGTTTGATGTTATGGAGCAGCAACGATGTTACGCAGCAGGGCAGTCGCCCTAAAACAAAGTTAACCCAGGATGAGAACCTTGAAAGTATCATTGATGGCTGCGAAAGCGAAAAACGGCGTGATTGGTTGCGGTCCAGACATACCCTGGTCCGCGAAAGGGGAGCAGCTACTTTTTAAAGCATTGACCTACAATCAGTGGCTTCTGGTGGGTCGCAAGACGTTTGAATCTATGGGCGCACTCCCCAATAGGAAATACGCGGTCGTTACCCGCTCAGGTTGGACATCAAATGATGACAATGTAGTTGTATTTCAGTCAATCGAAGAGGCCATGGACAGGCTAGCTGAATTCACCGGTCACGTTATAGTGTCTGGTGGCGGAGAAATTTACCGAGAAACATTACCCATGGCCTCTACGCTCCACTTATCGACGATCGACATCGAGCCAGAGGGGGATGTTTTCTTCCCGAGTATTCCAAATACCTTCGAAGTTGTTTTTGAGCAACACTTTACTTCAAACATTAACTATTGCTATCAAATTTGGAAAAAGGGTTAACAAAGCTATGCAATCGACGGCAAAAAGCTTCGTTCGCTTCGCGCACTACGCCTTTTCCGCGATTGATAGCGACGTTATGTGAATATTGAAATGAGCATTCCAAAGAAAGGAAGTAGAAAAATTATCGTGGGCGAAAATGAGTTTTTGTGGCTCATTAGGTCAAAACTCACATATTCGCAGGACTGTTTAGGTACAGAAATGACTGCGGTCGTTGAACCGGATGCCGGTCCTCACTGATGAAGAAGTGAACACCGTACGGGAATCGTGCCGGCAGCTTGGAGCTATCGGCCGGAACCTCAACCAGGTGGCCAGGGCCTTGAACATCGAGTTCAGGGAAAGTGACAAGCTCAAGCAAGAGGCCATCGAAAAACTGGCCGAACGGATCGACCAGCATTTGGACCATGTGTCTGAGCTGTTCGATAAGACCTGGAGCCGGTGGCACGATTGTCATTTTCAGAAGACGACTGCACCAGTTGATTGGGCGTAATGGCTGTTGTGCAGCCAGCTCCTGACAGTTCAATATCAGAAGTGATCTGCACCAATCTCGACTATGCTCAATACTCGTGTGGGCTCTGTTGCAAAAATCGTGAAGCTTGAGCATGCTTGGCGGAGATTGGACGGACGGAACGATGACGGATTTCAAGTGGCGCCATTTCCAGGGTGATGTGATCCTGTGGGCGGTGCGCTGGTATTGTCGCTATCCGATCAGCTATCGCGACCTTGAGGAAATGCTGGCGGAACGCGGCATTTCGGTCGACCATACGACGATCTATCGCTGGGTCCAGTGCTACGCCCCGGAGATGGAGAAGCGGCTGCGCTGGTTCTGGCGGCGTGGCTTTGATCCGAGCTGGCGCCTGGATGAAACCTACGTCAAGGTGCGGGGCAAGTGGACCTACCTGTACCGGGCAGTCGACAAGCGGGGCGACACGATCGATTTCTACCTGTCGCCGACCCGCAGCGCCAAGGCAGCGAAGCGGTTCCTGGGCAAGGCCCTGCGAGGCCTGAAGCACTGGGAAAAGCCTGCCACGCTCAATACCGACAAAGCGCCGAGCTATGGTGCAGCGATCACCGAATTGAAGCGCGAAGGAAAGCTGGACCGGGAGACGGCCCACCGGCAGGTGAAGTATCTCAATAACGTGATCGAGGCCGATCACGGAAAGCTCAAGATACTGATCAAGCCGGTGCGCGGTTTCAAATCGATCCCCACGGCCTATGCCACGATCAAGGGATTCGAAGTCATGCGAGCCCTGCGCAAAGGACAGGCTCGCCCCTGGTGCCTGCAGCCCGGCATCAGGGGCGAGGTGCGCCTTGTGGAGAGAGCTTTTGGCATTGGGCCCTCGGCGCTGACGGAGGCCATGGGCATGCTCAACCACCATTTCGCAGCAGCCGCCTGATCGGCGCAGAGCGACAGCCTACCTCTGACTGCCGCCAATCTTTGCAACAGAGCCTCCGTCGCCATGCTCACCTCGCTTTGGTGCACACGAGTATTGAGCATAGTCGAGATTGGTGCAGATCACTTCTGATATTGAACTGTCAGGAGCTGGCTGCACAACAGCCATTACGCCCAATCAACTGGTGCAGTCGTCTTCTGAAAATGACACTGTTTGTATATAATCATGAAAAAATGGTGAGTAGAGTTTCAGGGTAACAGGGGATGCTTATGTCGGTTTTCCACAACTGGCTACTTGAGATCGCATGTGAGAATTACTTCGTCTACATCAAACGCCTTTCCGCCAACGATACCGGCGCAACAGGTGGTCACCAGGTAGGGCTTTATATCCCTTCAGGTATCGTTGAAAAACTCTTTCCGTCTATCAACCATACCCGTGAACTGAACCCTTCGGTTTTTCTCACCGCACATGTGTCATCGCATGATTGCCCTGACAGCGAAGCCAGGGCAATTTATTATAACAGCCGTCATTTTGGTAAAACCCGGAATGAAAAAAGGATTACCCGCTGGGGTAGAGGCAGCCCACTTCAGGATCCTGAAAATACAGGGGCTCTGACGCTCCTGGCTTTCAAGCTTGATGAGCAAGGGGGGGACTGTAAGGAAGTAAATATTTGGGTATGCGCCAGCACTGATGAAGAGGACGTCATTGAGACCGCTATTGGTGAAGTTATACCCGGAGCGCTTATATCCGGCCCCGCAGGACAGATTCTAGGCGGACTATCTCTACAGCAAGCGCCAGTAAATCATAAATATATTCTACCTGAAGACTGGCACCTGCGCTTTCCGTCGGGAAGTGAAATTATTCAGTATGCAGCCAGCCATTATGTGAAAAATTCCCTTGATCCGGATGAGCAACTTCTTGACCGCCGGCGCGTGGAGTACGACATATTTCTATTGGTTGAGGAACTGCATGTTCTGGATATCATCCGGAAAGGATTTGGCTCTGTGGATGAATTTATTGCGCTGGCCAATTCTGTCAGCAATCGCCGTAAATCCAGAGCCGGGAAGTCGCTGGAACTGCACCTGGAGCATCTATTCATTGAGCACGGCCTGCGACACTTTGCGACGCAGGCCATCACAGAAGGTAATAAAAAACCCGATTTCCTTTTCCCTTCCGCAGGGGCTTACCACGATACTGAGTTTCCCGTAGAAAATCTGCGCATGCTGGCAGTCAAGACTACCTGTAAGGATCGCTGGCGTCAGATACTGAATGAGGCCGATAAAATTCATCAGGTGCATCTGTTTACACTCCAGGAGGGAGTTTCTCTGGCTCAATATCGGGAGATGCGGGAGTCGGGTGTCAGATTGGTCGTGCCATCATCTCTGCACAAAAAATACCCGGAGGCGGTGAGAGCTGAGCTAATGACGCTAGGTGCGTTTATTGCTGAGCTGACAGGGCTTTACGCAGATATTCCATAGATTATCTCCCGGCATAAATACCGGGAGGAGCGATCAGATTCGTTCAACCTTGCACGAATCGGCATTAACCGCTTTCAGGATATAAGGTTCAAGCAGTTTGGCTACGGCTTCAAACACGGGCACCACTACGGAGTTACCGAACTGCCTGTACGACTGAGTGTCTGACACAGGAATGCGAAAAGGCCTGCCATCTACTTTTTCAAAACCCATAAGGCGCGCGCACTCTCGCGGAGTCAGCCTGCGGGGCCGATGCGCCTGATTTTCTTCGTTCGCGAAGTCTGTTTCACCTGTGGCCATATCCCAGCCACGGTCTATCAGAATTTCAGACCCGTCTTTGTGATAGCGAGCAGAAAGCGTACGGGCAATGCTTTCTTTATTTTCAGGATTAACGAGGCCAAAACCGAATCCGTTACCCTTAGCTGCGTGCTTTTTGGCGTAGTTATAGAGATACTCCCAGAGTTTCGGCGTCAGTATATATTTGCTGTCAACCACGGGTTCCAGCAGTTCGCCAAATGACGGACGCTGTTCCGGATAAAAACGACTAATATCGCGCAGGGTAAAGCCCTGGTGAATGTTCAGATCACGGCGGAAACCGACCAAAACGATACGTTCTCGGTGCTGAGGTAAAAAGTGCTTTCCGTCGATAACTTTAGGATCGTTTTTGCCCATCTCAGCTGCATCCGCAACTTCATAGCCCAGTTCGTCGAGGGTATCCATGATGACTTTAAAGGTTTTACCCTTGTCATGGCTCTTCAGGTTTTTAACGTTTTCAAGAACAAAGATGGCAGGTTTTTTTGCGCGGATAATACGCGCCACATCGAAGAAAAGCGTTCCCTGAGCCTCACATTCGAAACCATGCGCGCGCCCGAGCGAGTTTTTCTTGCTTACGCCCGCAAGGCTAAACGGTTGACAGGGGAAACCTGCTAGAAGTACATCATGATCCGGCACATGCTCATTAATGTAAGCATAGGCATCGTTTTCAGGTACTTCAGGTTTATCACTGAGCGTGACTTCACGAATATCGAGATTGAAAGTGTGTTCCTGAGCATCGTTAAACCAGTTAGCTTTATATGTGCGCACAGCCTCTTTATTCCATTCACTGGTAAAAACGCACTGGCCACCGATGGTTTCGAAGCCCTTCCGTATACCTCCAATCCCAGCAAACAGGTCAATAAACCGGAAGGCATAGTCAGGGTGATGTGCAGGCGCTTCCGGAAGCATTTTTCGTAGAAGTTCCTCTTCGGCTAACGTCAGCGTCTTAGGTGAGCACTTACCATTAATCCAGCGATTAAGAGTCTCGCGACTCCACTCATTTTTACCAACTTTTCTAAGCAGTTCAGCCACGTACTTCTGGTCATAGATTTCCAGCACCTGCCCGAGCAGCTTTTTATCATTTTCCTGTCGCAGTTGTTCTTCCGCTTCTGCTTTCTCAAGCAGATCCTGCGCCAGTAATTCAAATTCAGACATATTGCCTCCATTGGGTCTTATGGGTGAAACTGTATCACTCATTTGACCCAGATTGAATGTTTTTATCTGGATATTTAAACAGGTTTATTGTTAGGTAACGCACGTTGGCCACGCTGGAGCGTCTTCTGG
>NZ_JBRIQR010000078.1:0-8299 GCF_052983755.1 Enterobacter sp. CFEC122 | reverse complement strand
AAAGAAGGCCGAAAATTACGAGGCTATGTTGCATTTTGCCTGTGGTCTTATCGTCTGGAATAAAGTCCTATTGAGATAGGCTCTTAGTTAATAGAATCCCGTTCATATGGTCTATCATATGCTGTATACAGATCGAGAGAGTACCACTTGCACTAAAATTTATTGTATTCCCAAAAGCATCAAGAGCGGTGACATTTATTTTCTCTGCACGGTATACAAAACGACTGGTTCCTGGTATAGAAAGACATTTTTCCTCAGTGATATTTTTTTCTTCCTTACTCTCAGCAATTACCGGATTAATTAATACTATTGGTTGCACCAGCGATTCAGGGACATCAATTACAGCAATCCTTTGGTGAACACCAACCTGGGTTGCTGTTAAACCTACACTGGATGTACCGTACATAGTGGTAATCATATCCTTAATAAATTGCCGGGTTATCGGTGAAATATGTTCGACGGGCATTGCAATGATCTTCAATTTGGGATCCGGATACTTTAAAACTGATAATAATGACATGCAAGGCTACTCTTTATTTAAATGGCAGTAAAAACGATATGTTTTAAGTCGGACCTGAGTGGAGAACCGGGACAGAAATAACTACCGGACTGACAGCCAGATATAAATTTTCTGCTGCCTGCGAACGTCATTCCGGTCTGTCCTGCTCAACAGCACAACAGACCGGAAACACTATATCAGAGAAGAGGAAGGGTATAACTGACTGTAACCCGGGTTTCATCCTGGTCACGCTGTCCAGCAGAGCCTTTTCTACTTGTGTCAGGCAGAGCGCTGCGCATTGTGGCATTTTTTACGGAGATGCCAAGTCCGTTAAGTATTCCCTCGGGGATAGTATAACTCAGGGCAATATCCCGTTCCCATTCCCCCTTTCGCCCATTCCCGGTATCAATATTATCGGCGTTCAGATAGAGGATACTTAGATTCAGCCCTTTGAGCCCTGCATCAGCAAAATTATAGGCGTACCGTGCCAGCCAGGTTCGCTCCCCCGCCCTGCTGAATTTTAGCAATTGTGCATCAGTAATTAACCAGGTGCTTGTTCCTTCTCCATCACCACGATTCAGATATGGAAAGTCACTTTTCCCCGTCAGCCACTGATAACCACTGCTCACACTGTGACCTCCAGAAGACCATGTCAACTGACCGCTATAAACATTGTTGTCCACTTCTCCCTTTGTGCGATTATTTCCGTAATAACCAGTACTTACATATCCGGCACTCCGTCCTGCAGCACTTCCGTTCTTTCCGTCTGCATCGCTGATGAATATACGAATATCTGATTTCAGGTTCCCGGAAACGATTTTCAGGTTATGTGCCAGTCCGATATAGTTTTGTCTGTAAAAATTATCCAGCTCACCGTAATAGTATGAGAGAGTCATGTCTTTCATAAGAGTATAGTCACCACCGGCGAAATAAAAACGATTACTGCTCCGTGAAGTGGGACCACTTCCATTGGCTCCGGCAATGGACATTCCGCGCATATCTGTGGAGTTACGTCCTTTTGTATGTGTGAGAACGCCGCCGGTCAGACTCAGATCGTCGATATCTGTTGATGATATTTGTCCTCCCTGATATGTCATGGGCAAAAGGCGGGCATCGTTGTATATAACGACGGGATTTTTGGGCTGAAGCGTTCCATAACGGAGTTCCGTATCAGATATTTTTGCCCTGCCGGTAACCCCCAGGCTACCGAACTGATGAACCGCTCTGCCATCATTGTCTAGCGGAAATACTGTACCGGGTTGCCGACCTGACGCCGGTGAGCCTGCTTTACCTCCTCCGTCAAGTCTGATGCCCAGTAGCCCCAGAGTGCTCAGTCCGAATCCCACTGGCCCTTCAGTATAACCTGAATCGTAATTGAGGATGAACCCCTGTCCCCATTCTTCCTGTTTACTGAACCCGTCCCCACTGCGATTATCTGTATTAATATAGAAATTGCGGAGTGTGAGATTGGCCTTACTGTCTTCAATAAAACCGGCTATCGCATTAGGGACTGTAACTCCCGGCATCAAAGCTACAGCAGATATTACGAGTGTAACTATTCTCATTCAGGTAATTCCTTTAGCTTGCCTGATATCAATATACGCGGTAACACGAAGGGAAAATGGCAGAAAATAATGAGGTATTTGTTTACCGCTGCACTAAGTACGAATCCAGTTCATATCAAAAACCATGAAGTGGCTACAGGGTCAAGACTTTTTTTTTCAGACTGACTGCTTATACCATGGATTGGCCCTATGCACCGTGTTTCTGCTGGTTGTAAGACAGGAGACTTCCGTTTAGACCGGCACTGTTTTCAGGGAGGGAATCAATCTGATGTATCAAGCGAATTGGGTTAATTGTAAGCGTCCAGCGAGACTTGCAACTACCCACAATTATATTAAGGTAATCATTATGATAATCAGCTAAATTACTTTCAGGGATGGTTGAATGATTAATCAGGAACAGACTTCGCTTTCATGGCTCGATGAGGAAATTAATTCTTCTGTCTTTAGCGATCGCCGCCGTGCCAGTCGTTTTAAAAGTCTCATGCAAAAACTCTGGCGGGGGATGGGCAACAGCCTCCCTTTTGCCTGCCAGGATAATGCAGCAACAAAAGCCGCTTACCGGTTCCTTTCCAGTGACAGGATTGATGAGCAGCACCTGCTGCAGGGACATTCCGAGGCTACCAGTCAAAGGATATATGCGCTGCAAGGTGAGAAGATTCTACTGCTTCAGGACACCACAACATTTGGCTACCACCGGGATAACCCTGATGCAGTAGGATTTGCAGGCAATCACACCTAATCAAGATGGGGAATGATGCAGGTGTCAATTGTGGGATCCTGATGCATTCGAGCCTGGCAGTGACGACATCAGGGCTCCCGCTGGGTCTGACCGCGGTGAAGTTCTGGACCCGAAAAAAATTCAAAGGCACTAACGCACTTAAAAGGAAAATTAATCCGACCGTTTTTTTACATCAGATCACTGGCTGACAGTCAAAGACGTGGCTCACGTCTTCATGGTTGACATAGTCTGTCCGGACAGAGATGTCCATATCCGAGCAAGTTTCCGGCAGGAACGAGGTTGCCATAGCTCCGGATGAGAGCATGCCAGTCAGAATCAGTACTGCAGTCACGCTAAATTTTTTCATCTGTATATTCCTCTTCATCAGATATCGCCGTTTCACCTGTTAATGTGTATTAAAAACCCTGTGGTTCATACAGGGTCAACACCCTTACGCTGTTTTTTCTGGTGGGATAAGGACAAAAAAAAAGCTACCTGGGGGTAACCTGACTAAAACAGTCATCAAGGAAAACGGACAACAGGGATAGGGTTGTCCTGGAGGGTGTGTCCGCATGTGAGGTCGCCGGCGGAACCGGAGGTGACCCCCACTATAGTGGCAGTCAGTCCGGCAGTTCCCTCTGCGACCATCTCACGCGTTTACTGCTCAGGTTCAGGGTAATACCGTCCCGGATTACTTATCAAGTACTGCAGTCACGCGGGCAACGTTTTTCTGGTCTGCACTGGTGATGCGGTAGGACGAAGCACCGGATTCCTGGGCGATAGCGGCAATTTTCGCTTCCGCGTTGTTCAGGGTGTCAGCAGTAACGCTGACGGACTGGGCGAAGCCGGAGAAAGAAACTACGGAGAGCATACCGGCAGCAGCAAGCAGTTTGATGTTTTTCATGGTCATATTCCTTGGGTTATCTGGTCATCTGGTCATCTGGTGATACCGGCGTCATCGCCGTCTCACCTGTTGATGTGTATTAAAAACCCTGTAGTAAATACAGGGTCAACAAGTTATTTTGTAAATTATTGTCGGCTGTGTTTTTGTCGTTTTCATACAACCCAGCTCTTGAAAGAGCCTCACTGTGGCTGACGAGAAATGAGAAAATACGGCCGTAACAGACACCGCGAAACCGGGATTGCGCTGGGGAGATAGGTCGGTGCAGGGCAAGTTAACTTACAGGATTAGTGAGGGTTTATGATGTTACGGCTACTGATTAAGTACGCGTGCGTATTCTGGCGAAGTTGAACGGTTATTCCGGAGGAACGTGAACGCGTTATTCCCTAACGCGCCCTAACTTCTTTTTATTACACCGACCGTTCACTTTCAGTCAACCTGTGCCAGTCGTTTTCTCATCGACTCACCCTTCATTTCCAGCCGGTGGGAGTTATGCATCAGACGATCAAGGATCGCGTCTGCCAGCGTGTTATCGCCAACGCAGCCATACCACTCATCCGTTGGCAGCTGGCTTATCATCACCGTGGCGTTCTTTCCGTATCTGTCATCCATCAGTTCCAGCAGATCGTTACGCTGCGCTGGCAGCAACGGCTCAAGGCCCCAGTCATCCAGGATAAGCAGCTGCGTTTTTGACAGCTGAGCCAGCTGCTTTCGGTAACTACCGTCTGCGCGGCTGTGCGTCAGTTCAACCAGCAACCGGTTCAGTCTCCAGTACTGTACGCTGTAACCCTGCTGGCAGGCGTTGTTGCCAAGGGCGCAGCCCACATAGGTTTTGCCGCAACCGCAGGGGCCGGTTATCAGCAGGTTCTGCCCCCTGACCACCCATTCGTTCTGGCTTAGCTGAGCGATCCGAGAACGTTCCAGGTTTCTCGCTGGCTGGTAGTCGATGTCCTGGACCGAGGCTTCAAGCCTCAGGCGGGCTTTTTGTAGCAGACGTTTCTGTTTACGCTGATCCCTTTCGAGTGATTCGCGCGTGACCAGCAACGCCAGTCTTTCCCTGAAGGAGAGCTCTTCGTAAGTGCCGGGTTGCTCCATCTGTGAGGACAGCGCGGCCGCCATTCCCGTCAGTTTCATTTCTGTCAGCTGTTTCATCAGCGTATGTGGCATTATCGGATCCCTTGTTTCAGTGGAAGTGGCGTGGGCCACGGATGTTTTCATGTTCCTGAGGAAGCTCCCGGGACGGGTGCAGATCTTTGTCCGCCGGAACCAGGTCGCGGTTATTCTTCAGGATCGACTTTATCTGCTTCAGCCGGGTTAACCCCTCTGCATTGGCCAGCCGACAGCTGTTATTGACGCGCTCAGAAGGATATTCACGCGTCAGGCTCAGCAGCCCCAGACACAGGCGATAGGCCTGTTCCGGATGCGCTTTTTCAGCCAGACGCTCGCTGACCCACGTGAAGGTGTCGGAGCCCACACCGGCCGCCCAGCTTTTCAGCCGCTCTGGCGTCCACTGCTGATGATGACGATGGCGCTCCGGCATATGTTCTGCTGCCGTACTGTTGCCCGGATGAAGACGCCGCGGGTGACTGGCGATCATCTGCCCGTCAGACCAGACTTCAAGCAGGTTGTCGAAGGCATGAAGCTCCACCGTTTTACCGACGTGCTGATGGGGGACTGAGTAGTGATGCTGTTCATATTCCACGTGATAATCGATATTCACCTTCGCTTTTTTGATGTGCCGGTAGCGCCACTACTGCACCGGTAATGGCCTGAGCACAGTTTTGTCCAGCCTTTCGAAGGCCTCACGGCGATTGCCCGGCAGTTTTTTGAAGGGACGTTCGTTGAGCCCGGTTACCAGCGTACGGATACAGTGGTTCAGCTCAGCAAGCGAGAAGAAGACCTGGTGACGGAGCCGGGCCAGGATCCAGCGTTCGACGATCTGAACGCCAACTTCCGCCTTCGGCTTGTCTCTGGGTTTTCTGGGGCGGGCAGGTATCACCGCAACCTGATAATGCTCAGCCAGCTGCTGATAGGAGGGATTCAGTTCGGGATCGTAACGACTGGCTTTGCTAACCCCGCTTTTCAGGTTATCCGGAACCAGGATTTCGGGGACTCCACCGAAGAACTCCAGCATCCTGACGTGGCTGAGAAGCCAGTCTGACAGCGACTGCGTATAGGTAGCCTCCGCGAAGGTGTAGTTTGATGCGCCCAGCACCGCCACGAAGATCTGGGCCTGCCGGCATTCACCCGTCTCAGGTGAGATAACCGACACTGTGGGTCCACAATAGTCGATAAAGCATTTTTCACCGGCAAGATGCTGCTGGCGCATGGAGCGTTTCTGTGACTGGCACCAGGTCTGATAGCGGCAGCAGAACTGCGAGTAGCTGTACGCCCGAACCGGCATCCTCTGGCAGTATCCCTCCCACAGCAGGTGGCGGGTGACGCCTTTTTACGCAGCTCCATATGGATTTCAGCCCAGTCGGGATCCTCCAGCGCGCCAGGACGACTGTCAGACTCAGGATAAAGCAGACTGGCAAGTCGGGGCTCTGACATTCCTTCCGGAAGTGGCCAGGAGATCCCAGCGGCTTCAAGTCGTTTGAGCATTTTCTGGATGGCACCCGTGCTGACATCTGCGCACTGGCTTATCTGGCGGAAGGACAGGCCGACTTCAAAACGCAGCCTTAAAATTTCATGGATTTTATGCATTGCGATTCTCTTGTTTGGCATATATCACACCCTGGAATAAAAGGGATAGATATAGCATCAAAAATCAATGCGTTAAGAATGATTCTGGCAACGTGAACGGCAATTCCGGTCGGGTGAACACCGATTCTGGCAAAATGAACAGTGATTCTGGTCATGGTGCAAAATCGGGGTATTTTCCGCCGGAATACGCGTACACGCAAAACCAGAAATAGCGTTCACGTTCCGCCAGAATACGCAACGCGATCACCGCCGGAATGTGTAAGCGTTAAACGAGCGCCGTATTGACGGTTATTTATCGGTAAGAACCACGTTCCATGGCAGCAGTTCCGCCACTTTGTTGCTGGGCCATTCCGGCAGTACGCTCAGGATATGGCGAAGGTAGGCCTCCGGATCGATACCATTGAGCCTGCATGTTCCGATAAGACCATTCAGCAGGGCTCCGCGCTCACCGCCGTGGTCGCTGCCGAAGAAGATAAAATTCTTTTTCCCAAGACAGACGGCACGAAGGGCTCGTTCGGCTGTGTTGT
Organism: Enterobacter sp. CFEC122; assembly: GCF_052983755.1. Classification (NCBI taxonomy): domain Bacteria; kingdom Pseudomonadati; phylum Pseudomonadota; class Gammaproteobacteria; order Enterobacterales; family Enterobacteriaceae; genus Enterobacter; species Enterobacter sp. CFEC122. The sequence continues at coordinate 1,383 of NZ_JBRIQR010000078.1, read as the reverse complement.
TATCAGGCTCTGCCAGGCCATCATCACAGTAGTAGCACAGCGCATCCCACTGGTTCAGGGCATAAGCGAACGCTTCGCCCAGACGGGATTTTTTCGACAGAGTGGCGCTTTTCTCCACTAACCAGTCATGCAGGGATATCAGCAGCGGCTTACTTCGGGACTGCCTGGCTGCCAGCCGCTCAGTTGCAGGGAGGCCCCGTATTGCTTCTTCGATTGAACCGCCCCGGGAATCCTGGAGACTAAACTCTCAGTAAAAGGAGATCCCTGATGAAATCAAAATCAGCTAATCGTTACCCGCCGGAATTACGTGAGCGCGCTGTCAGAATGCTCATTGAGCATCTTGATGAATATGACTCTGAACCGGATGCTATCCGTGCCATATCGTCAAAAATTGGTTGTCATTACGATACCCTGAAAGGCTGGCTACGCCAGCACAGAAATGACTTACGCGGTGGTATCAGCCCCGTCAGGACTGGTGATGGCGAGCTGACCAGTAACGAACGTCAACGTTTAAAAGAGCTGGAGAGGGAAAACCGGGAGTTGCGTCGCAGCAATGATATTCTGCGTCAGGCATCAGCCTATTTTGCTCAGGCGGAGCTCGACCGCCACTGGAAAAAATAATGCCACTGCTCGAACGTCTGAGTGGTGCCCACGGGGTCGGGCCGGTATGCCGCGAGCTGGATATTGCCCCGTCGACATATTACTGGCATCAGCAACGTCAGCAATCGCCGGAAAAACACAGCCAGCGCTCGCAGCGTGATGCGCTTCTGAAGGTGCAGATACAGCGGGTGTACGACGATAACTATGGCGTCTATGGAGCCCGCAAGGTCTGGCGTCAGTTACAGCGGGAGGGCATCGGCGTGGCCAGATGTACAGTGGAACGGTTGATGAAACTGATGGGGCTCGCAGGCGTGCTCCAGGGCAAAAAAGTCCGCACCACAACCAGTCGCAGAGATACCGCAGCACAGGACAGGGTAAACCGCCAGTTCGTAGCGGAATGTCCCAACCAGCTTTGGTGTGCAGATTTTACCTACGTCATCACCTGGCAGGGCTTCGCCTATGTGGCGTTCATTATCGACGTGTTCGCTGGCGTCATCGTGGGCTGGCGGGTCTCATCATCGATGGAAACGTCGTTCGTCCTGGATGCGCTGGAACAGGCACTGTGGTCACGGTGACCTTCGGGCACCATCCATCACAGCGACAAAGGCTCTCAGTATGTCTCGCTGGCCTACACGCAGCGGTTGCAGGATGCAGAGCTGCTGGCTTCCACGGGGAGTACCGGTGACTTGTATGATAACGCGATGGCGGAGAGTATCAACGGTCTGTACAAAGCGGAGGTCTGAATCGCCACGGGTTTAACAGACACCTCAGAGTCATTTAAGA
>NZ_JBRIQR010000077.1:0-8377 GCF_052983755.1 Enterobacter sp. CFEC122 | reverse complement strand
CGAGCACGTCCGTTGATCTCAGATGTGGAATCCGAGCTGAGCCCCTCAATGAGCATGACCATGTCCGAATCTGTCATAGATGCATGCGGCGGTCATACATTTTCACACGCTTGAAGTCTATGCGCGAAGCATATATTCTTGCGGTATGGAGCCTGAGGTCGCCAAGTACCATTTAGGTGCACTCGCGTTGGCCGTTGCAGACAGCATCGCCAGTGTCTCGGCCTCGTTTTCACCAAGCGGCCCGGGGACCGCCGTGATGGTGTTACTCAGCATGGAGCCCGGACTGCCGATCAGCGTTTTGGCTACCTCGATCGGGCTTTCTCATGCCGGGACGGTGCGATTGATCGATAGGCTCGAGCGCGAACAGTTGGTGGAACGACGAAGACAAATCACCGACAGGCGGGCGCGCTTCATTCACCTCACCAATTCGGGGAAGAAGATAACGGACGCCTTGCTCAAGGCACGGGAGCAGGTGATCTCCGAATGTATTTCGCCCCTGTCGCCCAATGACCTCGACATTCTAGGCATGCTGTCGGAGCGGCTCCTTGTGGCAAACGGCTTCGACAAAGATGGCTCGGTCAGCCTTTGCCATCTGTGCGGCTACAGCAGGATCGCGCCTTCCCGTGGTAAAGCTAAGCCGGGGCGCTCGCCACGCTGGAACGTCGCATCAGAAGGCTGACGATATGATCAGGCAGGCTTGAAATAATGGGATCGTTTGCGCTCGAACTTCTTCTATGCGTACTTGCCTTCGGGTTCGGATATGCGGCGAACCAAGGCGGAACCTGTTTAGTGGTGGCCGCTCATGAGTTACACAGAAGACAGCCGCCGAAAATGTTCGTCGGATTTCTCGCAGCGTCGGCAGCGGCAGGCCTGGTTGCGGTCCCGATAGTCTGGACGGGAACACTGGGCGCAACACTCGCACCCTCGACCAGCATCAATTTCCTCCTGCTCATCGGCGCCATCGCCTTCGGCCTCGGCGCACTCATTAATGACACATGCCTGCTCGGATCGCTGGCGCGGCTTGGGGATGGGGAGATGCGACTTCTAGCTCTACCCTTGGGATTAACGATTGGTATCTTGGCTGCCGACCATGGCAGGTTCGGCTACGATTCAACATGGCCAAGCTTAATCTCCAAACCGAGCGCAACAGGCCTCGTTACTCTCCTAGCCTTCCTAGTTGTGCTCGTGCTGGCACTCGTTTTCGTTTCCACGAAGAGCGTTCTGCGAACAAAGCCGGGTTGGTCGTTCGGCGCTTCGATGATTGGACTCGGTATCACTGGCGGACTTCTATATGCACTCTCGCCGGCCTGGACCTTCGCAGACGTGATTCAACGCGCCCTTCCTCTCAGAATGTCCCCGGCCGGCGAGGTCGCGCTCACTGCGGTGATCTCTTCGATCGCAGGCGCCCTAACCGCCTCCTTTCGCCAAGGCAATCTGCGTCTCCAACTGCCGACAGCCAATGGCATTCTGCGATCTGTCGTCGGCGGCACATTGATGGGTATCGGCATCGCGCTCATACCCGGCGGGAATGATGGGTTGATCCTCGCAGCGGTTCCGACTCTTTCACCTGGTGGGATAGTCGCCTACCTTCTGATGACGACGACAATCGTCTTCGGATTTGCAGCGCGTGGTAAGTTATTCCGGCGCTGCCTTTCACGGCCATGATAAGGGCAACAGAGGACTTGCCCTCCTGACATGAGCATTTATCCCGACCGGGAATATCGGCTGACTAGCTCGTATGCCTTTGCAGGCCCTTGGACCATGATGACCACTTCAAAGGCCGCCGGCCCCAGAATCCTGTAGGTTGCATGGTAGGTGTCGTCTCCGCAGGCATAGACGCCACTCGCTTCCAACCCGGTATCCGTCCGCGAGAAACTCAAGCTGAGGAACTGCGTCCCGATATGAGGTCCGTCTGCGAACTCGACGACAACACTGTCCTCGCTCAAGCGATAGCGATACTGCCGGCACGCGGAGAATACTCTGCCATCTGCCAGTGAGAGAATGCCGCTCTCTCGATAAGCGAGCGCGCCTTCGCCGATCGCTGCTACGATTTCGGTGGGCATGGTTATCTCGTCCAGGGCCGCGTCCATCCGTACAGGCTGGACGTTTGCCAACGGGCTATAGGCCCACCCGGAGCGCCAGCCCCATCAAGTCAAAATCCCGCAAAGGTCGCGCGTTTGCTGGGTAAAGGCATCGCCGATGAGGATGGCTTCGTGAGGCAGCGAAGCGCGAGCCAGCCGCTCGACATATCTCGCTTATTAGTATATGGTATATGCGTCGCGCATATACTGCAACGCCTGCCCGAAGCACGTAGACGACGTTCGTGACGTTCCCACGGGACCACTGTTGAGGAATTTTAGATGAGCATTTTCGACCGTTATGAATTTCTTGTCCCCGAGCACGGTCGGAGGGATCTTGGCCTGCTTAGATGGGCTCTCGTGATCGTATTTCTGTGGTTCGGCGCGATGAAGTTCACAGCGTACGAGGCCTATGGTATCGCCCCGTTTATCGAACACAGCCCGATCATGAATTGGCTCGGCATGTTCGGGACGCAGGGGCAAAGCTATTTCATCGGCGTTATCGAGTTATCGACCGGTCTCGTTCTGATCCTTGGTGCATTTCGTCCACTCTTCTCTGCGCTAGGCGCACTAATGTCAGCAGCGACCTATCTGATCACGCTGACCTTTTTCATCACCACTCCAGGTGTCGCGGAGCAGACTGCCGGCGGCTTTCCTGCGATTTCGGCTGCACCAGGGCAGTTTCTACTGAAGGACGCAGTTCTGCTAGCGGCGTCCCTCGTGCTGCTGCGTGCTTCGGTCCGCCACAGAGGGGCGCTTGTGCTCTCGTGACTGTGGTCCTCTCGTGACGGCGGGCGTGCAAATCCTGCAGAACCTCCGCGGGGCATGGATGCTCCGTCGCGATATCGAGCCCGGAGGCGCTCAGCTGCATGGCGACGCGGTCTTCGCCCGTTTCGCCGCAATCCCCGACGTCGTGGAGCACGGACTGTTCCTCAATGGGATTGATACAATCGTGATCGCGCGCGGTGACACGATGGAAGTGCGACGCCGGGGGCAAGCTAGGTCTCGCTGATCTGCACCTGCGCGGCCTGGATGACAGCGCTGACGCGGAGTGATTCTCGGGCGCGACCTACGGCGATTCCGAGCGAAAAGGCTTGCCCTATAGCCGCCAGGTATCAACGGTTCCGCGGCCTTAACGAGCCGGACCCGTTTTTTTCGGCGCGCTCGATCAGTCGAAATCCTCCGAAACCCTTCTAAAACAGGACATTTTCCACAAGCCGCGCGGAGGAAGAGGACCACGGTATGGCTTGCTGTCTATGCTCCGCGCACATATAGATGTGGCAATGGATGGACCTCGAGATCGAAACATTTTCGGGGCGTTCGCACTCATGATCAGCGACGACATCGTTCGCGCTAGTTCATCGCGGGCGCCGGAAGCTGGACCCGCCGCCTCAGCGCTGGCGTTGCTCGCGCACAAGCCCGGGCTCTCGATCCGTATGCTTGCGATCGGGGTGGGCCTTTCACATGCTGGAACTGTTCGCCTGGTGGATAGATTGGTAAGCGAGGGATTGATCGAGCGTAGGGAGCATTCGACAGACGGGCGCGCGCGATCCCTCTATCTTACTCCAACTGGCAAGGTCGCGAGCGACGAGGTCCTGGCCTCGCGCGATCAAGTGATTGCCGAAGGGCTATCGATCCTTAATCCAGACGAACTGAAAACCTTATCGGACATCGCTGAACGCGTTCTCCGAAATCGCTTGGAAAACCTCGAGCAGTCATACCGCATCTGCCGCTTGTGCTGCTACGAGGGCTGCACGAACTGCCCCGTCGATGCCGAATTGCATGAGCGAGGTGTGGACCGCGAGAAGAACGACGACGCGTAGGAGACTCGCAATTGCGGCAGCTCAACGCTGCTCAGATGGCGGGGCTTCATAATGTCAGCGAGCCTACCATCAGCCGCATTCTTTTGGCTACGCGTCAAGCCGGCCGATCGGGCATGGCGGTCTCATTCTAATATGTCGGTGATCGCCCCACTTTTAGCCGCTCAATTGATCGGAACGCGGTTTCGGAAGCGGCCGTTCAAACCACTCGCTGCATTCCCATTTCTCTATGTCCGATAGGTAGTTTCGGGGAAAAGCAGTCGGGAACAGGTTTCGGGAACGCATGCTCCGGCAGGAGCGCAGCGCGCGTCCCAAACGCGTTTTCCCGGTAGAGCTTCCCAATCGGCAAAGTGCGGGCCACCTCAGACTGCGAACGCGAAAAACCGCCTGGCTGGTCACTCAAGGCAGGGTAACGACGATTTTCGCTGCGGATACACCCGCCTTCAGGGCTTCCAAGGCAGCCTGGAGCATTTCAAGGCCCTGGCCCACGATCTTCGCCGGAGGGGCGGGGACGAACGTGCGCGCCGCGAGAGCCTGCGGCAGGAATTCGCGGTAGATCATTGGACCAACCTCGTCATCCTTGAGGCTCGTCCCGGAGATGTGCGTCGCCTCGACTCCAAATGAACGCTCGTCGGGCGGGGCCAGCGTCGCTGCCACCCGGCGCGAGCCCTCGCATCTCGCAACTACGGCAAAACAGTCTTTCATGTGACCGGTCGCGTGAAGCGTTCCAGCGAGACTGCGCCCGCGCATTGCCTCAATCACGTCTTCCACGATGGCTGGACTCGAGTGGTCAAGAACCTCGCTTGCACCCAGCTCCTTCAACAGGCCGACGTTGCGCGCCGAAGCGGTGGCGACGCACCTGTAGCCCGACGCCACCGCGAGCTGGATGGCGTTGCAGCCAACGCTCGACGATCCACCCCAGACCAGAACGACCTCTGGACGCGCGGTCGGCGAGTGTAACGGTGGCGCGAGAGCCAACTGTGTCCGTCCGTAGAGCCCGCTTGCGGCGGTGCCAAGGCCAAGCGGGAGGACTGCCGCATCAGCGAAGGCAATGTTGTTGGGGATCGGCGCCGCCATGTGGTCCAGCACGATCGTGTGGTGCTGGAACGCACCCTGCGCAGGTTGATTTACGGTTGTCCCGACCGCCTGTCCGATGACTCGATCGCCGACCTTGAACCGCTCGACCGCGCCACCGACCGCCGCGACCTCACCGGAGACGTCGCTGCCGAGAATCGCGGGATAGTCGAGCCATGGCAAAAGCGCGACGTCCTGCAGAATCCAGTCGAGTGGGTTGATCGCGATGGCCGCGTTGCGGATCAATATCTCGTTCGCCGCCAGATGCGGCAGAGCGGTGACACCGATCCTCAGTGGCTGCCCCGGCGCTTTCTGCCAGGCGGCCTGATTAGTCACGGTTTCGGTCATCATCAACTCTTTCTGTCAAGTATTACAGCTGGGCGTTCGTCTGAGCGGTCCAACCGCCAGGTCGGGCGCACGAAGTGGCAGCTATAGCCCCCAGGATAGCGCACCAGGTATTCTTGGTGCTCTGGCTCCGCCTCCCAAAAGGGTTCTTCTGGGTTGATCTCCGACACGACCGGGCCTGGCCAGCTTCCTGATGCCTCGATTTCCGCGATGGTTGTGAGGGCGACTTCCTTCTGCACTTCGGTGGTGTAGAAAATCGCCGATCGATAGCTCGGACCGACATCGCTGCCTTGTTGCTCGTAGGTCGTGGGGTCATGTATCTGGAAGAAGAGTTCCAAGAGCGAGCGATAGGCGAGAACGGAAGGGTCGAAGGTCACTTCCACTGCTTCCGCATGGCCGTAATGTCTCGCGTAGGTCGGATCAGGCATTTCTCCGCCTGTGTAACCGACACGCGTCGAAATGACTCCCCTGGCTCGGCGCAGCAAATCCTCCATGCCCCAGAAGCAGCCGCCTGCGAGAATTGCTCGCTCTGTCGCGGCCGCCCTATTGCCGGTAGGCGATTGGCTCACAGTCCGTTCGCCCTCCTCCGTGTGCGCCACGGTCAAGCCAGCCTCGCGGGATCCGCAGCCTGACTGGCGCTCAAGAGCTCGGTCTGCACGTCCGAACCCCGGATGAGACTCAGATCGACGGGACACCGATCAGCGATCGCGAGGATCCGAGCGCGCTGATCATCACTCAGCGGCCCATCGAGGACAATGGTGCGGGTGAACCGGTCGGGTGGCATCATGTCCGGCACCTTCTCGTGCTGCACGGTCGTGCTCGCCCGTTCGAGCGGAAAGCCCTTGCGGTTCGCATAGAGACGCATCGTCATCACCGTGCAGGCTGCGAGGCCGGCAGATACGAGTTCGTAGGGAGATAGTCCGGTCCCGAGGCCACCGACCGATGCTGGCTCGTCGGCGAACAGAGTGTGCTCGCCGCTGCGGACCTTGAGCTGGAACGTCCCTGCAAGAGTTTCGGTGGAGACGACGCCCTCCGCAACCTCGACCTGCGGAAGATCCGCGCTGAGTGGTGGGAGAAAGCGGCTCGCCCAAACCGCCACCATGGCCGCGGCGTAGTTCGCGTCCGCGACGTCGGTGAGAAGGTGATCCGCGTTGTCGAGCGAGATGAAGCTTTTAGGGTGCCTGGACGCGACGAAGATGCGCGACGCGTGGTCGATGCCGACCACCTGATCCAGCGGAGAGTGCATGACCAGCACCGGCCGTCGCAGGGAGGCAATGGCCTTCTCGACGTCGATCCCCTCAACCGCCTCAAGGAACCCTCGGCGAATGAGGAAGGGCCTACCGGCAATCTCCACCGAGGCCTCGCCCTCGCTCGCGATGGTGTCCAGATCATTCGGTCCGAAGAGGCGCAAGATATGCTGAAGGTCGGCCGGCGCACCAATCGTCGCTACCGCCGCAATATCAGGCATGTCGGCGGCGGCTACGATCGCAGCGGTGCCACCCAGGCTGTGCCCGACGAGGAGGGACGGTGACATGCCCGCCGCCGCCATCGCATTTGCGGCGGCCCGAAGGTCCTCGACGTCCGACGCGAAGTTCACAGGTTCTCCCGTCCCACCGCCGATCCCGGTCCCGGCGAAATCGAACCTCAAGACCCCGATGCCCGCACGCGACAGCGCGCGCGAGATGTGAACAGCGGCGCGACTGTCTTTCCCGCACGTGAAGCAGTGGGCGAAGATCGCCCAGCCCCGCGGCGTCCCTTCCGGCGGTTCGAGGTGCCCGGACAGCGGAGAGCCAGCCCCACTGACAAACGTAAATGATCTTCCTGCCATGTCCATCAAACCTCCAGCACGCGGCTTGGCGGTTGCGCTCTCAGAACCTTCGACGGAGCTGAGCGGAGCGCACCGCCAACCGGTAATCGTCATCTCAGGCTATCATTTATATGTCTGGCGCATATAGACAAGCCCCTATACCATGATTATATGCGCCAAGCATACTTCTGCGACCTGCTTTCCAAAGGCGGTCTCACGGAAGAGGTATCAGTCAGGCGCGTGGGCCAAAGGACTATGGAACTCAATCAAGTCAGCTATTTCATCAACTTGGCCGAGACGCTGAATTTCACAGCGGCCGCTCGCTTGAGCGGTGTGTCACAGCCAAGTCTGACCCGCGCGATCCGCCGCTTGGAAGATGAGCTTGGCGGGCCGCTGATCTATCGCGACGGGAAGAACAGCCGCCTGACTGGCCTTGGCCATGACGTCGAGGCAGAATTCCGGCGCATGGTGGTCGCGATGAAGAGCGTTCGCAATCACTCGGAGCACTGGGCGATGGGGGGGCACCGCGTGCTGGATGTCGCCGTCGCGCCCACCGTCGGACCAAAGGAATTTACGGCATTCTTCGAGAGCGCATTGGCGGAGATGCCATCCATCGAAATCAAGCTGCACTCGCTCCAGTCGAACGAGGACACATCGGAGGTGCTTTCAGGAAAATACCACGCGTGCATCATGCCGCGTGAAACAAGACCGGAACGCAAGCTGGATGTGCATCCTCTATTTCGGGAGCGCTTCGTGCTCGGCTGTTCTGCAAACCATCCCTTGGCTGCCAACGAGATCGTGCGCGGCGAAGACCTGCTCGAGTTTCCTTTCGTCGATCGCCTGAAATGCGAGTTTCGCGATCGGATCCTCGATCACTTCGCGCGACGGGACTTGCTCATGCGACCTCGCTTTCGATCAGATCGCGAGGACTGGGTGCAACGGGTCGTCGCTGACGGCCACGCCATATGCATTCTTCCGGAACGATCGCCGACCGTGCAAGGCCTCGTCACTCGGCCGATCGACGGATTTGTCTTGGAGCGCGAAGTCGTGATCGCGACAGTATCCGGCTCCACGGCAACGGTCGAGATACGGAACATCGCGCAGCTGGCAGCCCGGTATGAGTGGAACTGAATCACGACGTGAAGAGCTTCGGCGCTATGGAAACTATACGCGCAGCGTATTGGATAAATCTGGGGCGCACTGCGATAGTCGGCGCAATGACTGCAAAGATAAATGACAGTGTGTCGAGCTCT
>NZ_JBRIQR010000076.1:0-8417 GCF_052983755.1 Enterobacter sp. CFEC122 | reverse complement strand
ATTACTAACATCGGGGTGTACTAATCAACGGGGAGCAGGTCAGGATTACCAGAAGAAAGCCCCCTCATACGTGCTAATTCTTGGTTAGCAAGTTTTGTATAGTGAGTGCGGAGTTTTAGTAATGCGTCCATAGATTCTGTAGTTAGGCTTTTATTGTTGATGCTCTGAGTGATTACACCACCGCCCTGTACTTTAGACTCTATAACAATATTTATTTCATCAATGATAGATAGGTATTGATTGTATTTATTTGCTGTCGCAGTTGGATCTACTATCTGAAAGGTACGTACAGCAAATGTTTTATCATTGATAATTGCCGTATATGCACCTGATTTCCAGTTTGAAGTATCAATTACTGAATATGGATAGGTATATGAAATTTTAATCCCATCCACATCTACTATATCTACTTTAGAATCTGCGGCAAAACTAAACACAATGCTTTCACCTTTGATAATATCTGAGGTGAAATCAACGCTGCGTGTTGCCATGTTTATTCCTTATTCATTAAACCAATTTCTTCCCCCCATACGCCTTTTACGTTGTTTACGTACTGGAACATGTTCTATAGGTGTATCATTAGTTTGTATTTCTTCACTGTATTTAGTTTTAGCTATATTGGCGTTGTAGTTCCTTAGTTTTTTATAGGCATCAACACCCAATTTATTTAACATATATTCAAAGCTAATTAGGCAATAGTTGAGCGTATCAAGCATTTCGTTACGATCATCTTTTGAACCAGTACGCTTCACCCAAACAAGTTGACCACCTTTCATAACTCGCTTTTCACTGGTGTACTGAAGGAATGCATCATCCGGTAATGAATGGCTAAAATGGATTCTTTTACCTTCATGTGCTTCATCGTTCATAGCTGCGTTAAGTAGCTTCCTGATACGGTTCTTTCCTTCGTTAACGTTAAGTAGCATGAACTTATAACCACCCGATGTACTTTCTTTGTATAGAGGAATAGTTGTACGTCCATCACCCTTGATAGGTTTGTATATCTCATTACCTGTTTTATTACAGAATCGGTAGATGGTATTGGTTGCAGCACCATTAGAACTATCTACCCATACCTGAAGTACTCGTAGAGGTGTTCCATTTTTCGTTTTTAGCTTTGTATTATTTATAAAACTTTGTAATTCTACATATGCTGGCGAGTCATATTTATTACAATCGACTGCATAGAAGCTACGATGATCGAGTACATAATAGTTCTTTTCCGATATGCCAACTAAGGTACATTCCAGGCGGTCTAATTGTTGGTCAACCGCATATGCTAAACCTACACAATCATTAGGTATGTTATGTATATCAATATCAAAATCGCGTAACTGTTCCAGTAGAGTTAAATCGTGTTCTACGTTCTCTTTATCAATGTATGGTTCGCCTAATGCGTTGTTCACAAAACGCATATGGTCAAAGTTCTTAAACGCTTCTGCAAAATCCTGTACCAGCTTGCGGATCGACGAAACCGGAGAGTACAAACGTGATATGTGATAGCCCCTCACATCCTTAATCTCTGGATGTGTAGCGATCCAACGTCCTTGTGATACTGCTCTTACGCGTTCGGCTTCTGAGTACTGGTGTTTACAGTGCGGGCATTCAAGATAGGCGGTATCTGCATCAGGGATAGAACGGCGGCCACCGTCTATTACCTTCCATTCGAATATAACGTTTTTCCATATCAGGCGTTGTTCATCACCACATTCAGGGCAAGGTACGTGAAAGTACCTCTGATCGCTCATAGCAAATTCCTGGCATATGGGATCATCAGGTACTAACGGCGTAGAGCACATCATGATTAATGAGTCACGGAAAGACTCACAACGCTGTGATACAAGGGCTATGGGGTTCCCTTCATCACCCTCGATATCTACCCCTGAAATCTCATCACAGAAAACACGCTTAGCCGTGAGGCCACGTAGGGTACTTGGGCTTGAGAGACTAACGAAATAGTTGAAAGTACCAACGGTAGTTTCCTGCGTGGTTGCATCGTTAGTTTTGGTCTTGTCTGATTTACTCGTGATTAACTTTGCAAGTGATGGTGTTAGCTGGATAGTTGGGTCGTACTTACCATTCTTATACTTCTTAACTGTATTTGCTGTTGTACCAGCAATTACCATGTTTGATGGATCATGTTGAAGAAAGTACAGGGATGCACCAGTAACTATTGTTGTTTTTAGTAACTGTGCGGAACTCATTAGTACTACCTTGCGTACCCCTGGTTCTATAATTGAATCTAACGGTTGTTTCTGAAATTCGTACAAACGCATTGGTGAGCCTTGTAACTCACCATCGCAGAATTTAAGATTCTTCTCTACCCATTCACTCGGTTTGATCTTCTCTGGCGGTAGTATGTTCTTCACCGCCTGGTTCAATATTTTTATTAGCTTCTTCTGATTCTGAAAATCCATTTTCATATTCATCTTCCTCGTACTCATAATTTCCAATATCTCTGAGTACTTCATCAATTTTATCTTTTAGCGTTTCCCTCAATTGGTTTGCATCTTCACTTGCAAAGAGTTCTACATAAGTTGTGTTTGGAATACTACGCAACATGTTCTTTAGTTGAAGTAAGTAACTTGAAAGTGAGTCAGTTACATAATCCACTTCTACTAAGTTTCTTCTTTTTAGATCAGCTTCCATTTCTTCAATGTCTGCTTTAGCTTTTGCTAATCGTAATTGTTCACGCTGAGTTTCTTCTTTTAAATCTGTTTGACCTCTCAATGGTGTTAGTACATTATCTTGTACCCATTGATAGATCTCATCGTCTGTTCCATTTATATCTAAACCTTTTGCTTTCCAATCACGGCTAACTGTTGCAGGGTCGTATCCGTAGATTTTTGCTAATTGTAAGTACGTCATATTTCCTCGTATTGTGAATGAATTAGGTTCATAACATCATATATTCTATTCAAAGAGTGCGGCGAAACTACGCGGTCTTTAAAAAGTTCAGGGAGAACCTATTTTGTTTATTTACCATTTTTGGTGATTGAACTATTTAAGTACTTTATGATAATCTTTACGATCTACACACATACGAGGTTAGTTTTATGCTGACTGTGATCTTAAAGTTCTTTGAGTTGTTCACTAAGTTACCAAAGTCTGTTCAAGAGCAAATTATAAATGCTGTTATTCTAACTCTTACACTTGGCTTTAAACGTTTCTTCAAAAAGAAAAAAGAAGAAGATTTAAGGAAAGCTACTGAAGAAGCAGTTAGTCCAGAAAAATGGCATACTACATCAGTTGCGGTGAGTAATCTCATGCCTTCTCTTTACTCTCAAAAGAAAAAAGAAGAGTTTGCTAACTCAGTTGTTGAGTTAATTAGAAGCGACTCATTCATTAAAGAATTAAGTACACGCATCGAAAAGATTAACTCTAATGATGAAGAAAGCTACGTGGCTTTGTGCTCTATCGAAACTAAAAAGCTAATCATTGAAATGCTTGAGAAGAACACCAAGTAAATGATAGCCGCTAATTACATAATGACAATTTCATAGCTCTTTTATGGCAAGGAATGAATATGAATCTACAAGCAAGTCTGTTTATAGCCGCAGCAATAGCTATTGCTGCCTATCAATGGGTTAAGCATAAGGGTACAAAAAAGGATTGGGAGAAAGGTAGTATCATTTTCGTAGGCTTATTACTTGCAATACCTGTTTTCTTTGTTTCCTCAGTCGCAATTTTTGGTATTTGGGGGCAGGAAGGTCAAGCAAAAGAAGATGCTCAACAGGAAGCACGTAAAGCAGAAGAAGATAAGAATCCGATTGGCTATGCAAAAAATCACCACAATCCTGTTTATGAATGCCAGCGAGCTATCGAGAAATTAGCTAAGTATGACTTTAAATGGAAGGATTCGATTACCAACCCTGCTTTTGTAACTTACGCATGGGTTAGTAAAGATTCAAAAGTGATTGAAATGTATGGTGACCAAGCTCAAGCACAGAATGGATTTGGTGCATATAAGAATGTCCAGTATTCCTGCAAATTCAATGGCGAAACTGGCGAAATATTATCTTATAACTTCAATTAAATGTTAAATGACGCCCTACCAAGCTTAAAACTGGTAGGGCTTCATTTATTGAGATCTATAGCAAACTATTAACTTTATGGAATAGAACTGACCTGTACAAATAACCTTGTACTGCTGATACTCCCGCATTCTGAAGTACTGGTAGCTCTTGCCGCTCGTAGCATCTGGTGATGGTTCTTATCCTGTAGGGGTGCAATCACATTATCGCAGTACTTAAAGTTTGTAATGGTGCTGTTTATGTATAAGTAAGAATGGCCTTTCATTGAATACCTAATAAGATTCTAATTCGCTCAATAAGTTCCTATGTATTAGCATTGCTTGAAGCACTGTTTAGTTCGGTAAGCTTGCAGTAATGAAAAGCTTTATTTATTGTACTATAATATCTTTCATTAGCAATCAAGTTAATTTAACTTAAGTTGCCACTATAAATGCATAGTGGAAACCAATTGACATTTTGTTAATTAATCATTATAAAATAACAAACATCAATTAATACATAAGGGTTTGAAATGGGATTATGGTCAAGTGTAATTGCTAAGCAACTTGAAGCAGTTCAAAATGCCACCAAAAGTCTTTCAGAAATGCCAAGTGCTAATGAAAATGAAACTGATAGTAGCAATAAACATGATGATAATACTGCCAATAAAAAGTCTAAAATTTTAGATGATATTTTATCATCTCTACCTCCTGAAATTTCTCGTTATACTAAGAAAAAACTGACAGAAGTTATAGACTATGAACCTCGTATTGGCGTTATGGGTAAAACCGGCGTAGGTAAATCGTCATTATGTAATGCAATATTCCAGCAAGATGTTTGTAAAGTTAGCCATGTTGAGGCTTGCACAAGAAAACTTGAAGAGTTACAAATTGATGTTGGGGGCAGAAAACTTACCCTTATTGATTTGCCAGGAGTGGGTGAAAGTGAAGCAAGAGACATCGAGTATAAGAGTCTTTATCAAGAACTAATACCAACACTTGACTTGGTTTTATGGGTGATCAAAGCTGACGACAGAGCACTCGGTCCTGATGAAAATTTCTATAAAAACGTTATTAAGCCGCTTAGTGCTGAAGATAAAATCTTGTTTGTAATAAACCAAGCTGACAAGATTGAACCCTCATACGAATGGGATGGCTCTAAGAAACGCCCTTCTGCTACACAAATAGAAAATCTTGAGCGTAAAGAAATTGATATTTACAATCGCTTGTTTGAGAATAATAATGGATGTATCGCGGTATCGGCTCCGTCAAAATACAACATCAGCAATCTTGTCAAGAAAATGGTTTTAAGATTACCAAAGCGTTCTAAAGCTGCGGTGTATAGTACTCTTCGTGAAGAAAATAAAACTGAAGAGGTTAAACAAGAATCAAAAAAGGGGTTTACCGAAGCAGTAAAAGATGTCCTTGATTCCATTATAGATAATGCTCCAATTCCAAATATTGTGAAAGAGCCTCTTAAAAAAGCCAAAGATTATGTTTGCGACAAGATCTCAAGCTTCTTTGACTCGTGGTTTTGATTCTCTTTAAGATAATTATCTGATTCATCGATAGTTAGTTAATTATTCCCCCTGGACAGTACCTGGTAACAAACACCGAATAGATGGTACTGAACAGGGGATCATCAGTATACTTTTCATTCTTCATCAATTTTGATGTAACTATCGATACAGAAAAGGGATTGTTTCGTACTTATATACGAGAAACCATTAGGTACTGTAATTGAGGGGTTATCGTTTTTGGATGCTGAGTACAGAATGTATCAGGCTCATGAAGAAGATGATTGGTTTAGCCAGGGTGAATTACCATTTTGAGTACACGCCCACCCACACACATTCAACAAACCACCATTTGTGGGGGGGCGTGAACAAGAGAGTGTACTTGATTGCGTTTCCACTCGTAAAGTATAGTTATTCTGACTCTTGGTTAACAACTCAATAATAGTGGATAAATTATGTTAATAATGCCTAACTTAACATCTGATGAAGTTAGTATTGAAAGTCTACACAGAGACGCTTCACCAGTTCAAAAAGACTACAATAACACCCCGTATTTTGATGTTTTAAGTTTTGAACTTACCGCTATTCCATCCGAAAGATGGATAGAGAGATTTAATGAGCATGTTCGTTCAACCAGAGATACAAGATTAGTATTACCATGTAATTTTGAAGGTGCAACACTCGCTATATCAACTTCAAAGACATATGTAAATTCACTTCAAGAATTTATCGACTTATTAAAAAAAGCATTCGAGGATGTTAACGAATATTTTAAACTCAAACGGGATAGAGAAGTAGAAGAAGAAAAACACATTAATGATATTCTCGATAACTTGAAGTTTTAAATTATATCATCACGGTTCAATTATGCTCTAAAGGGCATAATTGAACCGGTAAAGTTCGTACACTCTTCTATCGGTTATTATTGCTATGGCAAGCAAGAAATTAAAAAAAACACTTCTCACAACAATTTATTTTATTCTATTCATTGAGCTTTTAGCTTTAATAAACCTATATATTTCTACTCCTAAAGGATATGAACTTGGATCAGTCTCAGATTGGCTGAACACCGCCGGAACGTTAGGTACTCTAATTGTAGCTTATTTTGCGTATCGGAAAGTACCTGAATGGATGGCACAAAAGCATTATGATATTGCTTACGGGATCATTGAGAAGAGTATTTTTAATGATCTTCCTGATATTCGTTCAACCAGTTTACATTTTCAAACTTCAATCAGTGCAGTTTTACATAACTTTAAGAAAACAGTCGGCACTGGTACACCAACTAACCTGTTTATTATTGATACTGTAGATCAATTAGATAAGTTGTCTATTAAGTTCCAGCAGGAATCAAGTGCCATTATTAATCAACTTAATACTGTTGAACGTATCAACTACGAACTTAGTGACACTGCACAAACCACAATATCAAAGTTAAATTCAGCAAGTGAAATTTATTACCAGACATATGAGCAGTTATATGCCTTATATGAAGACATTATGATTGAATACTCACTCGAACCTGAGCAACGAAAAAAATACACAGATAAAATTGATGACATGCTTAAAACAGTAAAAGAAACTAATACATCACTCACAGAACATATAAACGAAATCTATAACAAAAACAAACCAATTTCAGACTTCATCACACCTAAGAAACAAAAACACCCCTGATTGAGGGGTGTCATTCATTACTTTTCCATATCTAAACTTGCACATAGTACCTGTACTGCTTTAATCACTTCATCTACAAACGGATTGATAAGACTTTCATTAAAGTACTCGTCTTTGCATTCAGTGATGTTTAATAAGTACATGTATGGATCGCCTAAATCGCGTACTTTTGAATCGTGCGTTTCTAACTGTATGCCTGAAACGCCGTTTGTTTCAATTCGTACATCCTCGTTAACATAGAGAAAGTAGTATGTACCATCATCGTATGTGTTAAATTCCATTCTAATCACTTTAAGTACCTCACATATCATTACCAGTACTTACAAGCTCTAAGAATCTTTCAACGTCTTCTTTTACATAAATTGCCAATAGTGTAACTACTAAACCATCACTCTCGTTATTTGAATCTTTTATAAAATAAAGATAATCAGCAATCAGTTCAAAATCATAATCTTTCGGTACTAATACCTTAAGTCTATATTCAGAATAGGCAAAAGGATTGTACAGTACGGCTTCTACTTCATCGATAAAAGATTCACCATGAACCATCTTATATCTCAATAACTTCAAATATTTTCTATGCATTAGGTTTTCCTTTCCCTTTTCTAATAAGTCACTTCTTGATTGTTATTGTATTTATTTGTTTAATACGAAATGCAGTCAATAACATTCACCAAATGAAGTTTCTGTACAAAGAATTTCACCCCTTTGGATAGAAAAATTACATGGTATGTGTAAGTACATTAAGGGCTTTAACAGCCCGATACCCCGCCCTTTGAGCGAAGCGGTACAGCGAAATACTTTAGGCACGTAGTGCCGACCCCTACTTTTGTGTACTTAATAAAAAAGAAATTTGTATGTACTTAGTGCAAAAAGAAATTGAATGATATTTGTATGTACTCGCAAGTATTAGGTACTTTCAAGAAGAAGTACATTAACTACTCAGGCGAGTACATACAAATAGAAATTCAAAGCCGAACGCGTTAGCGTTTGTGCTTCTTCATATTAATCTCGATAAGGCAGTTGCAAGCAACCGCCTTATGTCGAACTCACTGCGAAAAAAAGAACGAGCGTAGCCCGTTCTTTGTGTTCTTGTTCGATGTTTTTTTCCTAATTTTGTCTCCTTTTATTACCTATCATATTAGATAGTTTTTAGAGACATTTTTTGTTTTCACAGGAGTGAATTATACTTCGAGACAAAATGTAATCTT
>NZ_JBRIQR010000075.1:0-9003 GCF_052983755.1 Enterobacter sp. CFEC122 | reverse complement strand
CACCCGAGGCTACCCCTCAACACCCAACAGGTTGAGAGTAGCCTCTTATTCTTTTTTACACAAGGAGTAAAAGGCATGACGCCATTAAAAACTGCGTTAGGCATCGTCTTTATTATTTGCCTGACGATAGTGATCTTTACCTTTATTACTCGCGGCAGGCTCTGCGAGTTTTCAATAAAGAGTGAACATCAGGAGGTGGCGGCTAAATTAGCCTGCAACCCAGGCTAACCTCTACGGGCGGAACAACGGTTCCGCCCGGCTTGTAGGATGCTGAGGTCTTAATGCACCCATTTTTTTCTTTTGCGCCCGAGATTATACTGCGCGGCGTGTACCCAGATGATAAGAATCCATGAAAGCCATTTTTCTGTTGTTAGTGTTTTTAACGTCCTTCGCCCGCGCCGATGAGATAGGCAGCCAGTATCGGAAACAGGCGGAAGCCGGTGATGCGCGTGCCCAGTATTATCTTGCCGATACGTACTTCAGCTCCGGCGACAGCAAGCAGGCCGCGCTGTGGGCCGAGAAAGCCGCGAAAGGCGGCGATGTCGACGCCATGGGGTTGCTCTCGCAAATCCTCTTTACGCAGGGCGATTACTCACAGGCCAAAGCCCTGGCCCAACAGGCAAACATTGCTGGCAGCAAACGCGGCGCGATCATGCTGGCGCGCATTTTGGTGAATACTCAGGCGGGGAAAACTGACTATCCCCAGGCCATCAGACTGCTGCACACGGCAACCGAAGATATCGACAGCGACTCTGCGGTCGATGCACAGCTGCTGCTGGGGCTGATTTATGCCAACGGCGTCGAGGTAGCGCAGGATGACGTGCAGGCCGCCTCGTGGTTCAAGCGGAGTTCAGCCCTTTCGCGCACCGGCTACGCCGAGTACTGGGCAGGGATGTTGTTCAGGCAGGGGGAGAAAGGCTTTATCACGCCCAATAAACAGAAAGCGCTGTACTGGTTAAACCTGAGCTGTACGGAAGGGTTTGATACGGGATGTGAAGAGTTTGATGCGTTGAGCGGGGAGTAAACCATTGCCCGGTGGCGCTGCGCTTACCGGGCCTACGGCTTGTGTAGGCCGGGTAAGGCGAAGCCGCCACCCGGCTTTTTACATCACTGGTCAGCCGTCTTATCAAAACGACCCAGCACCTCGCGTTCATACGCCAGCGCCTTTTTACGGTCGAATTTGTGTTCCCACTTGGCGATAACCAGCACCGCCAGCGCATTCCCCACCACGTTCAGCGCCGTACGCGCCATGTCGAGGATACGGTCCACACCCGCGATAAAGGCCAGGCCTTCCAGCGGAATGCCTACGCTGCCCAGCGTCGCCAGCAGTACCACGAACGAAACGCCCGGTACGCCTGCGATACCTTTAGACGTCACCATCAGGGTCAGCACCAGGACGATCTCCTGCCACAGCGACAGGTCAATGCCATACAGCTGCGCAATAAAGATAGCGGCGATACTCTGGTAGAGCGTGGAACCATCCAGGTTAAAGGAGTAACCGGTCGGCACCACGAAGCTGGTGATCGACGCTGGCGCACCGTAGGCTTCCATCTTCTCAATAATACGCGGCAGCACGCTCTCAGAGCTTGCCGTGGAGTAAGCCAGAATCAGCTCATCTTTCAGGATACGAATCAGGATCCAGATGCTCAGCCCACACAGACGCGCCACAATTCCCAGCACCACCAGCGCAAAGAACAGGATGGCAAAGTGCACCAGGAGCACCAGCTTCGCCAGCGGCCAGAGGGAGGCAAAACCGAAGTTCGCCACGGTGACGGCGATAAGCGCAAACACCCCTACCGGCGCGTAACGCATCACCATGTGGGTCACTTTAAACATGGTTTCGGAGATCGAGCGGAACACGGTCACCAGCGGTTCGCGGTGCGTCGCGGGCAGTGAAGAGAGCCCCAGACCAAACAGGACCGAGAAGAAGATAATAGGCAGCATCTCGCCCTTCGCCATCGACGCCACGATGTTGGTCGGCACCAGAGAAAGGATCGTGCCCATCAGGCCGTGTGCATGGCTTTGCACGTCAGCGGTCGTACTTTGGTATTTCGAAATATCCACCGTCGCCAGCTGCGACATATCAATCCCGGAACCCGGCTGGAAAACGTTCGCCAGGGTGATACCGAGAATGATCGCAACCGTAGTGATCACTTCGAAATAGATAATGGTTTTCGCACCAATACGGCCTAACTGCTTCGCATCGCCGACGCCTGCAATACCCACCACCAGCGTCGAGATCACAATCGGTACCACGATCATCTTGATCAGGTGAATAAAGATATCCCCTGCCGGTGAAAGCAGGTTCGCAATCAGCCAGTCGCGGCTGTCGCTGTGATAGTGGAGGTAACTGCCCAGCAGGATACCCAGCACAAGGGCGATTAAGATCTGCCAGGCCAGGCTGACTTTAACGTTTTTCATAGAAACTGACTTCCTCAATGAAGCGCCTTATTCACTTAAACTGCATGAATATGGGGACATACTGAAAGGGTATGAATTGTGTTGCGTCGATTTATGGGATTTTTTAACGCGGCGTATGAGTATCATTTGGGCGGCCTGTTGCGCAAGCCTTAAAGAACGACGCATTTCACTCGTAAAAGCGTCTGTGACGGGAGTTTCTCCTGATTCTAATAAATAACCTTTTGTTATAAAAAACCTTTTTTAAACATAAATGTGAATAATCGTCAGCATAAATTATTTTCCTTCAAAGTTTCATTCGCTCATTTTTCAACCTGTTCAAACAATGCGTGATCTGTCGCCCAAATAATAAACAAAGCTTGTAAAGCCCCTACTATTAACGTTTTTGCGACATATTATTAACATCTTACAAGGAGAAAAAAAGCCATGAGCCAAATACACAAACATGACATTCCCGCAAACATTGCGGACCGTTGCCTGATCAACCCGGAGCAGTACCACGAGAAATATCAGCAATCTATTACCGCCCCGGACACCTTCTGGGGTGAGCAGGGCCATATCCTGGACTGGATCAAACCTTATCAGAAGGTGAAAAACACCTCCTTTGCGCCCGGTAACGTCTCCATTAAATGGTATGAAGATGGCACGCTGAACCTGGCGGCGAACTGCCTTGACCGTCACCTTGCCGCGCGCGGGAACGAGACGGCGATTATCTGGGAAGGCGATGATGCCTCGCAGAGCAAACACATTACCTATAAAGAACTGCACCGCGACGTGTGCCGCTTTGCCAACGTCCTGCTGGATAAAGGCATTAAAAAAGGCGACGTGGTCGCTATCTATATGCCGATGGTGCCGGAAGCGGCTGTGGCCATGCTGGCCTGTGCGCGTATCGGCGCGATTCATTCCGTTATTTTCGGTGGGTTCTCGCCAGAGGCGGTTGCGGGTCGTATTGTCGATTCAAGCTCAAAACTGGTGATCACCGCCGATGAAGGCGTGCGCGCAGGACGCAGTATCCCCCTGAAAAAAAACGTCGACGAAGCGCTGAAAAACCCGAACGTCAACACGGTCAGCAACGTCATCGTCCTTAAGCGTACCGGCGGCAAAATCGACTGGCACGAGGGGCGCGACCTGTGGTGGAGCGATCTGATTGAAAAGGCGAGCGACCAGCATCAGCCGGAAGAGATGAATGCGGAAGATCCGCTCTTCATTCTTTATACCTCTGGCTCAACCGGCAAACCGAAAGGCGTGCTGCACACCACCGGCGGTTATCTGGTCTACGCGGCCACTACCTTCAAATACGTCTTCGACTACCACCCGGGCGACATCTACTGGTGTACCGCCGACGTGGGCTGGGTCACCGGGCACAGCTACCTGCTGTACGGTCCGCTGGCCTGTGGCGCCACCACGCTGATGTTTGAAGGCGTGCCAAACTGGCCGACCCCGGCGCGTATGTGCCAGGTGGTCGACAAACACCAGGTCAACATTCTCTACACCGCACCAACGGCCATCCGCGCATTAATGGCGGAAGGCGACAAAGCCATCGAAGGCACCGACCGCTCTTCATTGCGCATCCTCGGTTCCGTGGGTGAGCCCATTAACCCGGAAGCCTGGGAGTGGTACTGGAAGAAAATCGGCAACGAGAAATGCCCGGTCATGGACACCTGGTGGCAGACCGAAACCGGCGGCTTTATGATCACCCCGATGCCGGGCGCCACGCAGCTGAAAGCGGGCTCGGCAACGCGTCCGTTCTTCGGCGTACAGCCTGCGCTGGTGGATAACGAAGGCAACCCACTGGAAGGGGCCACCGAAGGCAACCTGGTGATCACGGACTCGTGGCCGGGTCAGGCGCGTACCCTGTTCGGCGATCACGATCGCTTCGAGCAGACCTACTTCTCGACCTTTAAAAACATGTACTTCAGCGGTGACGGCGCGCGTCGTGATGAAGACGGTTATTACTGGATCACCGGACGCGTGGACGACGTGCTGAACGTCTCCGGCCACCGTCTGGGCACCGCGGAGATTGAATCGGCGCTGGTGTCGCATCCGAAGATTGCCGAAGCCGCCGTTGTCGGCATTCCGCACAACATCAAGGGCCAGGCAATTTACGCTTACGTCACCCTGAACCACGGGGAAGAACCGTCGCCAGAGCTCTATGCTGAGGTGCGCAACTGGGTGCGTAAAGAGATTGGCCCGCTGGCGACGCCGGACGTGCTGCACTGGACCGACTCGCTGCCGAAAACCCGCTCCGGCAAAATCATGCGCCGTATCTTGCGCAAAATCGCGGCAGGGGACACCAGCAACCTTGGTGATACCTCAACGCTCGCGGATCCTGGCGTGGTGGAAAAACTGCTCGAAGAGAAGCAGGCCATCGCAATGCCTTCCTAGTGTTTTCTCCCTCTCCCCTCACCCTCTCCCCATAGGGGAGAGGGGATAAAAACAAACCAACCTTACCTTTGGAGACTCTGTGATGAATGACCATATTTGTCAGCAGATAGAGAATAGTGCGCACTACAGGGAGCTCGTCGATAAGCGGCAACGGTTTGCCTTCACCCTTTCCATCATCATGCTGATTATCTATGTCGGCTTTATTCTGCTGATCGCCTTTGCGCCGCACTGGCTGGGCACCCCGCTGCACGAGGGCACCAGCGTGACGCGCGGTATTCCCATTGGCATTGGCGTCATCGTGATTTCATTTGTGCTGACCGGCGTTTACGTCTGGCGCGCGAACGGTGAATTCGATCGCCTTAATAAAGCGGTACTGCAAGAGGTAAAAGCATCATGAAGAGAATTCTGACGGCGCTCGCCGCCACGCTTCCCTTTGCCGCCCACGCGGCAGATGCGATTACCGGCGAGGTACAGCGCCAGCCAACCAACTGGCAGGCGATTGTGATGTTCCTGATTTTCGTGGTGCTGACGCTGTATATCACTTACTGGGCGTCGAAACGCGTGCGCTCCCGTAACGATTACTACACCGCAGGCGGCAACATTACCGGCTTCCAGAACGGGCTGGCGATTGCGGGTGACTTTATGTCCGCCGCCTCGTTCCTCGGGATCTCCGCGCTGGTCTACACCTCCGGCTATGACGGCCTGATTTACTCCCTCGGCTTCCTCGTCGGCTGGCCGATCATTCTGTTCCTGATTGCCGAGCGCCTGCGCAATCTGGGCCGCTACACCTTCGCCGACGTGGCCTCCTATCGCCTGAAGCAGGGACCGATTCGCACCCTCTCCGCCTGCGGTTCGCTGGTGGTTGTGGCGCTGTACCTGATTGCGCAGATGGTGGGCGCGGGTAAATTGATCCAACTGCTGTTCGGCCTGAACTACCACATCGCGGTGGTGCTGGTGGGCGTGCTGATGGTGATGTACGTGCTGTTCGGCGGCATGCTGGCGACGACCTGGGTGCAGATCATCAAAGCCGTGCTGCTGCTGTTCGGCGCCAGCTTTATGGCCTTTATGGTGATGAAGCACGTCGGGTTCAGCTTCAATAACCTGTTCACTGAAGCCATGGCGGTCCACCCGAAAGGGGAAGCCATCATGAGCCCGGGCGGGCTGGTGAAAGACCCGATATCGGCCCTGTCGCTCGGTCTGGGCCTGATGTTTGGTACCGCAGGCTTACCGCATATCCTGATGCGCTTCTTCACCGTGAGCGACGCGCGTGAAGCGCGCAAGAGCGTCTTCTACGCGACCGGCTTCATGGGTTACTTCTATATCCTGACCTTTATTATCGGCTTTGGCGCGATCATGCTGGTGGGGGCGAACCCGGCGTTTAAAGATGCGGCAGGCGCGCTGATTGGCGGCAATAACATGGCGGCGGTGCATCTGGCCGACGCGGTGGGCGGCAACCTGTTCCTCGGCTTTATCTCCGCCGTGGCCTTCGCCACCATTCTTGCGGTGGTTGCGGGTCTGACGCTGGCCGGCGCGTCGGCGGTTTCGCATGACCTCTACGCCAACGTCTTCCGCAAAGGCGCGAGCGAGCGCGATGAGCTGAAGGTTTCTAAAATCACCGTGCTGGTACTGGGCGTCGTGGCGATCCTGCTGGGCATTCTGTTCGAGAAGCAAAACATCGCCTTTATGGTGGGGCTGGCCTTCTCCATCGCGGCAAGCTGTAACTTCCCGATCATCCTGCTCTCCATGTACTGGTCGAAACTGACCACCCGTGGCGCGATGATTGGCGGCTGGCTGGGGCTGCTGACGGCGGTGATCCTGATGATTCTGGGCCCAACCATCTGGGTGCAGATCCTCGGTCACGCCAGCGCCATCTTCCCGTATGAATATCCGGCGCTGTTCTCGATTGCCGTGGCGTTTATCGGTATCTGGGTCTTCTCGGCTACCGACAATTCGCCGGAGGGTAACCTGGAGCGCGAGAAATTCCGCGCCCAGTTTATTCGTTCACAAACCGGTCTTGGCGTTGAGCAGGGCCGCGCGCACTAAACCTTTCTCCCCGGCCGCTCTGGCCGGGGAGTTCAAAACATCACCCACGCCACCAGCGGCGCAATCAGCACCATCGTCACGCCCGAGAGCATCATCACCAGGCTTGCGACAACCCCCTCCTGCTGACCGAGTTCATACGAACGCGCCGTCCCCGCGCCGTGCGATGCCGCGCCAAACCCCGCGCCTTTGGCCATCCCTTCCCGGATGGAAAGCCGCAGAAAGAGCATATCGCCCACCGCCATCCCAAAGACGCCCGTCACCACCACAAACAGCGCCACCAGGTCCGGCTGTCCGCCGAGGGGTTTCGCCGCCGCGAGCGCAAACGGCGTGGTCACCGAGCGCACGGCCAGGCTGCGCTGAATTTCATCGGGCAGCGTAAACAGTCTCGCCAGCCAGACGGAGCTACAGACCGCGACCACCGTAGCGGTGATGACGCCTGCGCTGAGCGACATCCAGTGGCGCCTGATAATCGCCAGGTTGTCGTAAACGGGCACGGCAAAGGCGATGGTCGCCGGGCCGAGCAGCCACAGCAGCCAGTGGGATTCACCAATATAGTTCTGCCAGGAGATATGGCCGAAGACCAGCATCAGCACCAGCAGGATCGGCGTGAAGACCAGCGGCATCAGCGGCAGCGCATGAAACCGGCGATACAGCCGCTTGTTGGCAAAGTAGATCGCCAGCGTCGCGATCAGGCACAAGACGCTGATCTGAAAGCTAGTCATGTTTGTGCCTGCTGATTTCAAAGCGATACACTTTATCCACCACCCAGGCGGTCGCTCCCAGCACCATCAGCGTACTCAGCGCGATCACCGCGAAGATGCGCCAGCCGTCCACCATCAACAGCTGCGCATAGTTCACCACCGCCACCACGGCAGGCACAAAGAACAGCAGCATCTCCGCCAGCAGCCAGCGCGCCCCGGCGCGCACCCAGTTAAGGGGGATCACGCGACAGAGGATGAGCGTCAACATCAGCAGCATCCCCACCAGGTTGGCAGGCAGCGGCAGGTGGAGCCAGCCGACAAGATATTCGGCGAAAACAAACAGTCCCGCGTAGAGCAGTACCTGAACCGGGACCTGGAGTCGTTGCACAACGGCAGGCGTAACACGGCTTAACGCCACGGCCATGGGGGTTTTCCTCAAAAATGAGACGAGGCGCCAGTATAGTGAGCGCACGGTGTGGACTGAAATGAATTAAAATCATCACAGGTATAGTTTCGAGGAATAATCATGGACATAAGAACGCTGCGCTATTTTGTCGAAGTGGTTCGCCAGCAAAGTTTTACCCGCGCAGCGGAGAAGTTGTTTGTTACCCAGCCCACCATCAGCAAGATGCTGAAAAACCTCGAAGATGAACTTAACTGTACCCTGCTGATCCGCGACGGGCGCAAGCTGCTGCTGACCGACACCGGACGCGTGGTGTTCGAACGCGGGCTGGCCATTCTGGCGGAGTTCCGCCAGCTGGAAGCGGAGCTGGACGATATTAATCATCTGACCAAAGGGGTGCTTCGCCTCGGCATTCCCCCGATGGTCGGCATGATGATGGCCGGGCCGATCGGCCTGTTTCGCCAGCGCTATCCTGGCGTAGAGCTGAAGATTTCGGAGTTTGGTGGCTTAACCGTCCAGCAGGCCGTCACTAACGGCGAGCTCGACGTGGCCATGACCGCCCTCCCCGTTGAGGAAGAGAGCGGCCTGGCGACGCTTCCGCTCTTTAGCCACCCGCTGTGCGTGCTGGTTCCCCGCTCCGGCGACTGGCTGAAAAGGGACGCGGTGAAGCCTGAGCTGCTCGGCGAACACCCTCTGCTGATCTACAACGAAGACTTCGCCTTAAGCCGCCAGCTGATGACGCTGTTTAACCAACATAACGTCAAGCCACGCATCGCGGTGCGCAGCGGTCAGTGGGATTTCCTGGCCGCGATGGTGCAGGCGGGCGTGGGGATTGCCATTCTGCCGCAGCCGATTTGCGAGCGTCTGGATAAAAACACGCTGCGCTGGATCCCGCTGGAGAGCGATCTGCACTGGCAGTTAGGGATGATCTGGCGTGAAGGGGTCTATTTGTCGCAGAGCGCGCAGGCGTGGCTGCAGTGTTGTGAGGGGTTTTGGGTGCGGTCTGAATAGTGCCGGGTGGCGGCTTCGCCTTACCCGGCCTACGGTTCAAAT
>NZ_JBRIQR010000074.1:0-9512 GCF_052983755.1 Enterobacter sp. CFEC122 | reverse complement strand
AGGCAAAAGTGTAGCGGTATTAGGCGCAGCTATTTAGCCGCTTCGTCTCCTGCAGGGTTTTTGCTATTTTTTACACCACCACTCATTTTCATTGCCTCATCTGTTAACTATACTGACGATTAAAGACCCTAATCTAACTAGAGGGTCAAGCGCATAAGGGGGGAGGCATGAAAATTGGTGAATTGGCCCGTAAGGCGGATTGTCCGGTGGAAACTATTCGGTACTATGAGAAAGAAGGATTACTTCAGGCTCCATTAAGAGATATTGAAAATAACTATCGCCGTTACAACAATACTCATCTGGAAAAGTTATTATTTATCCGACGCTGCCGCTCTCTTGATATGACCCATAAGGAAATACGTGCATTGCTACTGGCAATGAATAATCACGGTAAAGACTGTGGCCCCATTGATGCAATAATCAGTGCCCATCTCACTCATGTTCAGCATCGTATTAAAGAATTAATAGCCCTGGAAATACAACTCAAAGAACTTAATAACTATTGCAGCTCAGACCGGAGCGTGGACGAATGCGGGATAGTACAGAAATTGACTGCTGATGAAGAGAATGGTGATCTTCCTTTAACCGTACCAACTGACCACTCGGGGGGTGTGCATTAGTGGTGTGCGCTTATAAGTTGATTAGACTGATGGCGTAACACAAGCCCATACAGCTTTGTGCTACGCCATCATGCCCTTAAAATAAGGGGTCAGGCTTTTTCCATTTCGTTACCACGAGAACGACGTTGCACTGCCCCTTCTCTCTTACCGGGATGGCTTTTAGCATCAGCGGTCATTAATGTCTGGAGTATTGGGCATTCAACTCGCTCATCCCCAGCACAGCTTTTGATCAGAGCTCTGAGTGTATCTGCCATTCGTCGCATATTTTCCATACGTCGCTCTAAATCATCCATATGCTCTTGTGCCAGACGTTTAACATCGGCGCTCTGGCGAGATTTGTCATTCCATAACTTGAGCAAATCGGCTATCTCTTCAAGAGAAAAACCAAGATCGCGCGCACTGCGGATAAAAATCAGACGATGGACATCATTGGGTGCATAATCACGGTAGCCCGCTTCGGTACGGCCAGTAGCAGGAATCAGACCAATTTGCTCGTAATAGCGAATCATCTTTGCGGAGATTCCTGATTCGTTCGATGCTTTACCAATGTTCATAGCTCCCCTTTTCTTAGTGCTCAGAGTCTTCTGCCAGCGGAGGCTGGAACCGACGCAAACGAAGTGCGTTGCCCAGGACAAATACACTGGATAGCGCCATCGCGCCTGCAGCAAAGATTGGTGAAAGCAGCAATCCATAGGCAGGGTACAGCAGGCCTGCTGCTACAGGGATCAATGCGGCATTATAACCAAACGCCCAAAAAAGATTTTGCCTGATGTTACCTATGGTTGCCTTAGACAATCCAATAGCATTAGGCACACCCTGTAGGTTGCCGGACATTAAGACAACATCAGCAGATTCCACCGCTATATCGGTACCTGTACCAATTGCAAGCCCAATATCTGCCACGGCTAAAGCTGGGGCATCATTAATGCCATCACCAACATAAGCGACCTTACCGTAAGACTCCTTCAACCGACGAACTGCTTCAACTTTCCCTTCTGGCAACACTTCGGCAACCACTTCATCAATACCAAGCTGTCTCGCAATCGCATTTGCTGTATTGGCATTGTCACCGGTAATCATTGCGACTTTGAGCCCCAGTTGGTGCAATGCATTTATGGCAATCGGCGTACTTGATTTAATAGGGTCAGCGACTGCGATAATGGCAGCCAGACGTCCATCAATAGCAACATAGAGTGGCGATTTTCCTTCGTTTCCAAGGCGTATCGCAGTCTTTGAAAAATACTCGATATCCAAGCCTAACTCACGCATAAATCGATCGGCCCCGACCTCTACGCGCTCTCCGTCTACGGTAGCCCTGACGCCCATCCCAGTAATTGAATCAAACTCAGTCAACGCTGGCAGCGATATCTCTTTTCCTAGAGCAGCTTCAACGATAGCGCGGGCAATAGGATGTTCCGAACGTGATTCAACAGCGGCAACTTTTGCTAATACTAAGTCAAGCTCAAACCCTTCGGCCAACTCCAGGTCTGTCATTACTGGGCGCCCTTCAGTCAAAGTACCTGTTTTGTCTACAGCGACAACCCTGGCATCTTTAAGCAACTGCAGAGCTTCTCCCTTACGGAACAAGATCCCCATTTCTGCACCACGCCCAGTACCTACCATGATAGAGGTTGGGGTAGCCAATCCCATTGCACATGGGCAGGCAATGATCAATACAGCCACGGCATTAACCAGTGCGAAAGACAGGGCCGGTGATGGCCCAAATGTTAACCAGGCAAGGAAAGTTAACAACGCTGCCAGCATCACCACAGGAACAAACCATAATGTCACCTTATCGACCACGGCTTGTATAGGTAGTTTAGAGCCCTGGGCTTGCTCTACCATTCTGATTATTTGTGACAACATCGTCTGGCCACCAACGGCTGTTGCACGCAACCTCAATGCTCCTTTCTGGTTAACAGTCCCGCCAACCATTAAGCTTCCGGGAACTTTCTCGACGGGGATAGGCTCCCCCGTTATCATCGATTCATCGACAAAACTTGTTCCTTCACTCACCTCACCATCAACAGGTATCCGCTCACCTGGTCGAACTTCGATAATGTCATCAAGGGCTACATCACTAATGGGAATATCGATGACAATGCCGTTACGCAGCACATGCGCCTCTTTGGCCTGCAATCCAACCAAACGCTTGATAGCCTCAGACGTTCGACCTTTAGCCCGCGCCTCCATAAATCGTCCTAAAAGAATAAGAGCGACGATTACCGCAGCAGCTTCGTAATACACATTGACGGTACCTTGAGGCAAAAGACCTGGAGCAAAGGTCGCAATCATTGAATAACCGAATGCAGCGAGAGTCCCGACGGAGACGAGAGAGTTCATGTCTGGGCCAAGTCTTAATAACGCGGGAATACCTTTCAGGTAAAAGCGCCGCCCCGGAATAGCCAACACCAGCAATGTTAATACAAACTGGAGATACCAGCTTTCCTGGAGCCCAATGGTATCCATTATCCATTGATGCATTCCCGGTATCACATGCGACCCCATTTCCAGAATAAATACTGGTAACGCAAGTACGGTCGCCAGAACTAAATCTTTCTTCAACGCAACCTTTTCAGCATCTTTTTTTTCTGCGGCACTATCATTATTCTGGCTTTGGTTATCAACCAGGCTGGCTTCATAACCGATTTTTTCGATAGCAGTTATGAGGTCATCAACTCCTGCGGTTCCACGTACAGTAGCTCTTTCAGTCGCTAAATTAACAGTGGCTTCTTTTACACCTTTAACCGCTCGGAGCGATTTTTCGACACGCCCTACGCATGATGCACATGTCATGCCCTGAACTGATAACTCTACAGAAGCTTGAGGAACCTCATAACCAACCTTTTCAACTGCTTCAACCAACGCCATACGATTAACGAATGCATTTAGGCGGATATCTGCACGCTCTGTTGCAAGGTTAACGCTTACGTTTTGTACGCCTTCAACCTTAGCCAGAGCGGCTTCAACTCGTCCAACGCAGCTTGCACAAGTCATTCCCTCAATGGGCAAGCTGACTTGAGTTTCACCATCATTAGAATGCTGTTTTTTTTGAATGCTCATGATGTATTTCTCATCGTTATGGTCAGATAAAGAACAACCTTAAGGCTTACCATCGTGGGAAGGTCAAGCGCATTATTTTGAACATGCCGATGCCGTGGAAGGAATGGATATAAAAACCCTTTACATGAACACATATTCATATGTTATATTGAAGGCATCATGTATAACCAACAGCTTGAGGCCCTATGTCACAATCACATGATCACGAGCATGACCATACTCCAGCAGTAACCAGTGCAAACGAGCGTAAAGTCCTTATCTCCTTCCTCATGATATTCACATTTATGGTGGTCGAAGCTGTTGGAGGGATACTTTCTGGCTCATTAGCATTGCTGGCAGATGCAGGCCACATGCTTACAGATGCAGTAGCTTTGGCGCTGGCTTATGCGGCATTCCGTTTTGGCCGTCGAGCTGCTGATAGCAAACGAACCTTTGGATATTTGCGATTTGAAGTCATCGCGGGATTCTTTAATGCCCTGACACTCTTCGCTATTGTGGCGTGGATTGCATATGAGGCATGGGAAAGGTTACAAGCTCCACCAATTATACTGGCAGGCCCAATGCTGATCGTTGCCATTGCAGGATTGTTGGTCAACATATTGGTATTATGGATCATGACCCGTGGTGAGACCGATCATGTTAATGTCAAAGGTGCTATTTTACATGTGATGGGTGATCTATTGGGTTCTGTTGGCGCTATTGTCGCCGCTATTGTCATTTACTACACGGGCTGGACACCGATTGACCCAATACTTTCCGTTCTTGTCGCAGCACTGGTTTTACGTAGTGCCTGGAAATTATTAGCAAAATCGCTGCACATCCTGTTAGAAGGAGCGCCTGAAGATGCCTCCCCAGACAAGGTGGAACAGAGACTAATCAGTTCTGTTAAGGGCTTAGCAGCCGTAAGTCATATTCATGTCTGGCAAATAACCTCAGGTCGGACGATGGCAACACTGGAAGTAAGAGCCAAGGAAGATGTGGACGTAAAAGACGTTGTGAAGCTTGTAAAACAAGAACTTTATGAGCAGTTCAAAATAGAACATGCAACTGTGGGAATCGACTGGAATTACGATCAAAACGATAATACATGCAGCCTTTCACCGACAAAACTGCGTAACGAACACGAACACGAACACGAACACGAACACGAACACGGAAAAAAGCATAACCATTCTAGTCCAGGCCACAAACATTAATCAGGCCTCTGGTGATGCACTATCAATTTAGGAGGGAGAATCATAATGTCCAGCACATCAGATTGCGGCAACATACAAGACTGTTCCGCGACAGATCATGTCGCGGAGCCAGATCTATCAATGCTCTCGCAAAACGACATTGGGCAACTTTCCGAGATTTTCCATCTACTGGGGGACCAGTCAAGACTACGAATCCTGCTTTACTGTATGCGTGGTTCGGTCTCTGTAGGCGACATTGCTGAGTCGCTCCAGTTATCACAATCTCTGGTCAGTCATCATCTGAGGTTGTTACGAAGTGCAAGGCTTGTTCGCGGAGAGAGAAAGGGTAAGTACATATTTTATAGCATAATGGATCACCATGTAAGTCATGTTCTTCAGGACATGGTATTTCACATAGCTGAAGAATAACCCGAATGAATTTTGATAAGTAGAGCTTGTGTAATTCCAACTCACCTTAGTTTTTCATTACTTTGGTGAGTTGTTTCATCATTAATTTATTAACACCTTAATAATTAACCTTTTAATAATGAAACCTGCCCCCTTCCCTTGTATGTAATAAATACCTGATGGTTCACTATCACCAGATAAAGCGAAGTGAGCAGGCCACCTCATGAAGGAGAAACCTTGCTTTGCAAGCTTATTGAATAGCCACGGATAATCTAGTTTGTCTGCTTCGTGCCAAAAGCGGACATTGCTACATCACAATGCGTTATGGTCAACATCAGAATGCAGCCCTTGTGTTGTGACGTGTAGTCTGGCCTAAACGCAGTTGCACTACATTACCTCGTGGGGTCAGCGACGGCCCCGTTTCAGTTCACGTACACAGGGATCATACTCATCTGCATAGCCACCAAAGTCATGGCTGGGCATGAAGTACCACTTTTCACCTTTCCAACCAGCGATCCGGGTGGTCGGTTTGGTTTTATTCAGAACAACAATACAGACGCCGACGGGAGACACTGGAGGAAGAAGTCGTTGCACCACACACTCACGATTGCCCACATCAATCCAGTCTTTGACGTGAATTTCAGGATGGTTCATTGTTTATCTTCATGTGATGGAATTGCTTACCGTAATGCATCCGATTACCGTGCAAGATCATGTATCCTGTCGCCTTCCTGCTCCCTTGAGGTGGCGCTGCCTTGGTACAGTCAGCACTCTGAATGTCAGGCCCAGCCGCGAGGCCGGAAGCTCATCAGGTCGCTGCGGTAGGGGAAAACGGTCCGGGTAACAGACCGTAATCGCCTGCTGGTGGTTATTGGCCCTGACTGGAGCCGCACTGAAAACTGAAGCGCATTAATATACTCGCGCCTCCGACAGGTCAGGCAATTTCTTCCAGCGCATCGTCATTTGCCGGTGGAGGAGGAAGTATAAGCGCGTCGCACTCCCTGATGACATATTCAGGAATGAGATCAAACCGGGCAGGATCCAGCTGACAGATAAATTCATTTTCAATGTGGTAGGTCTCATTCATGAATTTACGTATTACTGCGTTCTCGAGTCCGGTCTGAAGCAACCTGAACACCTGCAGTTTCTCGTAGCCATTACGGCAGAGCAGATAAAGCGCACGTATACGATCCGGGTCGGTGAGCTGAACGAAAGTGGCCTGGTAGTCAAAGCCGGGAATGCGATCGGCGATTGCCTGGCAGCCGAAGGCAACTTTTTCTGCGGACATTTCAGGATGTCCCACTCCCTGCACAACGGGTTCACGGGTGTCGATGGGCGTTTCACGGTGATGGAAAAGGTTTGACAGCACCTGATAGGCATCACCGAGGTCGTCCATAATTTCATAATGTCGGCGAAGATAGATCAACTTGATGATGTCTTCACTATCAGAGTCAGTGACAGACTGGCAGATCTGAGCAAAAGTGCGGATATCACTTTCACCGATGAGCTGCTCGGTGATGCAGCCTGCGCTGTAGTGCAAGTGTGAGGCCGTAACCAGATTACTGAACAGCTTCCTGACGGACTTCAGTGTATCAATAATAGGCTCAACATCGTGAGTCAGCATCAGTACCGTTTCATTTTTCAGGCACTCACCGGTATTGCGGCGAAACAGCATCTCCAGGATGGCAAATTTCTTGTTCTTATCAAACGATGAAATCGGGTCGTCAAGAATGATCAGGCCTGGCTTCTTGGCTAAGCATTCATACATAAACAGAACAATGGCAAAGGCGTTGCGTTCACCGTAGCTGAGATGCTGGCTGCCGCCGCTGACGTAGCCTTCAAAGTCTTCGTGGCGCAGTTTCAGCCGACATTTATCGCCTTCCCCAGTGATATCCACCTGATAACGATAGCCTGCGTAAGCCAGAAAGGTATTGATATCGGTTTTATGCTTGAGGATCAGCTTCTGCATGCCCTGACGCTGCTTATTTATTTGACCCTGCAGGCGTCCGGCCTGCGTCGTCAGGTCGTCTAAAGAGGTATTGAGACTGGCTACGGTGCGGGCCGTTTTATCCGACTGCAGCTCCGGGAAAAACTTCACGTCTAGGCGACAGGCTTCCAGTGCAGCCTTGACGTTGGTTGAAGCGCTGAACGTAAAGCCGTTAAGAGTCTTAAGGGTATTCAGCATATTTATCAGGCTGTCTGTCTGCTTCTTCACTGTCACGAGATATTCTTCGTGCTGTTTTTCCAGCCCACTTTTTAGGGTTGTAATATCAGCGAGGCGGGCACGGGCAGGCTCTGAAAAATATTCGCCGAGTTTATCTAGCACGCCGATCAGGCCGATCAGGTTTTTAATGACAGCCTTATCATACTCCGCGCTGACGCGGCTAATCTGCTCGGCCTTTTCACGGGAGTCGCCAGTACAGAACGGACAGCAGCCGTCGGATAGCGCGGAGAATTTCTCATACCCCCGGGTCTGCCACTCGATCCACTCTACGCTGCTTTTACTTTGGATGTACGGCTTATAAGATTCCAAACCGTCGGGAATGTGCTGAAGCTTGTTGCCAGCGGATAAGCCTTTCATACCGGTAGACGTTTTTGCAATCCCGGTACTACTCAGCTTAAATGCGGCGCTGAGTTCCCCCAGGTGCGTGATGAATTCTTCAAGCCCGACGTTATCAGCAAACTGCTGCCGTATGGCCACGACCATGGCTTCGATTTCGCGTTCTGTCTCGTGATACGCTTCACTTTTGATGAAGATGTCAAAACTATTACTTACTAACTCGTCTGGTTGAAAAGTGAATTGATCGACATATTTTTCATTAAAGCACATGACGTTTTGCAGGCCATCGACACCAGTTACCCTAGGCTGTACTGCATCGGGATTAGAACCACGGTATCTAAACGGAAGCAGGTCGCTGAGACCCTGTTCATCCCCGTTTACCGTACACTGAATCGCGCGGGAAATGGTGCTTTTTCCGGTGCCGTTAGGCGCAAATTTAATATTTAGTTTTTTTTCTGCCAGAGTTATATTTGCTTTATCGATGTTATTACAGCAATTAATTTCAATTTCCATACCTAATCCTTTACGGCAAAGACACTGAGCAGGCCCCGTATATTGCAGGCCCGATTAATTATTTAAGCTGAAGCCAGAACATATAAGCACCGTTTCATTTTTGAGTAAAGCACTCCGGGATTCGCCCTTGGTACCGCAGCGCCGGAGCAGTTGTTTTATAGAGCGTATGTACGGCGCTTGTGATGTATGTCCGCTTCGTGCCAAGAGCGGACATTTGCACCCTCAGTACCCGCACCAGACTAAGCCGGCTCAGCAATGTCGGCGTTGCTGATACTGACAGACGTTATGCCGTTTTAAAGCGACGTTTCCGGTGTATCACCATGAGAGCGACAATTACCGCCACCGCAATTGTCGCGGTCCCCCGGAAGACGACTGATGAATCTCCTAGGATGATTTCCATGAATGATGATAAAAACTGGCCGGAGAATATAGCCATAGAAAGCCAGGCAAGGTTACGTCCCCGGACGCGAGCGTGACTCTGCTCGACTGTCATATGATTCACAAGCGGCACCGACAGACCAAACCCACAACTCATTAAAACCCCGCCAGCGATGTAGAACACTACATTATCAGCGAATGAAAATATGAAATGTCCGGCAGCGTAGCAGCTAAACGCCGTGTACAGATTTCCGTACTCACGTAAACGCGCTATGAGGCGCGGCATCATCGCAGCAGCCCCGACGGCGACCAGTGAGATAAACGACAGAAAGTATCCGGTTTCTGCTGCCCCAATAGCCATGCAGCTAAACACCTGCGGAATGATGATAATGCTGGTGAAGAAGCAAATCATGGACAGCAGGGCTGCAAAAAGCACAGGCGCTAATCGAGTCGCACTCACCGATTCGCTTTCTCCGGCGTTTTCATTCATGTTTTCTGTCCCAGAGGACAATTGTTACGGCACAAACGCCAGCTGCATAACCAGAAGAACCTAGGCAAAAAGATGAAGCAAAAACGGCCACTGCCAGCCAAGGGTTGCAAGTAATCCGCCTATAAACAGAAAAATGACACCGCCCAGCTCAATCAACATTCCCTGCGAAGGTATCATTTTCAGGCAAGCCTGACCGCTATGAAACGAGGAAATCAATCCGGTTCCTGCTGACATGACGATGGCGGTATCTGACTGAAATCTGGATGTCTCTTCTTCCAGATCTACTTAAAACTCGTTCTGATAAC
>NZ_JBRIQR010000073.1:0-9868 GCF_052983755.1 Enterobacter sp. CFEC122 | reverse complement strand
AGGGGATGATAAGTTTATCACCACCGACTATTTGCAACAGTGCCATTCTATGAGTTACAACCGCCTGGATGACCGCACAATTGACGATCCTATCCTGCTGGCATTGTTTCATCAGGAAGTCATTGCACGGGCCACCAGCTACAGCGCCGACAACATCTCTTACACCATCAAGCCAGATGAGGTTTACCGTTCTGATTTGTCGGCGTTTCGCTGTTACGGCAATGAAGAATTACGTTGGGTATTCCGCCTGCTGGTGGGGCATGAATCTGAAACTGAAGCCATGCCGGTTGGCACAACGTTAACCGTGCCGCCGGTGGCCTGGATACGTGACCGGATGCGAGACTATGCGTCGGGAACAGTGGAGTTAATCAGTGGCTGATTTTCCCCGCGCCAGTAACGGGCGATACCAGACAGAAGGCCTAAGCGCGCGCGAGTTCGAACGCCTATTCAACCAGATTGAGAAGGATAAGCGAAGCAAGCGCCGCGCTGCTCGCCGCACTCTGACGCCGTTTTCACTGAAGAACAAAACAGCCGAAGATATCATCTCGCTGGGCAAGAAGAAAAAAGGCGGTACGTTCTTCACCGTCGAAGATCTAAAGGCATTTGAAGGTCGCCGCAAGGATATTCGACAGACGTTCAATTCAGGCATAGCCGGGATCACCTATGCCCAGCTCATAGCCGGAAGTGAGGCGATCGACGTTAAACGTGCTAACAACGCCGTAGACGACGGTTCCGGCATTAAGCGCGCCGTGCCTTCATCATTGAAACATAACGTCGTCACAGTCAGCGTGGAGGCTTCAGATCGCTCCGAAGACCAGCATCACCGCGTAAAAGTGCGCTTTGAGGAATGGGATTCACTGATTGATGAGCTGGGGGATGAGACTAGCGCGGTAAAAGTGACGAAAAAGCTGTGTGCCGGTCGCGTATCCTTCGATTGTGATTGTGGTCGTCATCAATACTGGTATCGCTACATCGCGACCGCCGGTAACTTTGCCCTGGCACCGCCAAAAGAATATGCCTTCCCCAAAATCCGTAACCCTAATCTCAAAGGGATCGCCTGTAAGCACGTGATCCACGCAATGACCCGACTCCAGTCGGCAAGCTGGCAATTGCGGATCGGTCAGGCCATGCTGCAGGCCGCTAAACGTGTAGGGTTCGGTGACGACAAACGACGTACTACTAAGCATTTCACTGAGGAAGACCGGAAAAGATTCAACAAGAACCGTAACTCACAGACTAACCAGGGGGCGATGCGTCAGGAGTGGGATAAATACCAGCGCCGCCAGAAAGCGCTGGGTAATCAGATTGCGCGAGACAGTACAAAGCTACGCACCCTCAGCGACAAACTGTTAAAAGCCCGGAAAATGACGCAAAAACAACGGGCAAAGGCAGAAGAAAGTCAGCAAAAGCTTAAAGCCGAGCAGGATAAAAACAAGGTGCTGCTGCAGCAGCTCGCCGACCGTTTCAAGGTGGAACGCCAGGCGTTTATTGATGCGATGGTAATGACTGGTGTATCACGTCAGGATGCCGAGAAACGCTTCCTGGACTACGTGAAAAACAAAGGCAGGGGTTAATACAAAAGCCCCCAACCTTTCGGTCAGGGGGCTGTTTTACGCGTCCATGAATGAGCTGGGCGGAATGTTGAAGCGCCGCGCAAGTGCTTTCATGTGATCTAGTGTTAGTGAGCGAGTCCCGTTAAGGATGCGGCTCACCAGCGATTTCTTACCAATCTCTTCCTCAAAATCACTCTGAGTCAGTTTGTGCTGGTCCATCAGGACACGCAGCAGGGCCACGCCACTTGGTAACGCTGCAATACGGTCGTTGAACTCTGCGAACTCTTCCGCCTCATCTTCATACTGGGCAATTTTCGCAACCAGCATGTCCACCAGCGGATGATCTGGCTCGTGTTCAACCAGGTATTCAACCAGCGTCAGCGCGTCTTCATAGTCCTTGCGAGAGGCATTGCCCCCCAGGAGGGGGACAATGCTAACCAGGCTGTTTGCCGCCTGGATAGCATCGGTGTACATCATTCTTTAGTTCTCCGGTAAAAATCTGTCAGCTTGTCGTATTCGGCGTGTGTGGTTATGTGCTTTATAAAGATTTTCCCACGTTCAAAATCAGCAAAAAACATCACCCTTAAATTCCCACCGCCAACATCGATCACCCACCACTTCTCCCGATATTTCATTCTGTCCAGCGAGGCAAATCGTTTTTTCATTTCGTCCGGTGAAGTGTAGTTCTCTCTCTTCAAAGTCCGGTATACGTCGTCTAGTGCCGCTGCCTGATTGGGGAATTGCCTGGTGGCTGTATCGAAAGGTGCTCTCGATACAACGTGCATCCTTCGCTCTCCTTGTGTTTCCATCTTGGAAACATAATATCGCACTCCCGCAGAGTTGACAAGTTGGAAACTGAAAATAATTAGTGCCTCTGCAATTCACAATCTCCATACAGTGCTCACATACGCAAATTAACCCCGTCAGTGAGGCACTGAATGGGCCGTTTTGATGAATGGTTAGACGACACAAGGCCGGTAACAGTCGCACCGGTTACCGGCATCGGCGATACCATCGGCATGCTGATGTCGCACGGTAATATTTCTCCCTACATCATGGCGTGGTTGATAACCGTGCTGATTCGTCTGGCAACGGGTCAGGGCGTGGTCTCCGCCATGACGGCGGCGGGGATTATTAGCGCAGCGATCCTCGACCCGGCAACCGGTCAACTGGTCGGCGTCGACCCGGCGTTGCTGGTACTGGCAACGGCGGCGGGCTCCAACACCCTGACCCATATTAACGATGCTTCATTCTGGCTGTTCAAAGGCTACTTTGACCTGTCGGTGAAGGATACGCTGAAAACCTGGGGTCTGCTGGAGCTGGTGAACTCCGTGGTTGGCCTGATTATCGTGTTGATCATCAGCATGATTGCATAACGTTAATACCGCTCTGGCCCACAGCGCCAGAGCGGTTTTCCACCCCGTCTCAACAATCCTCAATAATCAGATACACCGCCTTCACCGGGCCATGTACCCCAACCACCTTGATAAGTTCAATATCCGCCGTCGAGCTGGGTCCACTGATGATATTAATGCACGATGGCATACGCTCACCGGCCTGTGCTTTCTGATGCAGTTTTTCTGCCAGCTGCGCCACGCGCGGCAGAATGGAGCTTTTACGCAGCACGAAAATCGAGGACTCCGGCAACAGGCTCAGGGAACGCCCGCGCTCCGGTGCGGAAAACAGCACCACGCCGCCGGACTCCGTCAGGCCATATTCAGCATACACCACGCCGACTTTCGCCTGTTCTGCCTGGGTAATATTTTCGCTACCTCGCGCTGGGTCCCAAACCACGGCGTTGCATTCCTGCTGCAAGCGTTCGGTGATACCCAGCTCCACCAGCCGGCTGTCGCCGCTCAGCACCACCGGCTGCTGACCCAATTCTTCGCACAGGCGCAGCGCCGCGTCTGCGGCCTGGTCCTCGCTGGTCAGTTCGCAGCGGGCCAGCATCACTTCGCTGGCAAACTGGATAAACGCATCGCAGCGCTGCTGCGGGCTAAGTTCGGTCAGGCGCTCGTTGGCATAGTTGTTAACCGGCGCGGCATCTGCTTGCGGTTCGAAACGCAGCGGGCGACCCAGCGCCTGGGCGATGGTGTTTAAAAACGCGGTACGGTTATCCATTCTTTTTCTCCTGCGCCTGATGTTTCTTAAACCAGCTGCGGAAGCTCTCGCCGTCAGCATCAGGCAGATCGCGCGCCTCCATCCAGTCACCAATCGCGCCAACCTTGAGCGGGGTTTTGCCGCCATTGATAAACCAGCTCGCCGCATGCGCGCCCGCCATCATCCCGACTTTCCACAGCCCCGGATGGCTATTGGCATAAGCGAACATCCTGATCGCCCGTCGCTCGGCTTTCGGCGTAATGCCCTCCTCGGCCATCACCCGGCGATGACGCAGGATCAGTTTTGACAACGGAATGCGCACCGGGCAGACGCTGTCACAGGCCGTGCATAAAGAACAGGCGTACGGCAGATCCTTAAAATCTTTATAGCCGCCGAGCAGCGGAGAAACCACCGCGCCGATAGGTCCAGGATAGATAGAGCCATAGCCGTGTCCGCCGATGTGGCGGTACGCCGGACAGGTGTTCATACAGGCTCCGCAGCGGATGCAGCGCAGCACATCGCGAAACTCTGAGCCCAGCACCTGCGAGCGACCGTTATCGACAATCACCAGATGGAACTCTTCCGGTCCGTCAACGTTATCCGCCTCGCGCGGGCCGGTCAGCCAGGTGTTGTAGCCCGTCAGACGTGCACCCACGGCGCTGCGCGCCAGCATGGTGATCAGCACATCCACCTCGGCAAAGGTCGGCGCGATACGCTCCATGCCCATCACCGCAATGTGCGTTTTCGGCAGCGTGGTGCACATGCGCGCGTTGCCTTCGTTGGTTACCAGACACACCGAGCCGGTTTCCGCCACGGCAAAGTTACAGCCGGTAATACCGATTTCGGCACTGAGGAAATCCTCACGGATCTTCTGACGAATGAACAAGGTCATGGCTTCCGGGGTTTCCGGGCCGTCATACCCCAGACGTTCGTTCAGCACGCGGCGGATCTGATAGCGATCTTTATGAATAGCCGGGACCACGACGTGCGAAGGCGGATCCTGATCCAGTTGCAGGATATATTCCCCGAGATCGGTTTCGATCACCTGGATTCCGGCATCCTGCAGCACATGGTTGACGCCGATCTCTTCGGTCACCATCGACTTGGACTTCACCACCTTCTGCGCATTTTTACTTTGCGCAACCTGCAAAATGTAGCGAGTGGCATCTTCTTTGGTTTTGGCGAAATAGACGTGCCCGCCGTTTTCCGTCACTTTCTCGGAGAGTTGATACAGGTAAGCGTCGAGGTTGCTCAGAACGTGATCGCGGATCTGGCTGGCACGATCGCGCCAGTCTTCCCAGTGGCCTAACTCATCGACCATTTTTTGCCGATTTGCGCCGATACGCTCCTGCGCATTAGCCACGGCTTTGCGCATGATCGGATCTTCTATCTGCTGACGAATGCGCAGTTTAAATTCTACATCGCTGGTTTTTATCGACATCTCTTTCCCCTCAGCGGCTCATCAGCACTTCAGCAATATGCATCACTTTAACCGGCTGGCCTTCCCGTTGCAGTCGGCCGCCAATGTTCAGCAGGCAGCTGACGTCTGCGCCAATCAAATATTCCGGCTTTGCATCCATCAGATGTAAGACTTTCTCTTTCACCATCTCACCGGATATTTCGGCCATCTTGACCGAGAACGTTCCGCCAAAGCCGCAGCAGGTGTCCTGATCGGCAAACGTCAGCAGCTCCAGTCCGCGTACGTTTTTCAGCAGCGTGAGCGGCTCTTCCTTCACCCCCAGTTTGCGGGTCAGGCTACAGGAAGGATGATACACAGCGCGCCCCTGCAGGCTGGCGCCAACGTCCACCACGCCCAGTTTGTTGACGATAAAGGAGGTGAGATCCTGCATACGCGCGGAAACTTTCTCAGCACGTAGCGCCCATTCTGGTTCATCGGCCAGATACGTCGGGTAGCTTTTAACCGCGTAGGTACAGGAGCCCGCCGGGGAGATAATCGGATCGTCGTTGTCTTCCAGCGCGGCGATCAGGTTTTTCATCCCGGGGATCGCCTCTTTGATATAACCGCTGTTGATGGCTGGCTGACCGCAACACCCTTGCTTCTCGGGGAAATTAACGCGACAACCCAGTTTTTCCAGCAGCAATACGGAGTCTCGTGCCATCCGTGATTTCAGTGCGTCACCAATACAGGTAACAAAGAAATTTACATTCACAATAACTACTCCATTGCTTCATTTCTGTTTATTGCGCTTGATATCGCGATATCAAGCAAAAGTTCAGTCGTATTTCATGCCCAGTTTTTATGTTTGCTGGTTTTACCAATACCTGGGTTCATAGTGTTGGTCGGATCATTTTCCTGATAAAAACGTGCCAAATTTTCCGGCGCTTTATACAGATGGCCGACATTGTGTTCCGCCGGATATTGCGCTCCGCGTTGGCGCAGTAATTCCAGCATCTGTTCTTTTAACGCGTGGGCATCTACGCCTTTTTTAACGATATAATCCTGATGGAATACATGGCACATAAAATGGCCGTAATAGAGTTTATGCACCAACTGACTGTCAATTTCCGCCGGTAAATGCTCATACCATTCGGTATCATTGCGGCGTAATGCAATATCCAGCGCGAGAATATCCTCAACCTCGTCAGAATGAACGGCCTGATAACGAATGGCAGCACCCGCGGCGGCAAAACGATGCAGAAACGCCTTACTGCCCTCTTCCGCGGTACAGGTAAAGAACGCGCCCTCGGCCGATTTAAAATAGTCCGTTAACCATGCCTGGGCTTCGGCCACACCCTCACCGGACATTTTCAACATCAGATGGTGTTCATAGTTATCGCGCCAGGTCTTCATCCGCGCCGGGAGATGGCTCGGGAACAGATGGCTAAAAGCCTGCATCGCGCGGTCGGTAAAGTGCGGGCGAAAGATCTTCACCTTCTCAAGTATGGCCTCGGTACGCCCCTTCAGGTTGAAGAAGAACGGCATTTTGTCCGTGCCAAGTTTGTCGATCATCAGGAAGGTATCTTTGCTGTATTTCTCTGCAATATCATAGATATCGCGGTGCATATACTCCCCAGCAACCGGCAGGTTTGTAAAATTCGCCAGGATGTGGCGGCGAATCTCAGTCAGGACATCAGTCTGATTGGTACCGATATAAAAGACCTGCTGGTTCTTCTCGGCTTCAAAGGTATCCAGACGTACGGCAAACACCGCTAACTTGCCCGCACAGCCAGAGGATTCAAACAGGCGATCCGGGTCAGCGTTGTAACGTGCTGGCGTGTCGGCATTGATGTCCCGCACGCGGCTAACATAGTCGTGATCGTGCGCGTGACGCCCGTCATGGTTGACGAGCACGGCTTCAATCGCATTGTTATCCAGCCGGGCAAGGATTTGCTCTGGCGTCTGACCTAGCTCAATGCCGAGGTGATTGACCAGCTGCAAGCGTCCCTGTTCATCAATACGGGCAAACAGCGACATCTCGGTATAAGCCGGGCCACGCTGGACCAGAGAACCGCCGGAGTTATTACAGATACCGCCGATAACCGACGCGCCGATGCACGAAGAGCCAATCACCGAATGCGGCTCACGGCCAAACGGCTTCAGCGCCTTTTCCAGCGAATACAGCGTGGTGCCCGGATAAGCCAGCACCTGCTTACCCTCATCCAGCACATGCAGACTGTCCAGCCGCAGCGTGCTGATAATGACGATCTCGCGGTCGTAATCATTACCATTGGGCGTCGAACCCTCAGTCAGGCCAGTGTTCGACGCCTGCATCAGGATTATTTTATCGGCCTCAACGCAGGCGCTAAGGACTTTCCAGAGTTCAAGCAAAGAGCCGGGGATAACCACCGCCAGAGCATCACCCTGACCCGAGCGAAAACCCTTACGGTAACGCGCAGTTTTTGACGGTTCGGTGAGGATATGAGCAGGGCCAACCAATTGGGTAAGAGTTGTCAAAAAGGTCTTATTATCAGTATGTTTCATGGAGGGCGGCTCTCCGCTCCTTATATCAGGGCCAGTGAAAATGGCCATAGGTTCATTTGTACGACAAAACAGAATATTCCCTCAATCAATATCCACATGCAATACCCCATTTTATTTCTTTCGGTACCGCTCACATTTTTTAATGAAATTACCACCGCCATATAATTCATACCTCGCCCTTTGAGGGGATGCCAAAACACTTATTTCATTTATTGCAAAGATCATCCCATACCTATTAATGATTAACTCTAATGGGTGTTGTAATATTTAGTGGTTATTCATATTTAATAAAAAATAACATTATTTATACAATTATTAACCTTTATAACTTTATTTCACTGAAGCGATTCAGTTAGCATTTTTTATTTTATTATTCAGGTAGCTTCCTTTCCCCTAAATATAGTTCAGTCTAAAAAAGTAAATCG
The DNA here is from genome assembly GCF_052983755.1 of Enterobacter sp. CFEC122. Lineage (NCBI taxonomy): Bacteria > Pseudomonadati > Pseudomonadota > Gammaproteobacteria > Enterobacterales > Enterobacteriaceae > Enterobacter > Enterobacter sp. CFEC122. The sequence continues at coordinate 1,847 of NZ_JBRIQR010000073.1, read as the reverse complement.
GGAATTGTAATGCACGAATATTTAATGTTTGCTCTGGCACTCTCTCCTTTGCTGCTGATGGTATTTTTAATACTGAAATTAAAAATGCCCATCCATTATTCCGTACTGATCTCTTTGGTATTCACCGCTGCACTATCGGCAATATTCTGGGAAATGCCCATACAAAATCTGAAAGCCGCGATAGGGTATGGCGCACTGAAGGGACTATGGCCGATCGTGATTGTGATCCTCGGCGCTATTTTCAGTTATAACGTCATGCAGGCGACCAAAGCGCTGGATATTTTGCGCGATATTCTCGCCAGCATTAGCGAAGATAAGCGTATTCAGGTGCTGCTGATTTCATGGTGTTTTGGTGGATTTCTTGAAGCCGCAGCGGGCTATGGCACGGCGGTCGCTATTCCGATCGGCATTCTCATTGCGCTGGGATTCAACCCGTTGAAGGCGGCGATTGCCTCTCTCGTGGCAAATACAGTTCCTACCGCATTCGGCGCGGTCGGGATCCCGGTTTCTATTCTGGCTGAACAGGTTAATCTGCCGGTTTATACCTTAGGCGGAACCATTATTTTGCAGCTCGCGTTGTTTAATATCCTGCTGCCGTTTGTGATTGTCTGCATTATTGGCGGTGGCCTGAAAGCCATTCGCGGCGTATTTCTGATCACGTTGATTTGCGGCATTTCCACGCTGATTCCGCAATATTTTGTCGCCATCCATCTTGGCGCGGAATTACCCGCTTTTGCCGGTAGCCTGGTCAGCCTGTTTGCCGTGGCGATGGTCAGTCGCCTGCGCAAAGGGAAAACCGATCCAGAGTGGCGCATTGAGGTCAGCCATACCCGCGAAACCACGCCGCGCTCGGCAAAAGTGTTGTTCCGCGTGGGCTCTATCTATCTGTTTATTTTTGTGTTTATCCTGCTGTGTTCGCCGCTGTTCCCGACAATAAAAGGCGCGGCGTCCCAACTGGCTTCGGTGCTGCATTTCACGTTGGCTGACGGCAAAACGATGGCACTGAAAGTTGAATGGGTGACCACACCAGGGATGCTGATTATCTTTGCGACCATTATCGGCGGTTTTATTCAGGGAGCGTCCGCACGCGGGATGCTGGAAGTATTTATCAAAACGATTTTCCAGCTTAAAAACTCTATCGTGGCAATTATGGCGATCGTCGCGCTGGCCACGGTGATGGATCTCAGCGGGATTATCTCCACACTGGCGCAGTCGATTGTCGATCTGACCGGCAGCTCGTACGTCTTCCTCGCCCCGGTGATTGGCGCGCTGGGCACGTTCGTTACCGGCAGCGATACCAACTCGAACATTCTGTTTGGCAAGCTGCAAACCATAGCTGCCAGCAAGTTACATATCGATCCCAACTGGCTGGCGGCGGCCAATACCTCTGGCGCTACGGGGGGCAAAATGATTTCGCCGCAAAGCATCGCCATCGCGGTTTCTGCCACCAAAATGGACGGTCAGGCCAATCAGATCATGTCTGGCACCATGAAATACTGCTGTGCCTACATTGTGATCCTTGGCCTGAAAGTCGGTCTCTTTTATTACTGGTTTATGGCGTAAGCCATTGTCAACCCCGTCAAATTCGCGGCAATCGTATTTGACGACACAGTGACCAAAAAGGTTTATACCACCCCAGAAACGGAACAAGGCGACAGGCTTTACGATTTGTCGGCGCTGACTAAAATAGCGCCGATGTTTCAAATCGAGGATTGTTGTTATGTTGTTCTGGAAAAAGATGGTGAAGAAGTTCGACGCCTTTTCCGCGTTGATTCCACCACGCTACTTCCGCGTGTAATACCTGGCACTTATTCCTGATGGCGCTTCGCTTATCAGGCCTACATTTC
>NZ_JBRIQR010000072.1:0-9917 GCF_052983755.1 Enterobacter sp. CFEC122 | reverse complement strand
TTGTATTGAGCTGGATTGAGTTGTCATGACTGCGTATCCTCCCAAAAAAATCCAGCTAAGAACAGACCTTACGGCAGGCAAATGGTAAGTAGTGCTTCTTGAAGCAGTCGAGTGTACAGCGGCTCAGTGAAAAAGCTAATCGCCCGCTCAACAACCTAGTGATACTGGTGCAGATTCGACAATGAGTTAATGCCCGGAGAGCATCTGCAAGACTTCTAGCTGGAAGGCATTCCAACCAGCCCTCGCTTCTGAAAAGCCGTCAGGAAACGGTAAAATCCAACCAAGTGAGCAACTTCACTTGATCAAAGATCTAAGGCTAGAATGATGGAATTCCAACCTTAGTTTGCAAATAGCCTAAACATATAACTTCCTCTGAGGATTTAAAAGAATTCTCAGATGTCTTGAAAGCTACTTTTTAAACTTTCTCATTCTGAGAAGCATATTTAATTTTGCTGCGTCTGCTCGTGCTGCTGCTACAGAAAGGGCTTTATGCAGTGAAACTACCACGACAAACAAACAGAACATCGACCAGAATCCATCCATTTCGTTTACCTAATCGTTGAGGTTTTTATTCGGGATATCTGGCTAAATAGGACTACACAGATACCCAGTTAAACCCCCCGCTTACATAACACTCCGGTTCCTCACCAGACGTTTTATTCTATCGCGGTCTGTGGTTATCAGAAGCTGCATAAACCGGTTATTTAGTCCGTTACGCGAAAATTATTGAGGATCCGGGCTGTTAAACTGTTCTTCCTCTTTCGCTTCCGGAGAAAAGGGGAGGTGTCACCCTGCGGCCGGGTAGTGAAAGGGATTTGACGTAATTCAGGCGAAGGGCGAACAAGACCGCAAAGGACGCCCGGGCGACCGGATACCTGCCGGGTTGTGCGAAGTAAAAACCGGAAGCAGTGATAACACAAACAGGCCCCTACAGCGTAAGGATTGTGATGGACGATAAAGAGCAATTTACGAATCTTGTGGCAAAGCATGCCTCCGGACTCACCGAAGAGCAGCTGGCCGGTTACGATGCCTGTTCCCTGGATGGTGAATGCGTCACGCCTTCATACGAGGTTTTCCGGGGGTATCGTACCCGCCATACCCTGGATGAATTTCTGGAGATGGCCATATCGCTGAATGCCATCCACCCGGATGAATATTTAACGGATATGCTGCTTAAGCCTCATGAGGTGATCGGCGCTCTGGCCGATGAAGGCGACCAGCTGAACAACGCCACCCCGGTTTATTTCTTCCCGGATACCGGCGTCTATGCAGCGGCCGTCAGTGAAACCCGGGTGCTCGATGCCTGGCTTTGCTGGCCATGCTACCCGGCGAACTGGTAACGCGGCCGTTGGAATTGCACCGGCAGGATACGAATTTAACCGACCCCGTGGCGGGAAGGTTATCACAATTGCATGTCCTCATCCCTCAAGCCCCCTGCCAGGCCCTAACGTGCTGTCAGGCTTCGCCTGATTCCCGATCTGCGCCGGTACTTCAGCCGATAACTTTTTGTTTTCTTTTTATTTTCTCCCCATTTCCTCAAAGTTCGCGGGCGGCGTGGACAGGGCACCATTGCCGCATGTGGGGTCTTAATAAGGGCAGGGTGGTCAGGTTTGCTCGATGCCGGGGGTAGGCCCTACCCTTTATGGGATGAGGACATGCAATTCACTAAATTAATCGACAGCACCGGTGGTGACTTATCTGTAACGGGTCAGTTTTGATACGGGGAATGTTTCAGGGTTAAGATCTGGAATCATAAAAATATACGCTCCCGTTCAGGACATACGACTTGAAATGGATAATGCCATTAAAGGAATTCCAGCCTTTCGTCGATAACAGTTTCTGACCATCGCCATAACCATGTCATGGAGGAGACTAACCGTGTTTCAGAGGTGAGCTGGTGCCTGGCAAAACATACAAACTCAAATATCAGGAAGCGAGTTTAGTTGTTTATAACATGCAGCCGTGTAACTGATTAGGTACCGGCAAAAGGAGGAAATAATGTTTGAAAACTACGTTTGTAAAATCTATGTAAGCAATGATCCTCATTTTAGTAGCCATCTCGAAGCAACTGCGTTTGGTTTCGATAATGGTCAGCAGCAAAAGATTCTCACCGCAGCCCATGTTGTTACCAATGCTCTTGGAAAAATTTATCCCGTCAGCAATACACTTAAACTTTACGTCAAATTTCTTAACCATCAAGGACTGGTGAACGAAGAGCCTGTTCTAGTCGATTTCATTCTCAATGAGGCTAATGACAGGGCAGACTTTAAAGACGGCATTCCGTTTGTTGACAGTGCAGAAATCGTATTACCAGCTGGAATACAACAGCCTGTAAGTAGTTACTTTAAGGTCCTGGCTCCCGCAGCTGGCATGGGTACATTGGGTGTCGGATATCCAATGAATGAGACAACAATTTCGACATTCCCTGGTGAAGTTTCAGGCATTTGGCCTTTAAATTGCTCAAATCATTCTCCCCAACATCTCACAACTCGCTTTGTAATAGCACATTTCAACACCGATGGTTGCTCTGGTGGACCCTATGTCGTCTCCGAGAATGACGAGCATTTTGTCATTGGAAGTCTGGTTGGAATAATGTCTGGAACCTGCCCAGATTCAAATCCACACATGTCTGTTCAGTCCGCTACTGATTTTTAGCAAAGTCAGTTCCAAAATGACGCTGGCACGATAGTTATTTTGGGTCTGCCCGATATGGCGTCTGCCCTTACTAACAGCAACAGCATTGAAACTGACAAACATGAACTCGAAAGTGCCACAATAGTAAGTCATGATTTCTTCATCACTTTTATGGTGCTCTTTTTCACCTATCACACAGCAAGTTATGAATACGAGGCCTGTAATGGACGCTACCGAAACTGAAGAGCTCGAAAAAATTCGCAAGAAGGCAATGGATGAAGTTACAAGTGCTCTTCAGGCGCTTGAAAATAAGTTCCCGGGTATTACTGAGGGCGCAGCAGCTTTGGCGGGGTCAGGCGTAGGCGCAGCGGCTTCCTTCGGTGCTCTCTATACGCTTGGTACAACGGGAGTGTCAGCAGCAGGCATAACCTCCGGGCTCGCTACAGCAGGGTCTATCGTCGGTGGCGGTATGGTTGCAGGCATTGCGGTATTGGCCGCACCTGTAGCTGTGTTAGGGATTGGCGGGTACGCGATAGTGAAACACAAAAAAAATGCGAAACTGACAGCCGCCCTTAGTCAGGCCATCCAAAAGCTCTACGAAGTTCAGGAAAGGTTGATGTCGAATGCGGAATATTTTAAGGCAGAAATTGCTGGCATCAAGGCAACAATCGACATGCTTACTAAGAAAGCTCCAAAAGGTAGCCTGGTCGCGGTGAGGTAAACACATGAGTCAGTCTCCTTATGATGATGAGTTCAGGGCCATCCGTTATATTCAGCTCCGTGGTCAGGATATCGCGAACGCTCACGAGACAATTAACAGTGATATAGAGAGCCTTAAGGCACAGTTGACCGGGCTAATCAGCGGCACTGAACTTGATGAAGCGGAGCATCTGGCGCTTAAAGAACATCATCTGCGAGAAATGACCCCTTCAGATACTGCCATGCATTCTACTGGTCTCAAGACTATATATAGCGAGGCTAACCAGCGTGTATGCGGTGATATTGGACTGGCCACAATACTCTCCACGGATGACTTGGCTGTTGTAGATGCCCGGATCCAGAATCATATTAAAGAATTTAATGATCGCTACGCACTCGACGCCTGGGATTATGCTATTGCCTGCGGATGCGGGCTCATAGCATCCATGCTGGATTTACTTTGCGTCAGAGCCCCGCCAAAACCTACGGTGAGCTTTACGGCAGAAGTGGATGGTATTTTCAATAAACAGGTGCAGAAAGCCTTCAATGCCATTTTGCCGGAGGACCTGAGTACAAAACTCTCAGATTTGTTCCCTATAGGGGCACCAGACAGTTCGATCAGCAGCGATTTAGTGGGTGCGGCCGGTGGCGTTTTGTCTCCCACAAATCACCGCTTAAGAGCTTTGTCACACGATCCCGTACTGGGCATTATTTTCGGTATAAAGGATATGCTGAACGGGACCTGTACGGTGGTTCAGAATGGACAGATCGTGGTTTATCCTTCCAGTAAAGGCGTTACAGACGAAACCAATATTTTCAGGCTCATCGCCAGAATGTTTGGACACCTGGCATCGGATGTTAATGCCCCCTCAGCAAAAGGAAACCGTGGCATGGGGTTACCGGCTCCTTTTATGGGGCTACTTCGTATGCTTGAGGGGATCCCTGTGGGGAGTTCTAACTTCGGCAAACAAATAGAGTACATGTATGTCAACGGGTATGACTTTCGTCAGTTTATCGTGACAAGTATTCCGATGAGCATAATGGAAGTTTTGATGCGGGTTTTCTATGTGGCGAAACAGGTATCGCTGGGAAAAGGAGCTTTTGGGGAGACCTTACTGGATACCATGCCGTTGCGGCTAAATCCACGCTTCCGGATGATGCTTGCCCTGGGTTATGGAACTTCCAGTGCTGTTAACGCAGGTAAAATGTATATCACCGGCAATATTCTCAATGCGAATTACGCCTCCTGGATGGGGTTGGCCTGGAATGGTTTTCACTCACTCAAGTGGTCCCTTTATCAGCGACACTTAAAGCTTTGGGCCGGTATTGAAAAGGCAGAACTGGAACGGCTTCAGAACAATATAGACAGCATCGAGGCATTGACCATCAGAGCAGGAAACTTGCCAGTCAAGTAACATTCACCGGAGCACCTCCGGAACCCCATAGCCCACCAGCTGCTAAAAATGTCTGCCTTTGCTTTTAATACTCTCTCTGCCTCCTCCCCGAGGCAGAGAGTAGCTCGTAGTTATTTATACAGCTCACAACAGGGCCATAAGATACTCCGCTTCTCGTTTACCGATGATCCTGATCTGTCAGCTCTCTTACCGGATGCTGTACGAGCGTAACGGCTTATTATTGATAGTTCTCTCATATCAAACCTCATAAAGATTTATGCTGCCACTTAGTAACAGCCTAAAGGTTGTACTCTCTATTTAACAGCTTTTAGGCTGTTAATTTGATATTACAGCTTTTAGGGTGTATGTTTAGAAAACAGCGTACAAGGTGTATCAGAGGAACTACTGAGGCCAGCTTATGATCAATAATGATTACCCGTTAAACACGCTCAACCAGTTGCGTCCCTTGCTCATTGGTTTTCGCAAGGCGAATGGCCTGACGCAAAAAGACCTGTCCGAAAGGTTAGGGGTCACTCAACAGACATACTCACGTCTGGAAGCCAACCCTGCCAGTGCGAGCATTGAACGGCTATTCAAGGTGTTTTCTATCCTGGGCGTAAAAATCAGCTTCTCCTCGACAACCGCCTCTTCAGAGGGGAAGCAGACGGAAGAAATGCTTAAATCAAACTCACCTGCACGACAGGAGAAATGGTAACGATATGAGCCGGAAACAGCAGCGTCTGGCAATCTGGATGAACGGAATCAAAGTCGGATACTGGGAAAAAAGTAAAGGGGTAGACAGCTTACAATACCTTCCTGACTGGAGTGCAGACGAACAGGGAAGGCCGCTGTCATTGTCCCTTCCTTTTACTCCCGGGAACCAGGTCTGGCGTGGAAATGTGGTACGTGACTATTTTGATAATTTACTCCCGGACAGCGAAGGCATACGCAGACGTCTGGCAATGCGTTACAAGGCCGATAGCCTGGAGCCTTTTGATCTTCTGACGGAGCTGGGAAAAGACTGCGTGGGCGCGATACAGCTGCTTCATGACGGAGATGAACCCACAGATTTATATTCCGTGAAGTATCACCCGCTTACTGAATCAGAAATTGCGGCAACTTTGCGTAATACCACGGAGACATTGCTACCGGGCAGGCCAGAAGATAACGACGACTTACGTTTATCTATTGCCGGTGCTCAGGAGAAAACAGCCCTACTGTGGCATGAAGATCGGTGGTGTATGCCGGAGGGTAATACACCAACGACGCATATATTCAAGCTACCGCTCGGACTTGTGGGGAACATGAAAGCCGACATGCGCTCGTCGGTTGAAAATGAATGGCTCTGCTCGGTACTTCTCGAACAGTACGGGCTCCCCGTGGCAAGAACGCAGATTGCTCACTTTGAAGATCAGAAAGCGCTGGTGGTAGAACGTTTTGACCGAAAATGGTCAGGAAACGGACAATGGATCATTCGTTTACCCCAGGAGGATATGTGTCAGGCCCTGGGCATTTCGCCATTACGAAAATATCAGGCGGACGGCGGGCCAGGTATATCGGAAATTATGGAAGTTCTGAGTAATTCAGACCGTGCTGAGCGTGACAAAGCGCAGTTTTTTATGACGCAGATAGTTTTCTGGATGATGGCCGCAACAGATGGCCACGCTAAAAATTTCAGTATTTCTATTGGGCCACAGGGACGTTATCACCTTACACCACTCTATGATGTGTTGTCGGCATGGCCGGTGATCGGTCATGGGAACAATCAGATATCCTGGCAGAAGTGCAAACTGGCGATGGCCGTACGTGGCAGTAGCAACTATTACCAGATATATCGAATACAACGACGCCACTGGATCAGGCATGGTGAGATAACCGGCCTGAGTAAACAGCAGACAGAGGCGATGATAGAGGAAATCATCGCCAGAACCCCGGGTGTCATTGAACGTGTTAGCGGGCTTCTTCCGGACCAGTTCCCCCAGCAGCTTGCGGAAAGTATTTTTGATGGAATGAGGCAGCAATGCAGGCGCCTGGCTGAGAAATGACAGCCGCAATTTATAGTGTGCATGTTTTCAGAATAGCTGATGTAAGCGTGAGGATTCAGTATGACTGAAGAACAAAAAAGAATAGAGCGGGCTATTGAGTTGGCTTGTCGTTACGGCGGAACCGATGAAATGCATCATCTGCAATGGGTCGTGGATCAGATGGTAAGAGAACTTGCTGGAGAACGTTATGCACAGATTGTAGCAGATGCCACCAGCGGAGAAGATGGGCCTGATACTTACAAATGGAGTGTTGGGATCGCGCCTTAGCATCTGTCAGTCTGGGGATGAAAACGTACTTAACATCCAGCGAATTCCCAGACTTCACATTAAGACTAGAGTAACGGCCGCAATCACGTGAGAGAAAAAAATGGCAATTTTAGCAATCATTGCAGTTATCGCCCTGGGTGGGTACGCCTGCGGGTTTATTAAAGCCCGTGAGCTGAGCGCTTTGCGTAAAGAAATGAAACTATACGTGGATCGCATGGAAGCGGCGGAGCTGGACTTACACGCAATCAGAAGTGTAGCGGAGCACCGGTTGCACGGTGCAGGTAAACAGTTTGCCGACCTTTACAGCCGTATCGACGGTGCAACTGTGACGCTGACACCCGAAGATCAGCTGTTACTGGCAACGATGCCATTTAATATTCAGGATGTAGAAGACATCGTAAACGAGCGCGGTCCAAAGACAATTAGCGGCCGTCCATTCTGGGAAGTTGAGCCAGGCCCGCATGACTATGAATATGGCCCGCAATATCCGTATTTCCCAGACCAGCGCTAGGAAGAGATCAAGATGAGAGAGCCAAGACCCCGCCATACCTTGCAGGTCATTCGAGTGCCTTCTCTGGAGGTTCAGGATCTGGGGCTGACCAGCTTTGATAGCTGGCTTGACGAGAACGGTTATGACAAAACGAATGCCAGAAATAACCGTACCATCTGGGCGAGAGAAGGCGGATGGCATCTGAAACGTTGCAGAAATCTGGAAACTGGCACGGACGATTTCTGGTTTATCGCTTTCGATGGTAAAGGCGGAAAGATATACCCGCTGAAAACCCAAAGAGACTACCGGGCTGCATATCGTAAGCTGGAAGCAGAAGGTTATGCACCTGCGGTCATCGAGCAAATGACCACAGGCGCAGCATATAACCTGGCCTATCCACGTTCCACCCTAAAACAAGCTGAGACGGCCACCAGCGAACCAAAGCGGAAACCTGACGTAGATATCCAGGGTGAGCACTGCGAGCGCGTAGTGACGCAACGTAGTGGCGTGGCACAGGGTAAATTTAAAGCTCTGCTCATCGAGAATTTCGCGGGCCGTTGTGCGGTAACCGGTTGGGTTAATGGCGGTGTCCTGGATGCGGCACACATTGAACATGGAACCCGGTACAATCCGTCTAATGGCATCCTGATGACTCCAACAATGCATGCTCTGTTTGATGCCGATCTTATGGGCATAGATCCGGCCACCCTGACCGTTCATTTTAAGCCAGGCATTGAGCTGGGCGAGCTGTTTGAAGGCCGTAAAATCACACCGCTGGTGTACGATCTGGACTTAGAGCGGCTGGCCGTACGCTGGGCAGGATACCAGGGCCTGGCTCATGAACAATGATGGGTTACAGCCGGGATGTGTGAAAACCCGTCAGTGAAACCTGCATGCGCCATACCTTTAAATTTAAACTCAAGAGCCAGGCTCAAGATAAAACCGAAATGAAAAGGTAAAATCCGGTGCACCAGATCTCTTAGGTTTAATACCTGAGCCGGTATACTGGCAGGCGCAGGCATGTGGGTATTATCCAGTCCATACATCTCCACACAGTGTTAACCGCAACATTTAAAGTTCAATAAGGACGGTTTCAATTTTATGTATAAAACAGCATTAGTGATGATTATCGGGATCCTCGGATGCAGTAAAGCATTTGCAGCCACTGAATTACAGCTCCAGCAAAAACGCGTTATGCAGTTCTGTGCCAACGCCAGTCTTCCATTGTTAGTTGCGGGTACAACGTACGCGAATACGTCTGACAACGGGCGACCAGAAAAAGAAAGATTGGCAATCCTGAAAAATTCAGTTGCAAGCTCGACAGCTTATAAAATGGCATCTCCCGGAGTTCAGATTGCCATGATGAGCGTGGTGGAAGATATTGCCGATCCGAAAGAATTAGCTCTACATCAAAAAGAAGTTAGACGTCTTGGGGCTAGTTATCTTTCCGACAGCGGTGTTTCATGGGCTTCAAAAACTGTTTCACCATTTACAGCCTGGTGTAACTTTAACCGTTTAGAAAGTTAAGGCTGGCAAGGCGGTTCCTGTTCAGGAAAGTTACTTTCCGTGCGGGGACCGTAAGATACAGATAAAGCTTAAGGCCTTTGAATTTCTGGAAAGCATTTGAAAATTTCATTGCGCTTGTCTGATATGAAACAGCCCCTGCATTTCTGCAAAGGCTGAAAGAGTGTGTACGGACTTTGGAAGGAGTGATGATATACGCCTGAGCCATCCCATCACCGCAGACAGGGTAATTAACCCTGACTAAAGCTTTCACCTATTCCGTCGCTCGCAAGCGGCTTTCGCACACTAACGAAGGTATGGCCTTTCGTCGGTGTTAAATTTTTCAAACTTTGCTTACTTTGTCAAGGAAGGTGACCGCAGTAGTAGGCACAACTACTTTAATCTGTATGAATAATAAGGTAGAACCGGCCAGTGAATGAATGCTTTCCCTGAAATCAGGCGGACAACCTTCAGGAATATTGATAGCAAGACTGAATCTCTCGCTGCGGCGATAAACATTTCGCCATAACCCTGAACGAGAGTGGTTCATCCATCATATACAGGAGCGTTACATGCGCAAATTTAAGTACATAATCTGTCACCAGTGCGAAGGCCACGGGACCATGGAAAACCCGGCCTTTGAAAATGGATTCACCCAATCAGAAATGGCTGAGTGGGAGCCAGAAATGCGTGAAAAGTATTTTGCCGGAGCATTTGATGTTCGCTGTGACGTTTGTGCCGGTGACGGTAAGCTCAGCGTACCAAACGTAGCGGCTATGTCTTTTTCAGAACGACGGGTTCTGGCAGCACGGCGGCGTGATGAGCGTCTTCAGGCTGCTGATGAACGGCTGTCCCGCCAGGAACGAGCAATGGGGTACTGAGGTG
>NZ_JBRIQR010000071.1:0-10070 GCF_052983755.1 Enterobacter sp. CFEC122 | reverse complement strand
GATGATAAGTTTATCACCACCGACTATTTGCAACAGTGCCCCTGAAACTGCCTTACTGCTGACTGGGACAGGAGCGATTCCACACCCAATGCCTCGACCCGGTGCCGGCTGTCACTCAGCACAAGGTCAAGGGCCAGCAGAATCGTGCTTTTCCCGGACTCATTGTCCCCGACCAGAATGTTACGGTCATGAGTGAAGCGCAGGTCCAGTTCCGGAAACTTTTTAAAGTTTTGCAGCATAAGCCGCGTGATCAGAGGCATCTTTTATTCCTTTATATACCGCTGACTGAAAGAGTGTCCGGCTGCGCCAGACCGCCTGTTTTGTTTTACAGCGTTATCTTACCCAGTCTTCCAGCACAAGACCCGGTACCCGCTCAAATTCCCGCGTATTATTCGTCACCAGCACGGCACCGGCGGCGATGGCGTGCCCGGCAATGGCCGTGTCGTTCGGGCCGATCGGCGTCCCGGCCATTCGCAGCGCCACCTTAATCTCCGTGGTGGCGTCCACCGCAGCGCGATCCCAGGGCAGGATGGCATCGAGGCGGGCGCAGAACGCGTCGACCAGCTCGACGTGGCGCGGGGAGGCCTTCGGGCCGGTGGCCCCGAAGCGCATTTCAGAATAAGTGATGGCCGAGACAACGATGCGCTGGCCGCGCAGCACCGCCTGCTCCAGGCGCTTCAGGACGGCTTCCGGCTGCTCGCGCATGATGAACGAGCAGATACAGGTGTCGAGCATATAGGTCTTGTTCACAGGTTAAATCGTCCTTCGTCGCTGACAACGTCCTCGCGCTCCGCCATAAAGTCCGGGTCTGCCTTCTCGAACTGCGCGAACGAGCCCCAGGTCGGCCGGACGGGACGCAAAATAATGCTGTCCCCTTCCCGGACGATCTCCAGCTCGCTCACTCCCTCAAAATCCAGATCGCGGGGCAGACGAATGGCGCGGTTATTGCCGTTTTTAAAAATGGATACAGTTCTCATCATTTCCTCCTGGCCGACCGGCCTGTATGACTATGTTCAGTATATGCAGATGCAAAGCATATGTATAGTCATAGCATATGCAGATGGTAAGTATATGCGTATGCCACACCTATGCAGATGCCCGGCATATGGATATGTTGAACCTATGTTGTATTCTCTCTTTTCCCGGTCAGATCCGAAAAAAGCTAGTTCCGGATCTGCTTCAGCCCCGACAGCGCAGCGGCCAGGCAACACAAGATGTAGCGGTGTTCTCAGCTGAAAGTGACGCTATATGTTGTGTCCCTCCCCTGCCCCGCGATCGGCCGCTCACCACCCTAAAAGGACGCTTTGCTTATTCCCTGGCCGTGATACACTTCCGGAAACTTCGCTAAAAGTGAAAAGTCGGATCCGGCCGGAACGGCCGTCCGGTAATTTAACGGCGTGGCTATATGGCTGCTTATTATCAGCCTGAAAATGATGACGGCAGGGAAAAATCATCCGGGTGACAGACTCAGGGTTGTCCTTAGCCGATTATGCTGCACGTCATAATTGCTCTGAGTGACTATTTATTGAGGAAGGATTGAGAATGACGCTTTACGAAATTATCCAGGAACTGGAGAAGGCTGGTCATGACGATATCTGGATCATGACATCAGATAATGGCGACAGTTATAAAAAAGCACCGATGTTTCCGGGTTCATGGCTCCATCCCAAAATTGTCGCCCGTGATGGACGGGTTCTTGCCGACCGAATGGCGAAACCCAATGAGTGGACTCTATGCGGAGACTGGAGGAACGTGTCGGTACGTCCACAGAGTGTGGCGCCTTACCAGGCAATATCGCTCAGGGGGCAGATCTCCAGTGTACGGGAGAGAGCTGTACTCGAAGCCATTCTGCCGGGTGGAGATGACACTTCTGATAAAAAGCGACTCTGAAATACAAACGGCAGGCGGGATTTCTCAGTAAAGGAAGGATTAAGTGCGGTTTATGCAGGGCGGACGGGAATTACTTCCATACGACGGAATGTGTGTATGACCAGCTGGTCAGTGAGTACCCTGTGATGTGGCTGCGGGATTCGACCCGGATCGGCGCCTGCTACACCCTCCGTGAACTGCTGTCGCCGGAAGGGATGGTGCTGGCCATACAGAACGCGCCACCGATGAAGGGATGGCGGCTGCGTATGAGGTATAACGAGGCCACTGACGAAGAGATTAACCCGCAGCGCGGGGACTGTATAGAGCTGCTCTCCAGGACGGATGCCCTGCTTGCCTTCCGGTCGTTGCAGGATAACACCGCGTCAGCTTAGACAATCGCCCCCGCAACAACCCTTAACCCGGTTAACAGGAAACCAGATGAACAGAACCGATGATGAACCACAGACAGAAACGGACCTGATGGCCACCGCTTTCAGCACTATGCGCAAGCACGGCATGAATATCCTCACAGCTACCCAGCATATGGATATTAATGCTTACGTGAAATCCGATCCGCGGATGCCGAGAACGCGGCTGCGCCGCTACCTGGGCCAGTACGGCCTGCGCGGTGAGGCGCTGAGCAGAGAGGTTAGACGTATCGTTGCCGGACCAGAACGACGTGATAGCACGCTGCAGGAAGGGATTTACCATACATGGCCCTACGGCTGGCAGCCTGCGGATTTCACGCCGATGATGCGCCGTATTTTTTGCGGAAAGCGCACCCGTCACCTGATGATGTTTGATGAAATGCCCGAGCTGTTTGGCAAACGAGGATAAGCCGGAATGAATCATGGCGTACTCCCGGAAGAAGACTACACGCAGAAAGCACTGGAACGACTTACAGAGCAATCCCAGTCTACTGGAGACAGTAAACAATGATGCCGGCAATCCCAGGTCAGGGCGTTTCTTTTTCGACCACGCAGCTACCGGTGTCTATCGATTACCCGGCCGCGCTGGCACTTCGCCAGTTGGCCCTCGCGCATGATGAACTGCCTAAATACTTGCTAGCGCCGGAGGTTAGCGCCCTGCTCCACTATATTCCCGACCTGTACCGTAAGACCCTGATTGCCACCCTTTGGAATTCCGGCGCACGTGTCAACGAAGCCGTGGCATTGGGCCGGACTGATTTTTTGCTGCAGCCGCCCTACCCGTTTGTGAAGCTGGCCACGCTCAAACAGCGGACCGAAAAAGCCGCTAGAACAGCGGGCCGTGCTCCTGCTGGCAGTCAGGTTCACCGTCTGGTACCGCTCTCTGATCCGCAGTATGTCAGCCAGCTGGAGATGATGGTGGCCACACTGAAGATCCCCCTGGAACGAAAAAACAAGAATACAGGCAGAATGGAAAAGGCTCGTATCTGGAATATTACCGATCGAACCGTGCGAACCTGGCTCAGCGAAGCCGTGGAGGCCGCTGCGGCCGATGGAGTGACGTTCTCCGTGCCGATATCCCCTCACACATTCCGTCACAGTTACGCGATGCATATGCTTTATGCCGGTATACCGCTGAAGGTGCTGCAGAGTCTTATGGGACACAAGTCGATAAGTTCGACGGAAGTGTATACGAAAGTTTTTGCGCTCGATGTAGCGGCGCGCCACCGTGTTCAGTTTGCTATGCCGGAATCAGATGCGGTTGCATTGATGAAACAACTGAACCGAGGATGATTATGGGAAATACCCCAGGTTCAGTTTATGGGAATGACCTAAAGTTTCGCAGACGGCAGGGCTGATATGGGAAATACCCCAAGTTAGTTTTTAGAATCAAGGATAGTGAATACCAGTCGGCCGTCGTCATTCTGTGTCATAGCGGCTTTAAGAGGCGTATTGGCGTTGATTTTCTTAAGGGCAGGATTGATGAAGGTGCGTTTCATCTCAGCAAAGTTACTGCGCTGTGATTCCGGGAGCATGAAGCGTTCAGACAGCCAGTCCTGGGTTGTGATCCATACACCACTGGAACGGTACTGGCACAGGCTTTCATAAAGCCGGATAACCCGCACACTGTTGATTTTGCCGCAGTCATATAAGGAGTAGGTGGTGAATTGACTGGTCAGCCCCATTAGATACGGCATCACCTTGTAGTTGAACTCGATCTGCCATTTCCCCCGTCCTTTTTTCAGGCCTGCTTCAGCCAGCCAGGGGCGTTTCACCTCTTCAAACTCCCCTTCTTTAGGGTAAAAAACCACGCTGCTGTCGGCCAGTGCGGTCACACCTTTTTTAACGTCAGTAGAGGCAGTATCCACACTGACCTTAAAAAACTTCTGATAATCCGCCACAGTAACTGTGAATATCGGAGAAACAGAATCGGGATCATCCTTCATCGGGTAGCACTGCATCAGGCAAAGCCACAGCACACGTTTTGCCTGCAGAGGCAAATAGTAAGCGGCCTCAGTCAGCTCATTGGACTGGCTGATATTGACTGGCTTTTTAAGGGTTTCCGTGGTCATCGCCTTCACCGTGTGGGGGTTTTTGAATATCCCCACATACTGGCATGAGGGACCCAAAGTCACAAGAAGAATGAGTAAGTTATCAACAGGTATATGAACTGCGGATGAACTAGGGGTATTTCCCATAGTAACCCGTGGTGTTTCCCATACTTTGTTGAGGTGTTCCCCATAGCTACTTGTGGTGTTCCCCACAGTAACCCGGGGTGTTTCCCAGCAGAACTTTAGGTGTTTCCCATACTGCTGCCTTGAGAGGTGCGGCTGGCGTGGTCTGGAAGGTTTCTAAAAGGGGTAAAATGGATAAAAAGGAAATAAAAAGAGTAAAAATGCTTTTAAAAATACCCGGTGTATAAGTGGATAACACGTTATCTCCAAACTTGGGGTATTTCCCATAGTTGTCTAAGTCTTCAGGTCCTGCGCGTAATTGCCATCTGTAACCCCGTTGCTCTTGCGCTTCCTCGCCAGTTCGCTCGCCTTGCTCGGTCACATGGCTGCGGCGAGCACTACTTGCTTTCTGGCTGCAATCTATCTGCTAGCTCATATGTTTGTTAGCTGCAAGATAGCAGCAATCATGCTGATAGAATGCAGCGGGCTAAGATAGGATGTTTTAGTTCTTTGTTGCTGTACATAACACTCAAAGAGCAACACAGTGAGTAAATGCAAGCTTTAAGCTTGCAGCAAGATTATCAGTTTGTTGCAATCTTGCTGCAAGCTGCTATCTTGTCACTTAGATTAGACTGATATGAACCTAAAAGGGTTCTCATTAATGTTTGCTGCAAGCTGGCAGCAAGAAACAGGGGGGCTATATGGCCTGGATAGTTGCTTTAATTTCGCAGAAAGGCGGTGTAGGTAAAAGCACTAAAGCCAGAGCTTTAGCGCGTGAAGCGTCAGCCAGTGGTATCAAAACTAAATTAGCTGACCTCGACTTAGAACAGGCAACAAGTGCTGACTGGCATCGTAGACGTTTGGCCGCTGGGCTGCCGGCAGTTGCTTCAGTTGAAATTTTTGCTACTGCAAAGGAAGCGATAGAATCAGCCGGTGACGCTGAACTCCTGATTCTTGACGGCCCTGCTCGTGCAAGCAAAGGAACTTCTGAAATTGCGAAGGTTGCGGATCTTATCGTTCAACCAACAGGTGCATCGCTTGATGACCTCATCCCTGCGATTAAAGTTTTCAATGCGCTGGTCAAGGAAGGGATTCCACGTTCCAAACTTGTTTTTGCTTTAAGCCGGGTAGGCACCGAAGCCGAAGAACTGGATGCCCGTGCATATATCAGCGAAGCAGGGTATGAAACATTAGCAGGTTGTCTCTTTGAGAAGCCAGCTTACAGGAAGGCGATGAATTCAGGCCTTGCGGTAACGGAAACCCGATACAAAGGTTTAAACGAGAGAGCTGATGAACTTATCCAGGCGCTCATAGATAAGATTGGAGAAGAGTGATGGCGGACGCATCGAAACTTAAAACTAAACGAGGGCGCGGAGGGTTGGGTTCTCCTCCAGGCCCGGATGAAGTGGCTACCAGCCTGAACGCACCAGAAATAGCACCTGTAGCCAGTACTGCGGAGCTGGATGCTTCACATACTGAAACTGACTCGGCACAACCAGAGAATCCGCAAAAAGACGCTGAGGTTTATACGCGTCGTGACGGACGTTCTGCGAGAAAAACTAATAGAACACTGGCTTTCGCAACGCGAGTTACCCCTGCGTTCGATCAGGAGATTCGAGATATTGCTGATCGCGAGGGGCTGAAGTTGGTTGAAGTGCTGGAGAAAGCAGTCGAAGCCTATAAAGAAAAACAAGGGTATTAATAAAGATTGCAGCTATCTTGCTGCTTTCTTTATGTTTATTAAATCTTGCTGCAAGATTTAAGCAAGCTAAAAGCTAGATTGCTGCAAGAATAATGATATAATACTCAAAGTGAGTAATTAAAAGATTCAGTGAGGTACTCAGGTTGAGTACTTACCTGGTGCCAACAAACGTAATTACTCAAGTTGAGTAGCTTTTAAATGCTTATAAATACTCAACCTGAGTATCAATGGAGATGTTCATGAAGATATTTTGCGATGATGGTTCTACAAATGTGAAACTGGCCTGGTTTGAGGGTAAGGCACTGAAAAGCGCTGTGTCGGTAAACTCATTCCGGCATAACTGGAAAGTAGAAGGCATTGGTAGCAGCCGTACCTATAACTACCTGCTTGATGGCCGCAAATATACCTATGATCCGGTCAGCGAAGCAGCGATCAATACGACTCACATTGAGTATCAGTACTCCGATACAAACGTGTTGGCGGTTCACCACGCATTACTGAACAGTGGGATTGAACCACAGGAGATAGAGCTCACCGTTACGTTACCAATCAGCGAGTTCTACACTGCTGACTGCCAGAAAAATACACTCAATATCGAGAGGAAAATTAGTAACCTGATGAGAGAAGTAACCCTTAACAAAGGGGCCACTTTTACCATCAAAAGCGTTGAAGTAATGCCTGAATCACTTCCTGCTGTCTTTACACGCCTGGTTGCAGATAATGTTGGCCAGTATGAAAAATCACTGGTTATCGATCTCGGTGGTACGACCCTGGATGTCGGGGTAATTGTTGGCCAGTTTGAAGATGTGTCGGCAGTACATGGTAATCCGGATATCGGTGTATCAATGGTTACTAAAGCCACGCTCACAGCGCTTAAAATGGCAAGTAGTGATACCAGTCCAATGATTGCTGATGAGCTGATTAAAAACCGTCACGACCAGGATTTTGTTGCGCAGGTAGTTAACGAAACGTCAAAACAGAATTTGGTTCTCGACACGATTGAAACTGCAATTCATAAGTTGGGCGAAGCTGTTGTGGATGATTTACTGCAGTATCGGAATGTAAATCGTGTCTATATCGTAGGTGGTGGCGCCACGCTTATTTTGGATGCTGTTCGTGAAGCATGGAGCCATCTTGGCGAAAAGGTAGTGCTTATGGATGAGCCCCAGACAGCACTAGTTCAGTCAATAGCGCGTTTTAAAGCGGAGGATTAATTGATGCATGACGGTGAAGAAAGAAAAAAACTTTCGTTGTACCTTCACCCGGAGGACACGGCCGACCGTCTTGCTCTGGCTGAAATAGAATCAATCCCCCGGAAAAACCGGGGGGAGTTATATCGGAATGCTTTGATAACTGGCCTTATAATGCATCAGCTGGATGAGAGAATTCCTGCGATAATGACTGAATTGTTCACCAGAAAGCTAAATGTAGATGAGGTCATTAACCAGATCTCTCAAATAACAGGATGGAAACCATCTGTAGCCGATATAAAAGACGTACTGAAGGCTTTGGGCGGCCTTCAGAATACAACATCTCCAGAACCCTCTGAGGATGACGGTGAAAAAGCTCGCCTGAAAGCTGCCAGAACGAAGATGAAAAATCTCATCTGAGATAACTCTCGCTCCGTGAAATCTGCTAAATTTCGCGGAGTACACTCGATTTATAATAACCATTACGTAATGAAAACATCAGCCGAAGCTGCGCTTTGGGGTGGGCTCCGTCCGGCCGGTTGTCAAGACCCGCCGGGTATGGGAGGAGAGGAGAATGTGTGTTGGTTATTAATCAGTGTTAAATGATAAAAAAGATTTTTGTTTTTATATTAATAATTCTATAAATGTAAAAAAACAATATCAAAATTTGGCTACCGGTAAGTCCTTCCAGCGAGTGGTATATGCCGGTGACAGCATTTCTCGTTTCATTTGCCATTCAGGCGCAATACCCCGCCCGGCGAACCATATTTTACCCATGCCTGAGTGATTAATACCGTCAAGAACCTTCATCAACGCATCACTGTGTGGCCGTGGTTGCACTTCATCGAAGAGGTTCAATTGGGATACCCCGTTCGGACTGAAATCATTGAGCATAATTCCAGCTTTGGCATAGCGGTGGCCATCAATCCATATTCTGTCCAGTGCTCTGACCGCTGCCGCGATAATATCCCTAGTGTCACGGGTTGGTGTATTCAGTTTCTCCGTGGCCAGGTTCCCATAGTACGGTTCATTAACGGCAAAGGGAGATGTTTTGATGAAGGCGGAGATGTGCCGGCAGTACTGCCGTTCACCACGCAATTTTTCTGCGGCACGCTCAGCATACAGGCAGACTGCCTGGCGCATTTCTTCATAGACGGTGATCCGTTGTCCGAAACTGCGGCTGCAGACAATCTGCTGTTTTGGGGGCGGGGCTTCTTCAAGCGAAATGCAGCTTTCGCCGTTAAGCTCACGCACAGTCCGTTCCAGAACGACGTTAAAGTTCTTACGGATAAATGTTGGGTTGGTCAGAGACAGCTGCAGGGCTGTGTTGATCCCCATGACCTTCAGCTTCTTCGCTATCCGGTTCCCCACGCCCCAAATTTCCTCTACCGGTTGCAGACTGAGTAATTTTGCCGTGCGGCGGGGGTTGTCCGGTGACAACGCCAGAACTCCCCTGAATTGCGGCCACTCCTTTGACGCCCACTGGGCTGATTTGGCCAGCGTTTTCGTTGCACCAAACCCGACACCGATTGTCAGGCCTGTACCACTGAGGACGTGCCCGCGCAGCTGCCTGCCGAAATCTTCCAGATTCATGCAGTGGTCAATTCCCCGGGTATCGAGGAAACATTCATCGATTGAATACTGTTCGACGCGGGGAGATAACTCTTCCAGTAAAGCCACCACGCGGTTACTTAAGCTCGCGTACAGCTCATAATTACTCGAAAACACATACAGTTTTTCAGAAAAACGAGCATCTTTCAGCTGGAACCACGGCGTCCCCATTTTTATGGAGAGCCGTTTGGCCTCGGCGCTACGGGCGATTACACAGCCGTCATTGTTACTGAGAACCACGACCGGCTTGCCCCGCAAATCCGGCCTGAAAACCTTCTCACAGCTGGCGTAGAAGCTGTTCACGTCGGCCAGGGCAAACATCAGTCAGTACTCCGTGTTTTGTGAATAAATGCTGTGACAACGCCGAAGATTTGCAGTGTTTCAGGGTCCGGATACATGACAGGGTACGCCGGGTTCATCGCCTGCAGGGCAGGGCGGGGGGTGAGCAGCAGCCGTTTAACGGTAAATTCACCTTCTATCTCCGCTATGACGATATCTCCATGACGGGGTTGTTCTGCTTTATCAACCACCATCAGGTCACCGGAGTTGAGGCCAATATCATTCATCGAGTTGCCGATAGCCCTGACAAAGTAGGTCGCGTGGCGCCGGCGAATGCAGTACTCATTGAGATCCAGTTCGGATTCTGTGTAATCAGCTGCAGGGGACGGGAAACCCGCCGGGCAACGTTCAGTAAATAGTGGGATTTTTAACTCATTAGCCTCAGATGCCGCAGGAATAAACATCATCATTATCCACCTCAAAAAGCTGTATGCATATACAGTATTATTTTTCGTGGACCGTCTTTTTTCAAGTAGTCTTCTTGCGTCTGGTGCTAACCGATTGCTGTGGAAACAAAAAAAACAGTTGTTGCAGCAGGTGGAGACGCGGCAGGGCACCTTTATCTAACAAAATGTAATATAATGAATCTCATCATATTTGTGCTGTTGAGGTTCCTGTGACCCCTGGTTTCAGAAAAATTCTGCGATATGCCGGAGTTCCCGTTGATGCAACTGAGCCTGTGCGTCGGAAATTCGGTAGCCGCCTGATCCTGATAGTCACTTGTTGCCTTCGGCACTGTTGCAAAGTTAGCGATGAG
>NZ_JBRIQR010000070.1:0-10442 GCF_052983755.1 Enterobacter sp. CFEC122 | reverse complement strand
TCTGATCCTTCAACTCAGCAAAAGTTCGATTTATTCAACAAAGCCCTTTCCTTGCTGGAAGAGAATGATGGTACAACTCATTTGTCCCCTGTCCGGAAAAAGAAAAAAGCAGCAAAAAATAAACAGGGCCGATAATTATAACCGCACAGATACACTGTGCTGAATTTGAATATGCAGGTATTCTATTTTTTTAATGGAATAATAAATTATCAGAATTCGCTGGCGTGTGGAAGATGTAACATATCCGTACAGTGAGATTTCTGGCCGGGATTTAAAGCGCCAGTATTTCTGACGCTTGCCGTTATTCCAGGTTATTTCAGACCGTAAGTTGATACGGCATCCTGAAGTCTGGTGCTCCGTGTCATCAGATCCCGCGTGGAGCTGGCCGACTGTGCGACCATCGTGCTGTTATCCTGAGCCATCAGCTCCACCTTTTCAACAGAACGGTTAATGAGTGTCAACGCTGCCGTCTGTTCTTCTGTCGTGTGATAGAGCTCATTGATCATGGACGACACCCTGGAGACTTCGGCACGGATGCTTTCAATATGACCGCTGGCGATCTCTACGGTTTTTTCGCCGGAAGCCACGGTATCAACCGTCGCGCCAATGAGCCCCTTAATCTCTGCCGCTGCGGAAGCTGAATGCTGAGCCAGTTTTCTGACCTCGCTGGCCACCACGGCAAAACCGCGTCCATGTGAGCCTGCCCGTGCGGCCTCGACTGCGGCATTCAGTGCAAGAATGTTGGTCTGAAAAGCAATATTATCGATAACACTGATAATATTAACGATTTTTTCGCTGGCCTGAGAAATTGATTTCATCATGACCTTTGTTTCATTCATTGCTGCTTCACCTTTTCCGGCAGAGTCATCTGCGGAGGCTGCAAGTTTTACTGTTTCTGCAGCTGTATCCGCACTCTGACGCACTGCGGCCATCAGTTCTTCAGTGGCCTGAGCGGTATGCTGAAGATTCGCCAGCGTTTCTGTCGTCCGGGCATTCAGCTCCTCTGTTCCGGCAGCCAGTTGCGAGCCTGCCACCGACATTTCCCTGATTTGAACATCAGTATCGTTTACCAGTGAATAAAGACGGATCCCGACCTGGTTGACGTTACGCAACATCATGCCAATTTCATCAACCCTGTCGAGTCTGGGGGAGCCGGGCTCTTTGCCTGATGCCATATCCTGAAGATGTTTAAGCACCATACCCACAGGCTTGCTGATCTGCTGGCGTAAAAACCAGTCGGCGAGCAGGAAGGCGATTATCATCACACCGGGCAACACCCACGGAGAAGTGTCTGTCATGCTGCCGGCCAGGCTCATGAGCAGTGCCCCAGCAAGAGCGATCCGCATACGAGCCTGAACAGATATCTTTTTAAACAGGGATAAAAAGGAAAATAACCCGGTTCTGACAACAACGCCTTTATGCAGTTTTTTCCCACGCCCACGGTTCTCTTTCAGATGTATATAAAGCTGTTCTGCTTGCTTCACTTCTTCCGGCAGCGGCGTATAGCGGACGGACATGTACCCGAAAAGCTGGTTTCCTTTATAGAGAGGGGACATGTTTGCCCTGACCCAGTAATGATCACCGTCTTTACGACGGTTTTTGACCGTACCAGCCCAGCATTCTCCCTGCTTAAGCGTGTTCCACATATCACGAAATGCTTCCTCTGGCATATCCGGATGTCGCATGATGTTATGTGGCTGTCCGGACAGTTCCTCCTGCGTGTAACCGCTGGCCTCAATAAATGCTGAGTTTGTATAAACGATATGACTGTGGATGTCTGTTGTGGACATCAGTACGATATTTTTATCCAGTACATACTCATTTTGAGTGACCGGAGAATTAATTCTCATGTTCATTATCCTGAATGAATAACGGAGATATCACTGGCATTCTTTTCTTTGTTTCTCTGTTCGTAACAGAATTGCCATAATAGATATCTTGAATGTCGTGTTTTATAATTATGTCGGAGTGACCAGGTGCCCCCCGGTCTGGCAGATGACTTTAGTATTGCATGGGAATAGTTCTCATTTTATTTTATGGGTTATGTAAATCCGTTTTCGTTTCTGATGCCGTGTGATACCCCTTCCTGATATTGCGTTCCGGAAAATGCAAGGAAGGGGAGAAACTGGCGAAGGAACAAATTAAATAATTAAAAATATAACCAGTGGCAGGAAGAGTTAACTCTCCCTGTGCAGGCTGGTTTATGGTGCTTTAAACGTTACGTCAGGATCTTGCTGTTCCGGAATGACAACTAATGTTCATCTGTAAACGCGCGGCATATTATATGACATATGTCACATTTTTTCAATGAACATAAATGTGGAAATATTTAGACAAACAGGTTGATGAGTGGATTTTAACTTAAATTTTAAGATTGATATCTGATTTCGGGTGTTTCAGTGTGCACAGTACCAGGTTTTTCTGATTATTTATCCATTTTACTGACAAAGCATGGTTGTTTAAATCAAAAATGGCTTTGTTGAATAAATCGAACTTTTGCTGAGTTGAAGGATCAGATCACGCATCCTCCCGACAACACAGACCATTCCGTGGCAAAGCAAAAGTTCAGAATCACCAACTGGTCCACCTACAACAAAGCTCTCATCAACCGTGGCTCCCTCACTTTCTGGCTGGATGATGAGGCGATTCAGGCCTGGTATGAGTCGGCAACGCCTTCATCACGGGGAAGGCCCCAGCGCTATTCTGATCTCGCCATCACCACCGTTCTGGTGATTAAACGCGTATTCCGGCTGACCCTGCGGGCTGCGCAGGGTTTTATTGATTCCATTTTTGCCCTGATGAACGTTCCGTTGCGCTGCCCGGATTACACCAGTGTCAGTAAGCGGGCAAAGTCGGTTAATGTCAGTTTCAAAACGTCCACCCGGGGTGAAATCGCACACCTGGTGATTGATTCCACCGGGCTGAAGGTCTTTGGTGAAGGCGAATGGAAAGTCAGAAAGCACGGCAAAGAGCGCCGTCGTATCTGGCGAAAGTTGCATCTTGCTGTTGACAGCAACACACATGAAGTTGTCTGTGCAGACCTGTCGCTGAATAACGTCACGGACTCAGAAGCCTTCCCGGGCCTTATCCGGCAGACTCACAGAAAAATCAGGGCAGCCGCGGCAGACGGGGCTTACGATACCCGGCTCTGTCACGATGAACTGCGCCGCAAAAAAATCAGCGCGCTTATTCCTCCCCGAAAAGGAGCAGGTTACTGGCCCGGTGAGTACGCAGACCGCAACCGTGCCGTTGCTAATCAGCGGCTGAGCGGAAGCAATGCACGGTGGAAATGGACAACGGAATATAACCGTCGCTCGATAGCGGAAACGGCAATGTACAGAATTAAGCAGTTGTTGGGAGATTCACTGACGCTGCGTGACTACGATGGTCAGGTTGCGGAGGCTATGGCCCTGGTACGAGCGCTGAACAAAATGACGAAAGCAGGTATGCCTGAAAGCGTGCGTATTGCCTGAAAACACAACCCGCTACGGGGGAGACTTACCCGAAATCTGATTTATTCAACAAAGCCATCCCACTATTGACAGAGGGTGATACAAGCTCATTTTATCCAGACTTTTTAGTATGGAAGTCAGACCTTGTCTATTGCCTTGATACCAAGGGGGGCCATCTATTGACTGATGCCGTAGCGCGCAAGCTTTTTAATATTCATGAAGATGGTCGGAGTAAGATTCTAGTGAGATTTATCACAGAAGGAAAGCAGACAGAGCTGCGCGGCAAAGCAACAAAGGGAGGATATACTGTATGGAAAATGAAATCTGGGCATCCTACCCCAATTTATGTGGCGGATTTAGACAAAGCTGTTAGGGAATGTCTAAAATAGCGAAGCCATAGCATAGAATTTTTAATGGCATTATGATCAGGACATAAAGGACTTCATGCAGGGAAAAAATATCCCAAAAGAAACTGGTCATGTCAGCACACCAAAGGATCCTCGCCGGATCCTTTGGTTTTTCTCAGCCACAATCGCTTAACGTGAGTTTTCGTTCCACTGAGCGTCAGACCCCTTTTACCGTTACGCACCACGCCTTCAGTAGCTGAACAGGAGGGACAGCTGATAGAAACAGAAGCCACTGGAGCACCTCAAAAACACCATCATACACTAAATCAGTAAGTTGGCACCATTACCGCATTCCCCACACCGACACATACAGGCGGGCGTCCCGCGAACCGCGATACGATGTAAAGGCGACAATCACCCCGTCTTTAAGGTCGTGCAGCTTTGCACCAACGGGATCAAACACCCTCCCCGGACTCAGCCAGTAAGCGTTGCTGAACAGGTGAAGGTAAGCGGATTGATTCAGCTCGCGCTCATGGCGAATGCGGGCATAAAAGGCTCCGCTTTCAGTTGCAGGCTCCGGGTCAGAATCATCTCCGGCGTTGAGATAAGGTTCGGTATAACGGTAATGCTCGCCTGTCATGACGGCAGGAGAACGCACTGAGACAGCGACATCCATTGGATCCCGTGCTGTACGATAATTGTAATCACGGGCCGAAACGTTCTCCGTCACCACGTTATGCCATGAACGCGCTCCCCAGCAGCAGAGTTCCGCCCCATCATGCAGGCCGGAAGGTTCATGGTATGGCAGGGCACCGTTAAAGATATAGTGGAGCTGGCTGTCGCCGAAGATCGTCACATCCAGCTCTGTGACGTCGTTTATCTCCTGACGGAACCAGATGCCCACGTCAGACAGAATGCGCTGAATAAACTGCAGGTCGGTTTCACGCCACTGGGT
This sequence comes from Enterobacter sp. CFEC122, assembly GCF_052983755.1. NCBI lineage: Bacteria > Pseudomonadati > Pseudomonadota > Gammaproteobacteria > Enterobacterales > Enterobacteriaceae > Enterobacter > Enterobacter sp. CFEC122. The sequence goes on along the minus strand of NZ_JBRIQR010000070.1, from coordinate 5,688 downwards.
TATCAGTTCACGAACCGGATAATGCCGGGAAAGTGTAAACGCAAAATCCGCCCCTTCCAGCCCGTGAGAACGCAGCACCTGCGCCACCACTTCAGGTACAGAAAGGTTCTGGTAAATAGCACAGCGACGTGAGCGGGAGAGCAGAGCAAGGCGTGATTGCAGAGTCACAGCGTAATGTGACTGGTCAGCACTGGTGGAGAGCCATTCAAGACCGGTAATGATGCCATGCACCGCTTTGCAGCCCTGCATATGGAAACTGGCGTATTTCAGCAATACGTCCTCGCCCTGAACAACCTGTGGCGTGGTGAATTCAATACGCCATGAAAAAGGCTGACTCAGGGCTTCTGTTCCCCTGAACCGTAAGACATCCGGTCTGACGGTACTGTTATTAATATCCAGCGTATAACGGGATAAGGAACCTTTCCCGGTGAATGCAGACTGATCCATCAGCATGCTTTATCCTTAATGAAGTAAGCTCCCGGCGATAAACCCACCACTTTACTAAGGGTATTGTCCTTTAATTAACCAGCACACACAAGTAATCAGTTACTTACATACTTCAATAATAAGTGGCAGCGCCTTTTATCATCAGATCGGCAATCAGAAATAATATTAACGAAACGCCAGACTTACCGAAGCCGGCATCAAGTTTGCTCGTTGAGCAGGACCATCATTTTTGCTGCAAAAACAGCAGAATGAGCGGTTCCCATTAACGAAGGGGAATCCACTCAAAAGCGGAGACATTCCTGCGGGATTAATAAGCTTCGCCTTCGCCGAAGGCGCCGTCCACCAGGCAAATTCTCGCTGCAAAATGCGCAGCAGCCTGCAGTGCTGCGGTGATATTACCGTGCTGACGTAAATGGAGCAGAAACGCAGTGATAAACGCATCACCCGCACCTAATGTATCCACTGGTGTTACCGTCTCCGGCTCCTGCTGATACCAGTCTTTACCATCGAACAGAAGTGCACCTTGCTCGCCACGCGTCGCGACCGCCAAACCGCTGCCTGCCTGCACCGCCTGCACCAGAAGTTCACGCGTTTCTACCAGCGACCATCCCGCACAGGAGAAAAATGCCGCGTCGAGCCAGCGGCATAATGGCAGCGCCTGTGCGATGACAAAATCATCTGAGAAATCATATGAAAGCCATCCGGATAACGTTGCCAGCGCAGGTAGTTGCGCATCAATATAGCTGTAGCTGCTGGTGTGGATCAGCGAGAAATCATTAAGCCAGTCCATCTGTTGCAAAATAAAGTCCATCGATTCCGTCTGACGCACACCGCCGAGATTCGAACCGAGAAACACCCGTTCCCCCTGTTCAATCGTCAGCCGCGCATAGCCATTTTCACCCGCAACCTGACGGCAATGGCGTATATCGATGCCGAACTTTGCCAGCGCACGCATCACATGGTCAGCCGCCGCATCGTTACCAAAAATGCCCAGATAGGCAGCCGATGCATCCAGCATCGCCGCATACACGCTGAAATTGAGCGCGTTGCCTCCAGGATACCGTACACGCCGGTGTTCATATTTATCGACAACGTTGTCGCCTATGCCAATGACTTTCATTGATCGCCGCCCTTAGTAATCCACCACGCCCATATAGCGGCGGGTTGAGAGCGGATGCTGGCGGATATCAGCCAGTGCCGCACGGTAGTCGCACATGATGCTGTAAAACAGCACCGGGTTAAAGTAGTCCACCACTGATGCAGGCAGCGCATTCAGGCCCAACTCGCGGGCGTCCACAACCTCTGTTTTGTCGTTATAACGATTCAGGAACGCCTGCGCACGCTGATCCAGAGCACGTGTGCGGCCTTCATTCATCAGGAGGATAAAGGGTACGTGATTATCGGTGACTTCAAATGGGCCATGAAAGAACTCGCCGCTGTGAATAGAAGCGGCATCGAGACGCTGCATTTCCATCAGTGAGCAGATGGCGAATCCATAGGCATGCCCGTATGAGGCGCCACTCGAAAGCACATAGAACAGGGACTCATGCTGATAGCGTTCTGCGAACGCGGCGCAACGGGTTACCACCTTAGCGCGGGCCTGGCGGATCACCGTATCGATTTGCGCAAAGCCATGCTGGAAAGCCTGCCATTCGGCAAAATCTTCCACCTGATACAGCGTATCCATGCACAGGCTGAGGATCAGCGCCATCGGGTTTTCGGTGACCAGCGTATCATCACCCCATTTATATAACAGGTTATGGTCGGCCCATTGCAGCAGTTCCGCTTCCGCATTGTGCGTAAGCGTGATAGTGGCGGCACCACGGTTTTTTGCCAGTTGAGCCGCAGCCACAGACTCTGGCGTGTTGCCACCATGCGAACAGACAATCACGAGTGACGAGGCACCTAACGCGCGCGGTGCAGCATGCACAAATTCATTGGCAGTCATCATCCATGAGCGCAGATTTTCACTCTGCTCATTGAGGAAATAATGAGCAGGATACATATCGACCAGCGAGCCACCGCAAGCGACCAGGAAAACCTGACGCAGCGGCTTATCCTGAAAATGGCTGCTCATCAGGGAGGTAATGATGGGTTGGGTCTGCATGGGGTTAATCACCGTAGATATTGAAATTGAAGTATTTTTTCGCTAAACGATCATAGGTTCCGTTGGCGCGAATCGCGGCGATCGCCTTGTTAAAACGGGCCTGCAAATCTATATCATCCTGCCGTAACCCGATCCCGGTGCCGGGCCCAAAGATCTCATCATCTTTGACTTGCGGCTGGATTAGCGTGAACTTTTGGCCCTGGGGTTTGCTCAACAGCGCTTCAGTGATCACCACCGCATCATCGAGCGTGCCATCAAGGCGGCCATTAATCAGATCGGCATAGACCGATTCCGCATCCGGATAAGCAACCACCTCAACGCCCGCGTTGCGCCAGTATTTGTTGGCATAACTTTCAAATACCGAACCCTGCTGGACGCCAATACGTTTACCTTTCAGCGATGCCGCCGTGGGGGCGAGCGAACTGCCTTTAGCGGTCACCAGGAATGCGGGAGTATTGAAGAGTTTGTCACTGAAAGAGATGGCTTTTTTACGTTCATCAGTGATCGACAGAGAAGAAAGAATGGCATCAAATTTCTTTGCCTGAAGTGCCGGAATAAGCCCGTCGAAGCTGTTCTGTACCCAGGAGCATTGCACCTTCATCTCCGCGCAAATCGCATTACCAAGGTCGATATCGAAACCGATGAGCTGACCATTGGCATTTTTCGATTCAAACGGTGGGAAGGTCGGGTCGATACCGAAACGCAGCTGATCCGCCGCCGCCGACGTGTGAATGCAGCCTAACATGGCTATCGCTGAAGCAAGCCCGGCGATGGCTTTTTTAATTTTCATAGCTGTTCCCCCCAATGTTTAAACATACCAAAAAATATACCACGAAGATTGATATACGCTCGATCTGGCGGATATAGCAACAATAATTCGCGAATAATAACCAAAAAAATTGTCGTGGTATGTTATGCTTAGTGTCACGCCATACCGATATAAATGATTTTTATTTTGTATAATCAACTGATTGATTTCCTATTTTTTGCTTTCCATAACCGACACAAAACAGACCATGACCAGCCCAGTAAAACAGACCAGAAGGCCGCGCAGGAGCTATCTCGACGCGCGCAAAAAACTACTCGGAATGCTCAATTCACCCGATTTCAACAGCGGCGATCAGATCCCCGCAGAGCGCGAATTAAGCGAGGTGTTGGGTATCAGCCGTGTGACAGTGCGAAAAATCATCACTGAATTGATTGACGAAGGCGTGCTGGAAAGACGGGGGAATCAGGGAACCTGGTTGGTCGATACGGCGATTGAACGCCCGCTACAGCCTGCGCTGGGCATCAGTAAAATTCTTGAATTGAATGGCGCAGTGCCCAGCAGCCAGTTGATCTACTTCCATATTTCCGCGGCCAGCGCCCGCATTGCACGGCTACTGCACATTGAAGAGGGCGATCCTTTAGTCATGATCAAACGCCTGCGCCTGGCTGATGGACACCCTTTCTGCATCGAAACCAGTTACTTACCTCAAGCCCGTGTCGCGGATTTGAGCGCTGATATGTTAGAAAAAGAAGGGTCGCTTTATCGCCTGCTGGCTGAACGTTACGCTATTCACGATGTGTACGATGAAGGAACCATCCGGGCAGCGGCGATGAGCGAAGAGGAGCATCAACTGTTGCAGGCGAAACCAGAGAGCCCGGCGCTGGTCTACCGTGGTGTGATTTACGATAGCCAGCATCAGCCGATTGAGTATCTGGTCTCGGTGAATCACCCGCAACGCGTCGCTTTTCGCATCAATGGCGGCCTGAAGGAAGTGGACGTGCTTTCACCGTGACGGGCTATTGCATGTTTTCGCCGCCAGCGGGGCGTGGATAATGGCTTCCGCCATTTGGCCGGCACCAATAAAATGTACATTTGCCATGAGCGGCAACGCCTTATTGAAAGCGATATTCACCGCGACCGACGCGAAAACGCTGGCCTTTCAGCGACGGATCAGAGGCGTTAAAAACCAGTTCGACTAATCGATTGGCCTCCCCCTGACGAAAGAGAAAGCGCTGCTGTCCTGCGGACAGACCTTCAGACAGTTCATTAAAACCGAACAACGCGTGCCAGTGCTCACGCGCGGCCTGCGGATCCTGCACCTCAAAAATGGCGCTCTGTAATGTCACTTCGCCTGCCGGATGCGGCTTGTCGAGCCCCTGAGCGCGTAGCCGCGTTAGCCGTGCGTTATCATCTTCTCCCCATTGCAGAACAAAGGGATACGGCAGGCCGTTAAAATCCCCATCAATGGTAAAAATACGCCAGCTAATGACGTTTCCTTGCGGGTCGTTGCGCTGGCCGTTAACAATTGGCGAGACCTGTAACCCTTGACTGCGCAACTCTGCATGCGTCTGGTCAATATCATCCGTGCGCAACGCTACCCGGTGCAGCACCAGGTTTTCGGGCAAGAGTTGCGCCGCATCACGGGAGAGCAAAAAATCGGCCTGCGCCGAAGCCAGCTCAACATAATCGTAAATGGCGAGAAACTCGATGTAGGTAAGCCCGAAATAACTGAGCGCATTCCAGGTTCCCCAGCCAGGGTGACGCCCACCGGCAAACGCGTTGAGCCCCTGCCCGGCAAACGTTGCAATCGCCTCGTCCGGCTGGTTCACAAACTGAACAGCGTGATCCCATTTTAATGTTGTCATGAAGCCTCCTGAGACTGATAGAAACGCAGGCGGCAGGCGGCATCCCCCCGCGCCAGCGCCGTCTCAACCGCTAGCTGCACGCCATCAAGCGCATCGGTTAACGCATGATCCCCCTCCATGCAGATATCACACAGCGTCTCAATCTGCCGGGCATCGCGTCCCTGCTGGCGCCAGCAATTGACGTAAGGGCAATAATGGAACAGCACAATAAACTCTGACGGGCTGGCCGAAACGGTCTCCATTTCGTAAACCCGCGATTCCAGGCCACGGGTAAACACGGCGGCAAACTCCTGCAGGTCGTGACCATGACGCATCTTCGCGCGCACGGAACGTCCGATATCACGGCCATAATGGCGGATAGCGTCACGCGCATAATCGTCAGGCTGATGGCGTTGTCGGGACTCATCGGTAATGGTGCCAACTTACTGATTTAGTGTATGATGGTGTTTTTGAGGTGCTCCAGTGGCTTCTGTTTCTATCGGCTGTCCCTCCTGTTCAGC
>NZ_JBRIQR010000069.1:0-10733 GCF_052983755.1 Enterobacter sp. CFEC122 | reverse complement strand
CAGGTGCATCCAAAATTTCAAAAGAAAAGTCCATTTCCTCTGTGGTGCCAGTGCTAGAAAAAGTATCGGATGAAAATCAAACCGCCTCCATAAGCATAAAATCTAAAGCTAAGGCAAACAAGCGACTAGCGACTTTGGCAAGATAGGTGAGAGACAGTACAATCGACTTCTGAGTTCAACTTGTCTTACCAGGAAAGCCAGCATACTTGCTGGCCTTTTTTTTGTTATAATAAACTCAGGCTTCAGCTGAATCTGTAAAATTACTGTTAATGAAACGGTATTTTAGGTTAATTTGGATGCTGTTACAGGAAGTGCGGATTTTTCCTAAATTTGTAAAAAACCTAAGAATTATCTTAATAAATCTGGTACTTAATTATTATTTTACGTAAAAAGTCTTTGTGGTTTAATGGTTATGTAAGGATTTTTTGATACCCTTATACCCGATGGACCTAAGGTCACTGACAACGATGTTCATGTAGAATCTTCGTTTCTGTAATCCCTTTTGTCCTTGTCCCAAATGATTGATTATTATAATAAAGGCTGATCGAATGCTATCTCGCAACTCACTAATACATGGTTTACGCCGAGACCAGTTAATCGGAGTTCTGACTATTTCAGAGTTTCCGGTAGTTATGGTAGAAAGCCACTTCATTCAGTCTGAGGTTATGGGAATAAAACCCGTAATTTTTAATATTGATGAGCTTCTTGTTTCTATATCCCCAATTTCCTCTCTTAAGTTCGATTGGGAGTGGGCCCCAGTTGATACAATACTCATTGAAGTTATCATTCCACCTGTAGAGTCAGACCTTGTAAGTGCAGAAAATGACTTCCTCCGTGATTCTGGTATTGGCCATATCCAGTGCGAGCCTGGCGGAGCATCAATACGACGTACAGTTACCTTCGTTGGTGGAATAACCGCTGATAACTTACTGTATCAGTTGAGGCTTATGTGCGTAAGCGCGTTAAAACTTTTAGGAGAGGAACTGGGGGATGAAGTCTAAGATTAGATATGTTTTATCTGGTTTTGTTGTGTTATGTGCATTTGCTGGAGTTTATAAAATCCTAAACAATGTTCCGGTTAAACCTGACCTTTTGGACTTCACTGGAAACACATTTAAAAAGACATCACTCTTCCTGCCATGTGATAAAAGCTCGCCTTCTTTAAACATTAAAATTGCTGATAACGAGAAAATCGTGATCAACGGCATCGCTTCAAAAGTAACTTTTGTTGAAAAGGCTGACCCCGTCAAAAGCCCTGGTTTTTGTGATGATCTTGATCTAAACAATTCTCGCCTTGTACATACGGCATCTTACAGCCTGGTGATTTCTGAAACCAAAACAGGATTTACACTATCAAATTTCAAGCATCTTGCCGATGATGAATCATTAGGCGGTATGTGGTTTTATCAAAAGTGACTTTTTATATGGCAACTTCAGACTTCGCTCTTAAAAACCATAATGTTAAAGCATTTGGTCAGGATGCAGCCCTTGTCATTGAGATGAACAATGAAGATGTTAGCTCATCAAAACCTTCACCTTTTTCAAATGAGATTGATAATTATTATCTTACATTGCACGTCGCTCCAAGGAACGCAAAAAAAGATTATGACTGGGGCTCAAACCGTTCTGTACTTCTAAAATTGTCGACGAATGAAGTTATGCAGATGGCATCTGTATTTCTTAGAATCATGCATACTTTAAAGATTGATAAGAGGAAAACCTCACATCATGGCCACGTCGTATACAAAAATATAAGCGTTACCCCAAACGAGAGGGGCGGTTTGTTGTTATCCGCAGGGATAGTTCCAGTCGATAAAGATGGCTTAAAACCCTTCATGCACATGGTCCCCGTCTCACAAATGGATTGCGTTAAAATTGGCCTCTACATACTTGGATATCTTGCTCAAAAAACGCCCTGGGTAAGCTCCGAGTCTATAATTACCGCGCTTCGCTTATCTGAAGCCAAGAATTCAAAATAGCGCATTAACATACGGAATATACGGAAAAATACAGGTTTTTTTAAATGTTATACGAACGGATATTTCTGTTTTTCATCGTAAAGTGAGTTTAATTTTGCTCAGAAAAACAGGTATTCGTCATGAGAAAATCAGGTTTAGGTTTAGCCCTGTTGTTTTCTTTAATTGCTCCGATTAAAGCGGTCTATGCTGAAGCGATTATGATTTCAGGAAAGCTACAGGCTGATTTGCCAGCCGTATCCTTTGACCCGGGGCCGGGCGACTTTGTTGCATACGTTAATTCTAACACTATCACTGCCTCAGGTGCAGGCACAGCCTGTAATGTAACGGTTGATGATCGAGCGACTTCCTCTGTTGATAACCTCGTTTGTTTTTTTGAGTGGTTACCCAATACCTTGGGATTAACTTCTAACGGCTTCACTCTTTCAGGCGTTCCCAACACCACCGGTGATTTAAAACTACCTTACAAGATTTCTTACTTCTCTGGTTCTGAACGGAAAAAAGTTGAAATAGTAAAAGGTGAATATTCAATCAAAAGTGTGGCACCGGTAAAACCAACTATCACCGGTCTTAAATCATCCCTGAACGGATTAGTCTATGACGGCTTTTCTTTCAAATCGTATTTAAAGGATGAAGCGATCAAAGATATCGCTGTTTCTGTTGAACCCCGCAATTATATTCAATACATCTCAATAGGTTCAGGCTCCGCCTGTGAAGTACCTATTGGCGGAACTTCCTGTACCATTGAAGTTGGAAGCATTAAGGCCAGTGATACAGATGAACTTTTGGGTTCACGTGATATCACAATTACAGCAAACTCTAAGAATAATTATTTCGCACCTCCTGAATCCAAAAAGCTTGTTGTTAACTGGGATTATCGGCCTCCTGTAGTAGACCATACACTTTGGAATTTTACCGATGAGGCTAAAACAATCAAAGTAGGTGGCCAGGACATCTATACCGGAGCCAAAACCGTTGCTGTGGCCGTTAAGGTACCCCAGCAAGAAACAGAAGGTGAATGGTGGCTCCCAACAGCTATGTCGCTCACTATGACTCCGGATGGCGTGTTTAAGCCGACGACTAAAGTGACTTTAGATGATGGCACTGAGATTGATTTCAAACAGTCCTGGGCAACCCCTTTACGTAGAACTTTACAGCCGGTAAGTGGACCTCAAAAAGTCGGTGATGAGTACCTCTATATCTTTGACTTAACGGATCTTATAAACGGGTCCTACGCAGCGACTTTTACAGTAGAAAATACGAGCAAAAACTCTTCTACGTACACTGAGCCTGAAAGCAAACTGATGCTGTCTGATAACCCAACGCTTATGGTTCTCAAAGATGGGCAGGTATTAACTAAACGAGCACCCGTATACTTCCTGAACGAGATTATCGTTGCAGCTTTCCAGGGGCAGGCTGGGGTTGCTGACATAAAATCAGTAACAATAGACAACAAAGTAGTTTCGTTAACACCTACAAATTATAAAGGTATTTACTACCTGCCGGTTGGAGACGATTTAGCAGTTAATTCGGATCACGAGATTACTGTGGTGGCTGAAAACCTTTATGGAAAAAACGTAAATTTCAGTACCGTGTTCACTTATCAACCTACTGGATTCACTCTTAAGAATCTGGAAAAAAACGTAACTCTTTACTCGCGCGTACGTCAGTATACGGACCTGCTTAGTCAAACAGCTGGTGATAAATGCACTCTGTTTACCACAGAGGAAAATGCGAATGCTTACCTCGCCTGGTATGGGGAAAAATCAGATGTTACAGCATGCTACCCTCAGTGGAACAATGTCCCTGATGGGTTGGAGTTCTATTTTAAAGGACGTACCCCGGGTCTAACTGGATTCTTTAATAAAACAGGTGAGAATCTGCTCGACTATCAAGTCTATATGATTAACGGGAAGGGCTCTAAAGCGGTTTCCGCAAGGAATCGCCGTACTCTGACCACACAATTACCATACAACCCGATCATCTCTTACAAAAAGAATAAAGTCATAGCAGGCATCAATCCGAACACTGCTCTGGCTTATACGACCGGGGGGGAGGCCGCTCGAATATTAGCGAAGGTGGTACCAGCTGACGTTACGATGATCGTCTCTCAAAACGGCTCTGAGGCTGTCAAAACGTCATTTAAAAATCGTTCCTCAAACAACGATGCAACGACCTTTGTACAAAGGGTCAAGGTTGCTGCTGCACCATTGTGGACAAAGAACGTCTTTGACATAGCTGTAGAATACTCAAAGGATCCAGAATTAAGAACTACAGACACCCTCAACGTATATACGGTGCCTGATTTCAATATTCGAGCATCGATGGAAGTGGATGACAAAAAAACAGCCACATCTCTTGAAGTGCCCTTAAAGGTAACAGTGGGGCGTTATAACAACTCCACACGTAAAAGTGCATTTGACCGTAAAACAATGGGAGAATGGGACGTCACGATATACTCTCAAAAAAGTGTATACGGCAAAGATCCAGAAACAGGCCGTTATAAAACTACATACGAAAGAACTGCGCTGACTGAAGCATTGCCGGTCAATGATGCGGGCATTGTCGAAACCAAGATTAAAATTGAAAATATGGATCTGGGTAATATGCGTCTGGTTGGTGTGGCTAAGGTCAGATCGCCATTCTCTGATTTTGAAATGAAACGTGAGACCAGTGCTGTAGGCATTCGAATCTATAAAGGTGAGGAACTGGAGGGTAACCTGTCGAAAAGCCTTATTATCGGAAGGATCCCACTTAGTACTCTGGTAAGCTTCAAATCTGCCAGTACGGCTAACTCTGATGCACTCGCCCCCACCGAATGGCAGCAGTCCTCTGATAATGGTCAAACCTGGACCATGCTTTCCGACATGACCGGAAAGAGAAGTGTAAGTATCAAAAAGACAGAAGTAGGAAAGTGGCTTTATAGGGCAAAAATGACTAATAAATTCACATCCAAGATTTCCTACACAGATGCCTTAACGGTAGTTACCTACAAGCAGCCTAAGCTCAGTATAGATGTTACAGACATTCTTCAGGGCTCAGATATACCTGTAACCCTGCTTGATAACGATGAACCTATACCAGCAGGCACCGCTGAGGTTCTCTGGTCAGAGGATAAAGTCAACTGGGTGCAGGGAGATACAACTTACACTGTGGCTTCAGCTGATACCCTACCGTCTACGATTTATGCCCGGATGCGTTACCTTGATTCCGATGAACTGGCAGAGGAGTCTTCATGGAAGGAAACGTCTGCTCGGTTGGCAGCCGCAAAACCCAAGCGCCTTTCTGTCTCGGTAACGGGGGTTTCAAAGGTAGAGGTTGGTCAAAAAGTTACTTTGGAAGGTAAGTTCACGAACCCTAACAGTAAGTACCAGAATGGTAATAACGTAGTTGAAGAATGGAAAACACCGGATGGCCAGACATTTAAGGGCTCTTCACTGTCTGTTACCCTTACTGAGCAAATGTTGGATAAACAGGGATATGCTGCTTTTGAATACAGTGCATGGTTAGCGGACAATAAGGAGAATACGGTTTCTACCCGTAGAGTTTCTGTCAAATCGTGGGTTTATAAATTTCCCGAGATGAAAATAAGCTCCAAACTTAAATACGACATGGCACCGACCACCCTACGCGTTGCGTTGAGCGGTATTAAGGATGGAGACTATCCTGGTGTTACTTATTCCCGTGAATGGATCTACGACAAAGAGAATCTGGTAATCACTAAAGATGAAGGTGACACCAAAGAATTTACAATTGAAAATCCTGGCAAATATACATTGATGGTTGTTTTCAAAGATAACCGAAACAATGAACAGCGTATCGAAAATACCTTTGTTGTCGATGAACAAACGCCAATGAACGTTGAGATGACACCCAAGTTCTCTAACAAATATATGAGAGCTCCACTCGATGTAACCTTAAGGTCAAACATCAAGCTATCTCATTCGGCGGACTCGATAGATACGGTCACATACAAGGTGAACGGTGAAGTAATACCCAGCGGCAAAAATTATTGGGCTCAACTGATCTCGGGTTTAAAAGAAAAGAAATACGAGATTACAATTGATGTTGTTAGTAAACTTGGACAGAGAGGTTCAGCATCTGTTGAGTTTGATGTCGTTAAAAACGCAGTGCCTAATTGTACATTGAGCTACACGGAAACCAACCTAAGCTGGAGCTTTACCAATAAATGTGATGATACTGATGGAAAAATGGTTAGATATGAATGGTTCATCAACGGCGAATTAAGGAACGTTTTCGGTAGTACGGCTACACTTTCTAAAAACCTTAACCGTGGTAAGCAGGACATAAAAGTAATTGCTTATGATGATAGTGGAGACTTTGCAACACAGCACGTGACAGTTTTCGGACCGGCTGAAGAGGCAAGTAAGTCTGAAAACACTGTATCAATACCAAGCAGTGAGTAGTTAATTTTTAAATATAAAGCCGGGACATTATGTCCCGGCTTTTTTATACCCAATAATTGGACCTTTGAAAAATTAATGTCGGAAAGTAACTTTGCTCCAAAGGCATCTTTCATGGCCGCTAACAAAGCTGCGTATACATGCTGAGGAATTAACATTCTTATAGGTGAATATTAGGTTAGTTTGCAGACTTCCGAGCGTTGAAAAACATGGATAATAGTTACTTGGATAGAGGTGCATCTGCCTAGTAAAAATATTCTTCAGTGCCAGTGAGAAAAATATGAGCGACTACATACCTAAAAAGAGAGGGCTGCTTATACTGGATTGGTATGTCCCCCTTAATATTTTATTGCTGATTCTCGTTATGTGTGTCTTTTTCACCCGTTATACATTTGGATACGGTTTATTGAATGGGTGCCTGCCTGCTGATTTTTATATGATTGATCATTCGGATAAAAGTATTAAAACTGGTGAACTCATAGCATTTAACATGCCGAAATCGGTACGTTTTATCCCAGAAAATGAACGAGTCATAAAAATTGTTGCCGGTGTGGGCGGTGACAAACTTAAAGTAACAATGGATGGGGTTTATAACGGGGACAAATTTTTTGAAGCTAATGCACGTCGTATTTCGAAGAAATACAATATTCCGTCCATTTTGATTGAAAAAGAATTGATAATTCCTGAAGGCGAAGTTTTCCTAATTGGGCAAACCGATCACTCATGGGATTCCCGTTTTTGGGGAACAGTAAAGCTGAATTCAGTAATTGGGAAAACATATGCGATCTTTTAATGTAAATAAAAAATATTTACCAATACTTCCTGGACTTGCGTTATGTGCAGTTTTAAGTAATACAAATGCAAGCACTGAGTATCAACATGATGCTGACCTAATCGCTCAGCAAGCAAAAGGGCTTGGGGCACAGGCTAAAGGTGCACAGCAGCCAGATGGGGCTCTTAGCCTTGATGCTACGCTAAAATCACCAGATGTGCAGAAGTACATAGCGCAAGCTGAAGCACTCCAAAAAAACCAGGACCTGAGCAAGCAAATAAACCGTGGTTACGTCCCCGGTATGAATGCGGATAGTGTTCAAGCAGTTATAGACCATACCCAGGCTATCAGGGCCCAAAGTAATAACTCTGAAGCTGTCAACGATATAATTAGAAGACGTGATGAAATTCAAGAAAACGCCAGCCTTAATGAAGCGGCTCTGAAAGCTGTGGAAAATAAGCCGGAAGTCATGCGAGGACAATCTAAAAATATCGAAAAATTGTTTGGTTCCTCGGGCATCACAGCTGCTGACTTCGAAAGAAAAATGGATAGCACACGTGAAGAAGCACTATCAACTGAAAATGGAATAACGATCTTTGCTTCATTTAGCTTGCCGGATTATGTACTGGAAGACCTTCTACGTACGGCCTCAGAGCATAAAGCTCGTGTAGTTTTCAATGGTCTAAAGAAAGGAACTACTCGGCTACCAGAGACACAGGCAGCAATAAACCAAATGATTGTCAAAGGAAAATTTGAATCTCCTTTGATTACAATTGATCCTGATAGCTTCAGTCAGTATCAAGTAACTCAAGTACCGACAATTATTTCTAGGGAGCAAGCTCGTTTTGCAAAAATGGTAGGCTCCTTCAACGTTGAGTTTTTTCAGCGAGAACTTGCTAAAAAACCCGATCAGGATATTTTCCCGGTTGCTGGTACCACTTATCCCGTTGAAGAAAAGAGCATCATTAAAGAACTGGAAGAACGTGCACAAAAATATGACTGGGAAGGTGCAAAAAAAAGGGCCGTTTCTGACACATGGAAAAATCAATGGATGGTCGACCTCCCTCCTGCCCAGGAACACAAAGAATTTTTAATTGACCCTACAGTGAGGGTCACTCAGGACGTAAAAGATAAGCAGGGCCGTGTAATAGCTTCCGCCGGTGAGTTGATTAATCCACTTTCGAGATTTCCTCAAAACCTGACGATGATAATTTTCGATCCACTCAATCCGGGCCAGCTGGTATGGGCTGAGCAGCAGTATCGACAACGTCTGGGTAGTGGAAAAGTAATGCCAATGTTTACCCGTATCCAAAAAGATAATGGATGGGATCACCTAAATGATTTACGTGAAAAATTTAACGGTAAGGTGTTTAAAGTTAACGAACAGATCATCTCACGCTTTCAGATTAAAAACACACCTGCGCTTATAACTACTGACCAAGATAAATTCCGGATCACCCTGTTTAGCGAGGCAGAAGTCCGTGGTATCGGAGCCCCAAATCTTTCAGAGGAAAAATAAGATGAAACTCGGATTTATTATAGGCGCTCTCTTTGCAACATGGCTGACGCTAAATTATCCGGACCAGATGAGAAGTTATTTTACCAAAGCCGTCGACTATATCGAAAGTGTTGCAACATTTATTACATCCAAGTGAGCATGATGGTGAAAAAATTCAAAAAGTTACTTTTAGAGTTCATTGTAGCAGTTATGCTTTCGCTTTCTATACCGGGTATGGCTATGGCAGCAGATGCTGGAGTCCCTGGGGCTATGTGTCAGTCAGCTGGAGTGTGGCAGGGCTTGATTAAGAATATCTGTTGGAGCTGCATTTTTCCCATGAGGATAATGGGCATAGGGGCAGCTCCAGAAGGCGCTGCTCCTTCACGTCCGGGTTGCTACTGCACAGATCAGAACGGCGTACCGGAAATAGGTTGGCAATTGAGCTTCTTTCAGCCGGTGAAGATTGTTGAAGTTGTAAAGAGCCCCTGGTGCAGCCCCTTTCTTGAAGGCACGATGCTTCAAAAATCGCAGTTTGATATTGGTAAAAGCAACACAAATCAGCCAATGACAGCAACTGAAGCCGGATTTTACGATGTTCATCTTTGGGAGTTCCCAATCATGACAATGCTCAAATTACTGATTATTGGCGAGTGCACTGCTGAACCCTATATAGATGCCAGCCTGACCTATATAAGCGAAGTGGACCCTATGTGGGAAAGTGATCTGCTTACACTCGTCCTGAATCCAGAGGCAGTAGTTTTTGCAAACCCAATTGCCTCAATGGTGTGCGCTGCTGACTGTGTAGCAGTAACAGCAGGAAAGGATAATCTCGCTGCATACTTTTGTGCCGGATGCGATGGCAACCTTTATCCATTAACCGGCCACATTTACGCAAATGATGACGCTGTAAGGACGAGTTCACTGATAACCCAGCGTCTTCTGACTAAACTACATCGCCAGGGAATGCTGATGCGAACGATGGGAGCAGACGCAATGTGTGAGAAAACGTGGGAATACTTTACACCTCGTTCCCAGTATCGGCTTTCAATGCTTTTCCCAACTCCTGAGGCGAAAGGGCCGGATTGCTGTCATCGTCTTGGTGATTCGGTACATGACTGGTCAACCCTTAAAGGTGGGCGCAAAAAAATAGGCAATGATAATTATGTCTATATGTTGTGGCGTTACAATGACTGTTGCGTCAGATATATACCAGGCGCTTGATTTCTAAGGGTAAAAATAATGAAACTTAGAAAAACGATAGCTTCAACTATTATTGCATCAATGATTGCCAATACTATGAGTTGGGCTTTTTATATCTCTCTCATAAATATGGTAATGACTCCTCGTATTTATGCGGCAGACGCTATATTTGACCAGCTCGAAAGTAACTTTAATCTTGCTAATCCTAACGCAAATCGCAATGCGACAACCAGTGCTCAGGACATTGTTGAGAAGTACAAGAATGCGGATTCAGGCGAGAATGTCAGTGGGAAGATCACCGAGAAATACGTGGGTAAAGCCGAATCCGCTAATCTTAATCTCGGAAAGTATGGGGCAGGGAACTCAAATGAAAGTGTCATGAAAAATGCCGCATCCGATGGAAAGTCCATTGGTAGCGCCGTACAACTGCCGAGTATGTCTGGAGGGACAATCAATTCAAACTATACCAAGGAAGGGGCAAAGCTGCTCTCTCGGGATGCTAATGGCAACATTGGTATAAGCAGTAATCCCAATACTACTCCTGGAACCAAAACAAATACCGGAGAGATTTTCAGCTCAGAGCAAAAGCACAGCGATATTAAGTTCAATGCCGCAGATCGTTATGGGGATGAGGATGGCTTTGTAAACGATATAAAGAATCGGAAAAGCCAGTTATTTGATGCTCAAAGTTATGATGGCGTTGCCTACCGCACCCTCGTAAATGCTAACAAGGACAACCCGGCATCATCTATAAAGCCTAACGATCCCATGTTTACTGCGGGGAGAAATGAGATAACAAATGCTGTTGCTGGTACTGGAAACTGGCTTCAGAACTGTAATGTTGAGACCTCTAAAAAAACAGT
>NZ_JBRIQR010000068.1:0-10938 GCF_052983755.1 Enterobacter sp. CFEC122 | reverse complement strand
CAGATCACCCAGAATTAACCCGCAGCTCCACTTGTTAGACCCTCATTTGACGCCGAAGTCACTGGCTTACGCTCCCGTCCGGGAGCGTTTTTTTTATTCTTTCATTTATCATTGAGTCTTATGGGAATGGATTTAATCAGTTACTTAATCCCTGCCTCAGCAACAAGTCCCGGAAAGAGCAGCTTTATATTCCGGGTTTTTCTGCTCATAACCTCAACGGTGGCGCTTAGGATGTACTTTGTAAGTACCCAGAGTGTGTGTCATCAGTACCGGTGTTAATGCACCAGCCCATTCCAGCCATGTATACCCATGTAAATCCCAACAGCAGCAATCAGGGCGCTTGAAATATAGGGGGCTCTTCTGGCGATGGTATTGAAGCCACTCCAGCGTTTGGCGACCTGACGAACGCTGATCGCCGCACCCACTCCAACCGTTACGAGGGTCAATGCCAGGCCGATACTGAAACAAACAACCAGTGTGGCACCCAGCGTAAGCGCTTTAAGCTGAAGGCAGATCAACAATACAGTTATAGCTGCCGGGCAAGGGATAAGCCCTCCTGTCAGTCCAAATATCAGGATTTGCCCGTTGGTTACTTCTTTCCCGTCGAAGCGGCGTTTTATGTCATTGGCATGAGCCAGTTCGTGAGCGTCCTGATACTCTTTCGAATTCACATCCAGCCCATCAAGCTCAGAGTGGTCATGGTCATGGTCGTGTTCAGCGAACGCCACATCATAGTCATGGACATGACCACGATGTCCCAGAGACAGACGTACGTTGAAACTGTGAGGCTCAGGGATGGGAGATGTTGACTCCAGATAATCACCATGATCAACAAATTCAAAAGTCTGAGAGATCGTACTGTTTTCCCGAAGTGTGGTTAATGAGATATCTTCAGAAGCCCATCTTTGGCCACTAAGAGTGCGTAGCCGCCAGTGGGGAAGTTGTCCTTCTTCAAAAATGGACAGTTCAACTTTTCCATGGCCAGTATCGATCAACCTTGTTTCGTCATGGTGATGATGTTCATTCTCCTGCATTCCCTCCAGCCAGTTTTTCTCACCGCTCCAGGTTCGCCAGAACATCCAAAAAGCCGTACCAAGGATGATCACTGAAGAGACCATCTGTAGCCAGGGTTCGGCTGATTCTGCGGTAAATTTATTACTGATATACATCCCTCCAAAAGCAATCAGCCATACGACTGCAGTGTGCGACAATGTTGCCGCGACACCCAGCATCACGGCCTGACGTACGGTGCCTTTTATAGCAATGATGAATGCTGCCATCATTGTTTTGGAGTGCCCGGGCTCCAGTCCATGAAGCGCGCCAAGCAGAATGGCGCTGGGGATGAAAAACCATGCGTTGCCTTGCTGAAGAAGTGTCGTAAATTCGTTCATGAGAATCATTCTTGGTTATTAAGTGTAGGCCGGATTCTACTCCCCCCCAGTAAAATATACTACCCCCCAGTAGAATAACGCTGGTATAGTTACATAAAATATCCAGGAGAGTGAGAGCCCACATGTCACATACCATCCGCGATAAACAAAAACTGAAAGCACGTACAAGCAAGATCCAGGGGCAGGTTGCTGCGCTGAAAAAAATGCTTGATGAACCTCACGAATGTGCCGCTGTACTGCAACAAATAGCCGCCATACGTGGTGCCGTGAATGGTTTATTGCGTGAAGTGATTAAAGGACATTTGACTGAACATATTGTTCATGAAAGTGAAGAACAGAAACGAGAAGAAGACCTGGACGTTGTGCTGAAGGTTCTGGATTCTTACATCAAGTGACAGTTTGGCTAAAAGCCCTGAGCATTAATTTATCTAAATAACACGTTATCAAGTGACGGTTTTGGGCTGTTTGTAGCGGCATAGTGAGTTTGTTTAATCAATGAGCTTTAAGATGCCCCCCTTCATGCAAGGCAACGCGTACATTTCTGGTACATCTACTTCCCTTACTTTGCTCAGGGCAACCCACATTGTTAAAGCCTCTACTCGCTGACCATCAAAATCACCCAACGTCAGATAATGGAAAAAAATTTTGGATGACATTTTGAAACGTGTCCTCTGCTGTGAACGTCGAGAGATGCTACGCGAGAAAGGAGATGACCTACTTAGTATCCTGTTAAGTAGGTCTATCTGAAGAAGTAGACAACTTTAAAGTCTTTTTCATGTTAAAGGAGACAACTTTAATGTCTGTGTACACCTACCTTTGCTCAAATCAAAATGTTCTGACATACCAAAATGGAGTGTAAAATGACTCAAAACCAGGGTTCTGAGCCAGTACCGGCGAGCCGGACAGGGCAGCTCATCAGCGCCCGGGATATGGCCATGCAGAAATTCGAAGAAGGGATGCGGTTAATCTCGGAAGCGTCGGAACTGTGCGGTCTCTCTCTCTTCACCAGCAGAATTATGCAGCCCAACGCATTTGGTCTTCCGTCGTCACTGGATCGCACCATCGAGGAGGGGCGTAAGGAAATTGACCGTAAAACGTGGAAAAGGCTCTTTGAAGAAACAGGTATGGACCGGTACTGGAACCATAAGCAAAAAGAAGCCTTTAACGAATCCCTTCGTACGGATCCGCCCGTCGCTTCCCTGGAGATTGTTAAGGGAACATTACAGCATGCACTGGCTAACAGACGAGACACCCTTGCAGAAGGTTTCGTTGATGTTCTCAACAAGCTTGACCGAAGTTTCAAAAGCAATGCCAGGCAATATACAATGCCAAAAAAGCTTGTTCTTCGGGGGATTTTTCCTGGTGTGAACGTGCTGAGGTACAACGGTTTCTCGCAGGACAATCACTTTTGTTTACGCGACTTTGAGAATATTGTATGCATCTGTTCTGATACTCCAACACCTGCAACCGGCGGTGGGCTGAGTATGGTCGACAGGCTGACGGCCATGAGAAATACAGAATTCACAGGCGAGGTCAGTGATGAGAATGGCTGGCGGTGTCGCCTGTTTGAGAATGGAAACGTTCATATTTGCATCGACAGTATCTCGCTTCTGAATGCTCTGAACGATCTTATCAGCATATATTTTGCAAACCAGCTTCCGGCCGCAGGAAAAAAATGATGATTGAAAATGATAAAGAAAAAAGCCTGAACGATGCTACCCCGCCAGAGGTGCAGAATGACATCCGCAGCGAATCCACTGAAAAATCAAAGGAAATGGGTCGTTCAAGGTACTCATCTATCGCGATGATCGATTACTTCAATGCAATCGAACGTCTGTGCAAAGAGAAAGAAATTAACCCGGAAAATATCGATCTGAGCTTCAAAGTTCACTGGCTCAGAAACGCTGTTGGCGGCTCGTTTGCAAGGTCACAGGAGATGTTCGCGGAGTACCAGAAGTATGTTAAAGAGGTTCCTGAAGAGGCCCGTTACCTGGATATACCCGATGAGGTAAAGGTTGCACTCGGCGATATTATCTCGTACATCACCTGGCACTACCGTAGAAGCTATACCGCAATACAGAATGATAGTGTTAAAAAAGCTGAAGCACGTAGCATGCAGCTGGAGGAGGAGGTAACGCAGCTGTTACAGCGGCTTGAGCAAAGCGCTACCGATATGGATGAGCTGAAACTTGAGAATCAGGCACTACAGGGTCGATTAGAGATCCGGGACAGTACCGTCAAGGAGTTAGAAACAAGGCTGAATGTTGCCGAAGCAGAACTCGAAACCTGCCATCACCAGTTAGATAGCACACGGCATGAATTGAGCCTCGCACAGCAGTCAAATGACTCACTCTCCCAGCAACTGGCTGAACGTAAAACAGAGATCGCTGGTCACCTTGAATATCAAAAAAAGCTGAACGAAGAGATCAACACGCAGCGTTCTGATAACGCCGGTCTTTCCAGACAATGCGACCAGTTAAGTCAGACTGTGTCAGATACAAAGGCAGAGAGGGACAGGTTTGAACAGGAATTGATTGCTGCACAGAACCTTTGTACTGAGCTGAAAAGTGCACTGTCCGGGAAAGAGGGTGACCTGGTGGCGGTGAATGCCGAACTTACTGAACTCCATAAACTAAACGAGTCGCTGAGCGCCGACCTGAATAAAGTAACTTTGGTCAGCCAGGGCTATGAAGCGGAAGTGGCTGAACAAAGCAATGAACTCAAAACGCTCCAGGCCAAAGTAATGAAGCTGGAAGCTACCCTGGAGGCGGAGAAAACAATCTCAGAATCCCTGAAAGGCACCATTGATACATTAACTGGTGCAATGGCAGGGGGAGGTACTGGAAAGTCAAAACAGCCGCGTAGCAGAAAAACATCATGATAAATGAAGCCAGGTTGATACACTTCTCTGCATCCCCTGGCACATAAGAACTTCTGCGGACATTCAGCCCGTCCGCAGGAGTTTTCGTCCTTCAGTCAACAAATGCACTACCTTTTTTGAGTCTCCACTTTCCAGAGCAGAAAACACGTTACCGATTCTACCAACAGCTTGTATCTGAGTGATAACCCCAGTCTTGTAATCATCTAGGATCCCTGACAGGAAAGCGTTCAGTTTTGTCTGTTCGCTTAGCGAAAGCATGTAGGACATTTTTTCTCCATTTTAAGCAGGTGTGTCAGTTGAAAGAGGTTTGCGTGATTCTGGAAAATGAGGCAGCACCATAGTTTCAGATGCTGTGGTCGCATCCCAGTGCCACCATCCATAAGGCCCATATTCACGGTTGTAATAATCTTTTTTGAGTTGCTTTCGGGCCAGATAAGCAGGAGTGGCCATACCAAATACTTCCATCGGGAACGGCTTATCGCTTTTTGTGTCGAGCAGGTAGAAGTCAGGGAACACCTCACTAATACTCGCATCATAACGCATGGGCTTAACGTACTGCCGGTGCTCTGCATCCAGCTTTTCTGCAACAACCGCCTCATAGGAGGAGTCCAGAGGTATCCAGTTCTCGCTAACGTGCATCAGCACAATTTGATGAGCTCTTACAGAAGGGCCTCTGCCGGTTACCGCAGCTGGTGACGTCAACGCAAAGACAACTATTTTCGCCCCGGATTTCCATGCTGCGTACTCCGATGAAAATCGTTTCTTTACGCTATCCCAATGGACTTCTGAATTGAAAAAAATCAGCGGTAGCCCCCCAAAATTCCGCAGGGGTAAAAATTTAAGTGGCTTCTCATGCTTTTCAGCATCGTAGCGAGGTAAAACTGACAGGAGCATGAGACGTTTATCACTCATCGCCTGTGATGAAAGACGCTGAATTTGCGACTGAGCGACAGGTTGTTTCGGGTCAGGTACACCAATGAATAAATGGTCACCTATGCAGGCTCTGCCGGTACGAATTTGTTTAGCGGTTTCAAGCAGACGATACCGTACCAGTGAATCGTTACGTTTCCCTGCCATTTTCGGGTACCAGACATTCAGACCAGACTCTGTCCACAAAAGACTAAGCAAGCCCAGGAGGGTCATTGAGGCCTGACCTCCTTCTGGTCGCTGAACATGGGGCAGGGGAGGCACTTCTGATTTTTCAGGAGGATCTTTCTCTGTCATACCGATACCGAGCCTTACAGCCATATCACCTTCGGTTGTAATCCGGACCACACCACTCGCATATCCTTTCAGGCCGGTATGCCGGGCATCAAGGGAGAAGAATACACAGGAAGGATCATGCTCAATGCCCGTGTTAGCGGCTTTGACGAGAATAAAGGCATCACCGTTCGGTAAAGCACGAACATAAAGTCGCTTTTCTCCTTTTCCACGACATCCGCAGGTGATGACTGATTTTTGACCTGAGGTGTGGTGTGCCTTTTTAAGAGCCGACTGCCACCCTTTAGCAAACTCATCCTGCGTTTGAAAGTCAGGTGAATACCTTTTGACGTTTGGATCGTCGTCGTAAGCAATCATCACTGCGAATTTTTGGCTCATAGTAGTCTCCTAAACAGGAAGTTTAATATCCCAACCAGAGCAACACTTCCTGAGCGTCATACTGTTCCTTTACGCCCATGTCGCTAAAGAATTCTTCGAAATCTGTTTCGGGAACGCAATGCCTGGACAGTTCTTGTAATGCTCGTTCTTTAGATACCGTCTCACCTTCAGCTGATTCGAAATACGTCATGGTTGACCTCTGACATTATTACAACAATCTTAAGCATTTAAATTGATGAAGGAGCTCAGGTCAGCTGACTTCGTCGTAAAACTGCCGCAAGCGCTGGGAGGCTGCAAATTCAATTCGTGACTTCAGCAGTTTGGCGACGGCCGCAAAGACATCAACGACCACGGAGTTCCCAAACTGTCTGTAAGCCTGTGTATTGGACACAGGGATACGGAAAACACTTTCCCCGGGTTTATCGAAGCCCATTAGCCTGCTGCATTCACGTGGCGTTAGCATGCGTGGCCGACGGTCCATGTTGTATGTGTTATGGAAATCAGTTTCTCCCAGTTCATGAGACCAGCCCCGATCAATAAGAATTTCAGATCCGTCTTTCATATAGCGGCTTGAGAGGGTTCTGGTGACACTATTAACATTGGAAGGATCTACTAGTCCAAAACCAAAACCATTGCCTTTTGCCGCATGTTTCTTTGCATAGTTGTATAAGTACTCCCAGAGTTTAGGGGAGAGGATGTATTTACTATCTACGCTCGGATCCAGTAAATCTGAGAGAGAAGGGCGCTTGTCCGGATAAAAGTCTTTAATGTCTCTCAGAGTAAAACCGTCTTTCAGACGTAGGTCGCGGCGAAAACCAATAAGGACGATACGTTCACGGTGCTGGGGTCGGAAATGACGGCCATCGATGACTTTAGGATCATCCGCGCCCGTGCTTTCGCTGTTTGCGACGTCGTAGCCAAGCTCATCGAGCGTTTTCATGATGATGTTAAAGGTATTACCCTTATCGTGACTCTTCAGATTTTTTACGTTTTCCAGAACAAAAATTGCAGGTTGTTTTGCCCGGATGATCCTGGCCACATCAAAGAAGAGCGTACCCTGAGTGTCGCACTCGAAACCGTGTTTGCGACCCATAGAGTTCTTTTTACTGACACCGGCGATGCTGAATGGCTGGCATGGAAATCCCGCAAGAAGAACATCATGATCCGGGATAGAGGCATCGATAAATTTGTATGCCTCGTCATCAGTAACCTCGGGCCGGTTGCTAAGAGTGATGTCACGGATGTCTGAATTGAAGCGGTGCTCGTTCTCATCGCAATACCAGTTCGCCCGGTAAGTACGGCTGGAATAAGTATTCCATTCGCTCGTGAAAAGACATTTACCACCGATGGCATCAAATCCGCTTCGCAGTCCACCTATCCCTGCAAACAGATCGATAAAGCTAAAGTGCCTGTCCTCATAATCAGCAGGTCGTGAAGGTATTAAAGTCTGTAGATAGCGTCCATCTGCGATACTCAGCTCACAATGCTCAGGTATGCATGTAACCTGACGTTTAAGGGATGCACGGGACCAATTACTGCCATTTTCATCATTTAATACCTGAGCCAGATATTTCAGGTCATAAATGGTCGAAGCTGTTAACAAAGTTTTGTGGATCAGAGATGGTGTTTTATCCACATCATTCAGGTCTGTCTCAAGATCATGAGTGTAACGTTTCATCCAAACTCTCTCAGGAATAATATCTTTGAGATAGATTAACACGCTTAATTTGGATTATTTTTTGGTTCAGGTTCTAAATTTATTGTGATTATTCTGCCTTTAAGTTGCAAAAAGATTGGTTTTAAGCCCGCCCATGAAATAATGACTTGTTAAAATACTGCCTGTAAATAGGCTTGTGGATACATGTCTGTACTCAACAAATCAAGGTGAAATGATGTTTTTTTTAACAAAGTTACTTTTGCCCATCATGATTGTTGTATTCCCAGTGGCGTCCTGGGGGAACTCAACAACTTTTGAGGCAAAGGTGGTTAAGATTGTTGACGGTGACACCATAACTGCGTTGGATGCTCAAAACACAACCATCAAAATACGGATGTATGGTATAGACGCTCCTGAATCTAAACAGGCTTTTGGCCAAAAAGCAAAACAGGCCTTAACCACAGCTATAGCAACTAAAATCGTTACCGTGATAGACCATGGTACGGATATCTATGGCCGTATGTTAGGTACCATCTGGTTAGATGGATATGATATCAATGCCTCTATGGTGGACAGTGGATATGCGTGGGTTTATCGGTTCGAAGATAACGCCATTGTCCCTGGCTATATCAAATATGAATCCGCAGCACAAAAGGAGGCAAAAGGGTTATGGGCAGACACCAACCCTGTCCCACCATGGCAGTGGAGACAGGCAAACGAAAAGCCCAGAAAGGTGAAAGGGAAGAAATAACCATGATGAAAGAGCCTCATCCGTTACTTCAGTTGGTACTAAACGATTCCGGTCGTCTAACCATGCCTGTTTATTATAGAGATCAACAGTATTGCCCGACTTGCCTTACAAAGGTGTTGAAGAGTGAGGATGGAAGTTTGGCGCACCTCGGGGAAATAAATCAAAATACATGTAGACCTTCTATTTCAGTAGTTGTGACAAAAGCAATTATTGAAATGTTATGTGACGGGGAAAAAATATTTGTAAATCCAATACGATACCGAGGCCGGGTGCTGGCACCCTCAGTAATTTTTTCTCCCGACACTCACACTTTCAAACCGTTTATAAATACAGACTATCAGCCTGTGGGAGCAAACTGGAAAAGTGAAAAGGGATATAAACTCGGTCTGTTTTATCTCAAAGATCGAGCCAACTCTATCAATAAAGAGGAATTTGATTTCATTGCCGTTATAGACCCTAAGGCAATGCAGAAAGAATTTATTTCGGCCTGGTCTGAGGTTGATGAAAAAAATCCATTGGAAACGCTGAAGCAGATCTTACGATCTAAAAACAACTCTTCTTTATGGGTAAAATGGCCTGGCAAAATTGAGCATGCGCAAAAAGGAAATTGCAACGAAAATTACTGGTTCGATTATCAATCTGATAATCAGGAAGTGAACTGTACGGTCTCTGTTGTAGGTATCGAAGGTAACAGTTCCGGTGAGACAATTTATAGATTGCAAACTTTGCTAAAGCGTAAGCTCAATGAATATCAACTGGTTCGGTCTTTAGGGACTATTATGCTTCTTGATAATACCGGGAATATGATTCCATCAAACCATCCTTATTTTGAAGTCATCTCAAAAGCATGTATAAATGGAGTGCGTGACTTTGTTCGTCAAAACCCGTGGGTAGTCTGACGGTCAACTATAAAGCATAATATAATTAGTAATAACAAGGAACAGACATGAATGAAAACTCAGTAATCTTAATAAGTTTATTTTGGTTTTTTTTTGGATCGAGTGTTGTAGCTGGTTTTATGGATGCATCATTATATTGCTGGATTTTTGCAGCCATAAGCGCATTGTTTCTTCTTTCGGTGATACAAACACCAAAGGAGTTAACGGTATCTATTCTTCTTGCGGTACTTATGGCAAGCTCCGCAGGTGTTTTCATTCTGGCTTATAAAGTCAAAACGAATGTCGTTTCACCAATCTATCTCTTAAAAAAGCCTACTGCATACATGGCTGAAATAGATAACCGAAGGATTCATGGTTACTAAATATTTTGCAATTGCATCATTTGACGGTCCGGGTTTATTTACCCACAGCATCGACTAATTCAAGAGGTTACATATGATAGTTTCAGAAGCAATTTTTTATTCTTCTATTATTTCCTGGGTTCTTTATTGGTGGTTTATTGGAAATATTACTAAAAAGGTAGGGATGCTTGTTGTTCCACTCACGCTTACCTTCGGATGTTACATTTATGCAATTCATTTGGATGATTCCGAACAGCAAACCAATTTACGTTGGGAGCAGATCGGTTTTATTACCTTTATAATTGTGATAATGTGGGCAGGAAAGTTTGTGATGAAAAGACTATCTGAATGATGATCTAATCCACACTTTTCGATATCTTAGAAAAGTAACTTTGTGAGCAAACAGTCATATGACATGCAAAACGCTGATCTCAAAGACAGATGATGGATACACATTTAGCATTTCACCTTACGAAGACGGGTACCGCTTATCAGTCTCGCCTGAAAATCGTCACAATGGTACCCAAAGCTTTGACGGCTGGTTCCCACGTTTTTTTTCCGAACCACAGTATGCCAAATCATCTTTAACTAAGTTTCTCGGTGAGTCCTTAGTATGGGAAGAAGATTCAAGTAATGCTCTATGAGATTACTTATTATAAATTTTTCTATTAATCTCCATGGAGTGATATATGAATTTGGCCTATTTTTTATTTTTGTCTATAACTGTTATGCTTACGAGCTTTATTATTAAATCACTTGTCGTATTGGTAAAGTTCAAATTACTTCGTGATGAACGTCTCGAATATACCAGCAATAAAAATATTGATGAGATGTACGATTTAATGAATGCGAAGGAAGAAATCCTCATAAGGCATCATAAGCAGATGTTGGCATTGCATCTTTCACTATTAATATTCGTTCTATTTATTGCTTACATTTACTAAAAATAATTTTATTCAACATTTCAACAAAGGGTTTTCAATGGAAAGCTTCGAAACTGAACAAATGATTCAATATGCTTTCTACATAAATATCGTAATAACGACTGGTTTGGCATGGTTTTGCTTGCGGTCAGGATTGCATTACAATTTTTTCAGAAAAGCAGAGAGTGCCAGAACAAAAGGGCTGAGTAGTACCTCTACTGAACACGGTCCAGCAATTGTGAGAATAAAGAAGCTACAAGCATTAGTAGATTTTATTAGTAACTGTGCTTTTCTAATCCTTTCAATTGGCACAGCTTATATTTTGTATTTTTGGATCCACAGTTAACTCATACAAGGTAACTTCGGCAAATAACAACTTCTAATGCAGGACTTTAATAACTATAACGGATGCTACATGAAAAACGACAGTTTAATTACGCGGTATAAAATACTTAAAGGCGAACGCGATGAGTCTATCTTCACCATAATAATCGCG
>NZ_JBRIQR010000067.1:0-12209 GCF_052983755.1 Enterobacter sp. CFEC122 | reverse complement strand
GTAAGCGTACAGCGAGAACCGTATTGACGGGGATGTGTTATTCAGTTGGCAGTGTGATGCGCCAGGGTAGCAGCTCGCTGACCCGGTTGACCGGCCAGTCAGCTATGACGTCAAGGACATGGCGAAGGTAGCTTTCTGGATCCACGCCGTTCAGTTTGCACGTCCCGATCAGACTGTACAGCAACGCTCCCCGCTCACCACCGTGGTCTGAGCCGAAGAACAACCAGTTTTTACGACCCAGACTGACCATCCGCAGCGCATTTTCAGCGATGTTATTATCGGCTTCGGCCCAGCCGTTTTCTGCATAGTACGTCAGGGCCGGCCACTGGTTCAGGGTGTACGTGAACGCCTTTGCCAGCTCCGAGTGTCGCGACAGCGTTTTCATTTTTTCACGCAACCAGCTTTCCAGGGTACTAAGCAGCGGTTTCGTTTTCCGCTGACGTTCAGCAAGCCGTTGTTCCGCCAGCATTCCTCTTATTTCCGCCTCCACGGCATACAGTTCGCCGATACACTTCAGGGCTTCCTCCGTCAGGGCTGACGGCGTGCGAACGTGCACATCGTGGATTTTACGGCGGGCGTGAGCCCAGCAGGCGGCTTCCGTTATCCGGCCATCGCGGTACAGCTCGTTGAACCCGGCGTACGCATCCGCCTGTAGCACACCGCTGAACCCCGCAAGATGGGTCTGCGGATGGATGCCTTTTCTGTCGGGGCTGTAGGCGAACCACACCGCCGGTGCCAGCGCTGACCCGGCGTTGCGGTCATCACGAACATACGTCCACAACCGCCCGGTCTTCGTCTTCTTATTGCCCGGCAACAGCACCTGGACCGGGGTATCATCGGCATGGAGTTTACCGTCAGTCAGGACATAGTCCTGAAGCGCCTCCTCCAGCGGGGACAGCAGCCGGCAGCATGCATCCACCCAGCCCGACAGCAGTGAACGGCTCAGTTCCACGCCCTGGCGACCGTATATTTCAGACTGACGATACAGCGGTGTGTGCTCTGCATACTTTGAGGTCAGCACGCGGGCCATCAGCCCCGGTCCGGCGATACCCCGCTCAATGGGGCGCGAAGGCGCGGGGGCCTGCACGATGGCATCACATTTTGTGCAGGCATGTTTTTCCCGTACGGTCCGGATCACCCGGAAGGCGCTGCGCATCAGCTCCAGCTGTTCAGCGGCATCCTCACCCAGGTAACTCAGCGCACCACCACACTCCGGGCAGCAGGAACCCGCTGGCCGCAGGCGTTTTTCATCGCGGGGGAGTGATTCGGGGAACGGTTTGCGGGTGCGGGTCTGACGCAGAGTGCGCTGTACTGCCGGGTCATCCACCCGACCGGTCAGCGTATCGCTCTCTTTCTGAAGCCGGTTCAGATCGGCTTCCATTTGTGCGATACGGCGGGAGACTTTTTCAGAACGGCTGCCGAAGTTCATCCGGCGAAGTTTATCCAGCTGCGCCTGCAGATGGTCTATTTCGCGCTCCCGGTCTGCCAGCTTTTCCAGCAGGGCACGGTTCAGCGCTTCCTGTTCGGCAAGGCGCTGTTTCAGCAGAAGGATGTCGTCAGAAGAGATGTCATTCATAAGCCAGCATTTTACCAGGCTTATTCTGCGACAACCAGGATAAAGAAGCCTACAGCATGGTCAGGGAGGTCAGCAACCGCTTCGGCTGTCGCCAGTCGATGCCTTCCAGCAGCATTGCCAGCTGCGCCGGGGTCAGGAACACTTTGCCATCGCGAGCTGACGGCCAGGCGAAGCGCCCGCGCTCCAGCCGTTTGGTCAGCAGGCACAGCCCGTCGCCGGTGGACCACAGAAGTTTAACCTGACTGCCGCTGCGGCCCCGGAAGATGAAGACATGGCCGGACATCGGTTCGTCTTTCAGCGCCGTCTGCACTTTTGCAGCCAGCCCGTTGAAGCCGTTTCTCATATCGGTAATACCGGCAACCAGCCAGATTTTGGTGCCTGTTGGTAGCGGGATCATCGCTTCAGTTCCTGTATCAGCAGAGTCAGAAGCTTTTCGCTGACAGTGCCGTTGAGGCGGAGTGTCCCGTGCCGGAACGTTACCTCACAGCTGATGCTGAGCTCTGAGTCCTCAGCGGGCGGTTCTGGTTGTACGGCGGTGGCATCGAGAGTCACAGGAAGTAACTGAGGACTCTCAGAGGAAGGTAATAGCAGCTTTCCCTCGCGCCACTGCTGGCGCCATTTAAAGAGCAGATTGGCATTAATGCCATTTTCAAGCGCCAGTTTTGAGATGGATATCCCGGGTTCGCAGGAGGCAGCAACGAGTTGCTGTTTAAACTCAGGAGAATAATTAGGGCAGCCTTTACGCCTGCCGGGAGTCATATTTTTCTGCATATCTGACACTTTGGTTCCCACTACTTATTTGGTGGACACCACTTTGTCGGATGCTTCAGATTATGACCAGACGGTTCACGCTGTACGCTTACGATTTATTCAACAAAGCCCCTTCTTTTTCCATCGGGTCAGAACCCGGCGAAAGCGATTCATCCAGCTATGAGTCCTCTCAACGCCCCAGAGAGGGGCTTTGAAGTCCCTGTTTTTACTGGCGTCAGACTCCTCTTTACGGGACTGAATATGTGGCTCGTAACGGCGACTCTGCAGATACGTTTTCAGCCATCCAGCTTCGTAACCTTTGTCCAGACAGAGCCTGAGTTTCCCCCCGGATGCCCCGCCTGAAGGGCATCGAGCGTATCCGCAACCAATTTGATGTCGTGCGTGTTCGCTGCTGCGACGACCAGCGACAGAGGAAGCCCCCTGGCGTCCGTCAGCAGGCTGCGCTTTACACCTTGTTTCCCTTTGTCCTTAGGATTGCGACCTGTTTTTTGTTCCTGACAGCGGCGATTTGGTCATACAACCGTCCATCGACAACCAGGACCAGTCAATGCTGTCCAGATGCTCGCAGGCAAGCAAACCGTTCTGCCAGAAGCGCTCAAAAATGCCTGAATCGTGCCACTCCTTAAAGCGCCGGTGTGCAGAACTCGATGAACATATCCCGGTGGCGTTCAGACAACCAGTCCTGAGGAAGAAGAATATGGCATCCATGGCAGCGCGGTTATCAACGCGTTTCCGGTATGTATCGAGTGGATGGCTGGTTTTGTGCTCAGGGATACCCGGTCATTTTTTTAGGCTCGATGCAGAAAAACAATGAAGTTTCAATTTTATCATTGCAAGCCTTTCATTCACTAAAACTCCTCGGCCAATCCGAAACTGGTGACTGTAGTAATTTCTTACAGGCTAAGACTTGCAGTAACTTGAAGGTAAGGGGGAGGATGATAAAAATTCATGAAGATCGCACTGAAATAATTCATTAAATCGGTTATTGAGTTGGATTGGCGCAAAATAATTAAAAATGTCTTTAAAACATAGCGTTATCCATTGAATAACATCAGACCACTAAAATGGCCTGATGTAAAGGATGCTAATACCTATCTCAGGCATCAATAGTGATATCACCGGCAGGAATGCACTGGCATGTCAAACATGCACCCTCATCAGAGGGTTCCACACCATTCAGATGCTGCACGTTCCCGGCAATCACCTTAGTTGAACAGCTTTCACATTGTCCAACACGACAACCACTAGGCATTTTAATCCCAAGTTTTTCTCCAAAATTCAGCAGAGTACCTTTATCCGTGGTCCAGATCTCTTCTCTTCCTGATTTTGCAAAAATTACTTTATGACGTAATGAGGGATCATTATTTATTTTTGTCGGAGAACGAAATATCTCGTAGAAAATAGCAAATGCAGGTACACCTCTCTCCTGAAGCCCTCGGGATATCGCATCCATCATAGGCTGCGGACCACACATGTAATAACGAGCATTATTCTCAATAAGATATGCCTCGACATCTCCCGCACCAACATAACCAGCTCTATCATAATCCAATCCTGGAATATCACAGTCGAGGGGCTGGTTGTAGATATTAATTACTTTAAGCCTGTCAATAGACGCATTTAGCTCCGCAATTCTTTTCTTAAACGCATGTAGCCTACTATTTTGATTAGCATAGAAAAGCCAGATTTCCGGACCTTCCGCTTGGGGGTTAATAGACTCCAGATAGGAAATGAATGGAGTAATTCCAATACCGCCAGCAAATATTACGACAGGCTGGACGGCATTGAGCGGGACAATGAAATTCCCCCCAGGAGGCGTAAGTTCAACATCCTTGCCTATCTGCAAATGCGTGTTTATGTAGGATGACATTATTCCTTCTACATATTCACCTTTCTCATCAGTCGCTTTCTGATGACGGACAGAAATGGAATAGGTTTTACGGTCATGAACAAACGCAGGGCCTGTCAGCGAATACGCCCGGGTAACGATCTCTTCAGAATCGCTCATCGGACAACAGCTAACAGTGATATGCTGGCCCGGTTCATAATCAGGTAAGTAGCCTTCACTATTCGATTGGAAGGTAACTGTCGTAACATTATCTGCTTCTTTTTTCAGTTCAATGACTTTGAATGTTTTACGACCTTCCCAGGGGCGTCTTATCAGCTCAAAATCATTCAAGCGGCGAATGCGGCAGCGGAATGAACGCAAAGGTAAAGCACCGCTGACTGGATCATAGCTATCACCGCTGATTAAGCTATTGTAATTGCTACTGTACTCACCTTTAACCGGGTATGAAGGTTTGCCAAAATCAGGACAAGCCTGCCACCACCCAAACTCAGCAATTACAGTTTCATGAGAGAGTTTGGCTTCCACTTTTGCTCTAAATCGAGCAAGACCTGCTCTCGTTTCAATTTCTACCCAATCCCCCGTCTTGATACCTTCTTCGTCAGCCAGAGCTGCCGAAATGTCTACCGTTGGATAAGGTGCTTTTTTTCGTAGGCTAGTCAGGCTTCGATGTTGGCTATGACAGAAGAATCCGCTTTTAACGGATGTCAGCATTAGTGGATAATCAGGATCGTTGCGCTGGTATTCTTGCGGCTGTACATACTCAGGTAAAGGATTGTAACCATAGCGATGAAGGATCTCAGAGTAAAACTCTGCACGTTTTGTTTCTGTATTGAAACCTGCCAGATATCCACTATTTGGGTCTCTGAAAGCATATTTTCTGACTTTATGCTCAAGCGGGATATCGTAACCTTCTGGCTTATTTCTGAGCATCTCAACAGTCAAACCTAATGGTTCTAGTTGATAATTCCAGGCTGCCTCAATATTGCCGTCGAAGAACGCTTCATTCATTCCTAACCGGCATGCAAGATCGAAAACAATCTCAAGGTCGGAACGGCTTTCACCGCGCGGAGAGACCATTTTTTTTCTCAACTGAATGTGGTCCTGAGCAGCAGCACTACTTTCAAACCCGGTTCTTAGGCCTTCGCGCTCCCAGGCAGTGTTTACTGGCAGAAGGATATCAGCATACTTTGATGTAGGCGTTTCAAACAAATCTACATGGGCATAAAACTCAAGTGCCTCAAGCGCCTGTTGTCCGAGAGAAGTATCACTTTGTGAAAGTAATATGTTGGCACCAAAGCCAATTAACCCGCGAATTTTATAGGGTGTACCTTCTAATACTGAATGCCAGATATCCTGAGAATGAACCCAACCTTGTGAAGGCGGCCCGATAGGCCTTTCTTCAAGACCTAATGCTTTATCCCATTGTGATTTTGGCATCAGTGTCGGTGAATTAACCACATTCACCGGGTGGCTGGCATAGATTCGATTACATCCTTCCTGATCGAAACAACCGGTTAAAGCATACAGTGTCGCAATCGCACGTTCTGTTTGGGTGGCATTAGTGTGTTGTGCCACTCCAGACCAGCTGTGGTAGGCGATTTTCTTGGCCCCGGCAATCAAACTCGCAGCGGCTTCAATTGATGCAACAGATACCCCGGTGATACGGCTTACGTTTTCTGGGTCATAATTAGCCAACATATCTTTAAAAGATGAAAACGCCGTTTGGCAGGAAATTTTTGCACCATCAGCTATTGCAACTTCAACATTACCCTCAAGTGCAGCTGTAGGCGTCAGCGTTTCTTCAGTTCGAGTCTCGGAATCGATAAATGTGACTTGCTGGTTGTGTTCGTCCCAAACTGTATAGCGATTACTGATGGCAAGTGGGTTAATATCTTTTTCCCGAAGAAAATAACCATTATCATTTCGAACCAACAAAGGACCATTAGTCCAGTTTCGAACAAACTCATGATTAAACAGGTTTCTTTCTACCAGGAGATGGCTTAACCCCAAAGCTAATGCACCGTCAGTTCCAGGATTGACATCAAGCCAGGCATTTGCTTCTTTCGCTAAAGGTGTCGGGCGAGGATCCACGACGATCAGTTTTGCACCGTTATTTCGACCAGTACCAATCGCGCTAGCCTGGGCAAGCCAAGTATTCGCGGGGTTATGCCCCCAAAGAAGGATAAGATCGGCATGGGAATAGTCAGCAACAGGGATGCCGCAGCCAAAGGTCCATCGATGTGCAACGTCTTTATGCCAGTTACATATTTCAGTTCCATAGCTGGTGTTTGGGCTGCCATAGATACGAACAAATCGCTCTAACCATTCAATTGCATCGCTGAGGGGGGTACCGCTTGGGCTCGTAAAACCGAAAGCGACAGATTCAGCTCCGTTCTCTCGTTTAAATTTTTCCAGTTGTCCGGCTATCGTTGACATAGCCTCTTCCCAACTTATACGTTTCCAGCCCGGGTTCTCGGCACCTTTAGGATGGGTTCTCTTCATCGGGTACAGAATTCTATTTGCGCTGTCCACCAGCTCAGGTGCCGCTTTGCCCTTCATACACATGGCCTTACCATTAGGATGTTCAGGGTTGGCCCGTACCTTGATCAGGTGGTCATTTGCTACTTCATTCAACGTCCCGCAACGCGAACGGCAAAGTGTGCAATATCCGGGAATAATATCTGACATTGTAAACCTCACTACTAAAAACAGTTAATATATTTTAAAAACCACATTGCTTTCTTTTCACCCAAGAATTACTAACCCAATTAATGTTAATATCATCTTGTTTTGTGGGCGTAATTTCAGTTGAAATTACTGTCATATATGGGTAGCGGCTAAGTAATTTCAGGGCCAGAATCTGATTCCTGCAAACCGTTAACATCTGCAAGATACAGTGCACGCAAAATAGGGCATTCAGGCTTATCATCCCCTGCACAGCAATCAGAAAGCGTTGTAAGTATTGATGCCATACGCTGAAATTCTTGAATTTTTACAGTCAACTCGCGGATGTGTGACTCGACTAATTTTTTCACATCAGCGCTTTGGCGCGAATGGTTACCCCAAAGACAGAGAAGTTCTCCTGTTTGCGCCAGAGAGAAACCTAACTCCCGACATCGACGTATAAAATGCAATTTGTACACATCAATATCGCTGTACATCCGATACCCGGCTGCAGTTCTTGCAACTTCCGGTATTAATCCCGCCTCTTCGTAATAGCGGATCATTTTGGCGGAAACTCCGGATAACCGGGCAGCATCACCAATGTTCATCCTTACCTCCCAAAATGTATTCTGTTAATATCAGATCCAGTTTCAAATGACGTCGTTTCTGACACTCTTACCTTGCATACGTAGTGATACGGTTACCGTTTGGCTCATCAAGACTTAGTCGATATCCAGCCTAGACCTTCCCGTGGTGGTAAGGTCAAGAAAAAAATCATCAAGATAAGCTGTGTAAAAAACCAGATGTGACGAACATACTCATATCCCTTATGACCACATACTTAATGACTCAAAACACTCTTCTTTGGGTTTAGAAAGGATGGTTTCTCTAGTGGCATCATTTTTATATTCACCAACACTCACTAATTCCCATGATTCGACATCATTCAACAGTGCAAGCATCAACTTATTATTTAATGCATGCCCTGACTTATAAGCATGGTAGGCGCCAATAATATTATGGCCTGATACAAAGAGGTCTCCAATCGCATCCAGTGTTTTATGTCGCACAAGTTCGTTATTAAATCGCAGACCTTCCGGATTCAGAACGCTATATTCATCAAGCCCTATCGCATTGTTCAAACTTGCCCCTAACCCAAGACCTTTTTGTTGTAGAAGTTCTACATCACGAACAAATCCGAAAGTTCTGGCATCAGCAATCTCGCTAATATAGTTTTCTTTCGACACTTCAATATTTAATCTATTAGTCTCAGCAGAAATCAAGGGATGCTTAAAATCAATCATAAAATCGATCGAGAACTTTGAGTCTGGATGCAAAAGAGCCCATTTGTCGCCATCTTTTACGGAAACCGTTTTTTTTATCAGAAGATATTTTTTTAGCGCACACTGCTCTATCAAACCAGCGTGCATTATTGAGTCTATGAATCCTCTGGCACTCCCATCGAGAATGGGAAGTTCTGGAGCATCGAGCTCCACCAAGAGGTTATCAAGCCCCATGCTAGACACCGCAGAAAGGAAATGCTCGATTGTTGAAACTCGAACTCCCTGAGGGTTGATAATGCTTGTTGCCAGCATAGTGTCATGAATCTGATCGGCACGGAGCTGAATATCAACAACAGGAGTTACATCTGTTCTACGGAACCGTATGCCACTATCGGCACCAGCAGGCATGATTTTCATGTTAACGGTTTTACCGCTATGCAAGCCAATACCGTTTAATTCAACAATATTCTTGATAGTTTTTTGCTTGATCATGGAGACCTCTGTTTGCTCTAGCGACTAGGCAGAACGTCCGCAACAAGGTTCCATTGATGATTCCCCCTATTGCTCTGTTCATCGTCCTCGCTACTCTCGACTTGGTTCCATTAAAAACCATGAAGTTGATATAGGGTCAAGATTTTATACGATATACACATCAAGCATCTTGCATGAGTCGCACTGACTGACCCGGGTTAGTTACCATCATATTCTTTATGGTTGAGACCATACGGAAATCAGTGAATTAAAAATATTTATTCATCCAAAACACAAATGGTTTTAAGAAAGCCTAATGCCCTTCTTGTAAAATTATTCAAGATAGTCAAGTATGTTTTTTATATTGTCAATTAAGGCGACATGCAGGTCAGGGTCATCACATTCATCTGAATGGCAATAGGAAATATGTTGAAGTATAATTCTTTTTTTGAATTCACTAACTGTACACTCCAACTCATACACCGACCGTACGATATCAATACAAGGTTCATCATCGATTAAAAAATCCTGCATTTTATTATACTTATCAGTCAGTTCTTCTATCATAGAAATTAATACGGGGTCATTAACTAACATTGGCATATCTCTCCTCATAGTCTGAAAGTAAAGATGGACACAGCGCTGATAAATTCCAATTCCCTTGCTTGCGGTACCGACCGGGAGGAAGATGAAACTTGTTTTTAAAAGCTCTCGTGAAAGTTTGTTGCGAATTAAAACCATACTGAAGTGCAATGTCCAGGACTGTTCTGGAAGTCAATTTCAGATCAATCGCAGCACATGATAATCGACGAGCACGAACATATTCACCCAGCGCAACACCGGTCGTCTGTTTAAACAAACGTTGAAAATGCCATCGTGAATACCCAGACTTCTCAGCAATAAATTCTACTGGCAAGGTTGTATTCAATGAACTTTCAACCCACTGCAAAATATCTTTGACAACACTTTCAGAATATTTCCTGGTGTCCATTCTCTCCCCCCAAACCATATTCTATGAATATATTCAAACCAGAATACGGTCTCTGAGTCTGTCATCCATGAAGAACTCAGGGACCCAACTCTTTATTTTCGTAATAACCTCAGGCCATTTGCCACAACCAGAAGACTGGCACCAACATCAGCAAATACAGCCATCCACATAGTTCCCATTCCCATGAGCGTGAGTACAAGGAATACGGCTTTAATACCTAGAGCGAGGCTGATATTTTGCACGAGTAAGCTGTACGTTTGTCGGGATAATTTTACAAAGGCTGGGATTTTACGCAGGTCATCATCCATTAAGGCTACATCTGCAGTTTCAATCGCCGTATCAGTACCCATTGCGCCCATAGCAAAACCGATATCAGCTGCAGCCAGAGCCGGTGCATCATTGATACCATCACCAACCATCCCAGTGATTCCAATCCGTGAATGCTCTTCAACTGCACGATGTTTATCTTCTGGCAATTGATTCCCTCGAGCCTCATCGATTCCAACCTGAGATGCGATTGCTTTAGCTGTATGTGGGTTATCACCAGTCAGCATAATAGTTTTAACGCCAAGTTCATGAAGTTGTTCAATCGCTTCACGGCTGCTGTTTTTAACAGTATCAGCAACAGCGAACAACCCAAGCACTTGCTTACCATCATTGAGTAAAATAACTGTTTTACCCTGGCTTTCCAGCCTTTGTACTGTTGCTTTAATCTCTGATGGACAATTAAAGTGTTCTTCAGTCAAACGCAGGTTACCAAGGTAAAAATCCTTACCTGTAATCGCGCCATGCACACCTCGCCCAACAATCGCTTCAAAGCTGTCAACATCCTGCTTTTTCAAATCAGCAGAAGCATTCACAATTGCCAGTGAAACAGGGTGATCAGAGTAACTAGCGAGACTAGCTGCAGTAGTACGAACTTCACGCTCGCTCCACCCATTGAATACCATTACGTCGGTTTGTACTGGTTTCCCATAGGTAATAGTTCCTGTTTTATCCAGCGCAAGGGCTTTTAGCTTACGTCCCTGCTCAAGATAAACACCGCCTTTAATGAGAATCCCTTTGCGAGCAGCTGCAGTAAGTCCACTAACAATCGTTACTGGCGTAGAAATAACCAGGGCACATGGACACGCAATGACAAGCATAACTAAAGCTTTATAGATCCACTCCTGCCATGTTCCTGCCCCAAACAATGGTGGCAATACAGCAACCGCAACAGCAATACCCATAACGACGGGGGTATAAATCTGGGAAAAGCGGTCAACAAAACGTTGGGTAGCTGCTTTGGCGCCTTGCGCCTGCTCAACGGCATGAATGATGCGAGCAAGGGTTGTATTATTTGCAGCTGCAGTGACTTTATATTCAAAAGAGCCTGACTGATTTATTGTTCCAGCAAATACAGCATCGCCCGCAATTTTATCGACAGGCATACTTTCACCTGTAATTGGAGCTTGGTTAATGGTGGTTTGGCCTTTGACGATTTCTCCGTCGAGACCAATTCGTTCACCTGGTTTTACCCTGACAATACTGCCCGGTTGTACGCTACTGGCGTCAACTTCCTGCCATGTTCCATCAGCTTGTTGGACCATTGCAGTTTCAGGAGTCAGGTTCATCAGGGAACCTATTGCATTTCTGGCTCTATCAAGTGATTTGGCTTCTATCAGCTCGGCAATGGTGAATAACACCATAACCATCGCCGCTTCTGGCCACTGCCCAAGGACCAAAGCCCCAGTAACGGCAATACTCATTAGTGCATTGATATTCAAGTTGCCATTGCGAATCGAAATCCAACCTTTTTTGTAGGTTGTCAGACCACAAGAAAGCACTGCTATCAAAGCCAACCCAGCTTCTAGCCAGTCAGGCATATCAGCCCAGTGCATCACTTCGGCTGCAAGAGCAGCTACGCCAGCAAGAGCTAATGGCCACCAGGGCTTTTTTTTCTCCTGGGTATTTTTCTTGCCGCTAGTATTATCAGAGACTTCTGGCGCGAATCCCAACGAGCGAATTGCAGCCATGATAGCTTCAAGCGAATCCGGTGTATGGGTTACAGTCAAAACACGCTGCATCAGGTTGAAATCAAGCTCTTTAACAGCGCTCATTCCACCCAGTTTCTTTTTGATAAGATTTTCTTCAACAGGACAATCCATCTGCATAATGCGAATTTCTGTCCGTAATCCACCAGCCACAACCTGCGAGCCCCCTAGGCTACTCAATTGTTCTGGAGCAGCGGAGCAACAATCCCCCTCATGGCCGTGATCGTGGCCTTCATGAGAATGCTCTTGCGCGGCATGAGCATGGTTACATCCCTTATGATTATGCTCATCATGCGAATGCCCTTCGCCGCCATGGCTATGGGCATCATGATTATGGCCTTCATGGTTATGGCCTTCATGGTTATGGCCTTCATGGTTATGGCCTTCATGGTTATGACCTTCATGGGAATGATCATCACTGCATTTCTTGTGATTATGAGCCTGCTGATCATGTGCATGATCATTTGCTTTATGTGATTCACCAGTATTCTTAACCCGGAGTCCTGTCCCTAAATTGAACGTTTCACAGCAACTAAATAGATGCGCGGAATAGTAGATCACTGAAAGGGAA
>NZ_JBRIQR010000066.1:0-12624 GCF_052983755.1 Enterobacter sp. CFEC122 | reverse complement strand
GTATATACTTACGCACCTTCCCACTTCAACACACCTTTTTGGATAGAAGTGAGAAGCTATCCCGCTTCTCACCACCTTTTACCAAATTTGTCTCACCGACTCCCCACTTCGACACACCGAAGATTCAAAGGCTTCCCACTACGCCCCACTTTTTGCTTCACGCGGTCATAACTGGTTGATACTACCCTCCCTAAAGGTAGCCTGGAGTTGAAAGCCGCATTATGTGGTTCTATGGGGATTTCGGATAAAGGCACCACTTTGCCATCTTGTTATCTTGTTATCTTGTTATCTTGCTATCTTGTTATATTGTTATCTTGTTATCCTAACATCTTACTAATTTGTTAAGATACAAAAACAATTCAGTTATAAATCACACAGTTAACAACTTAACAAGATATTAACTTAATAAAGAAATTGCAATATTGTCGCCTGTTTGGCAATATTAAGTTGTTAACTTAACAATTTAATATGAGGCTATGATGATAATAGTATTGGGTAGTCAAAAGGGTGGGGTTGGTAAAAGTACACTGGCGGTATCTATAGCTGCGTATCTGATGTCACTGGGCAATAGAGTGATCATTGTCGACGCAGATGACCAGAAATCTGTATTGACCTGGTACAACAATCGTCCTGAAGATCTTCCCCATATTCCGGTTACTGGCGCAACAGGCAACATCAAAGCCATGCTAAAGGAACACGAGAAATCTTATGACTTTGTCATCGCAGACTGTGCTGGCCGCGACAGTGCAGAAATGCGTAGTGGGTTGATGGCCGCTGACGTATTCATTTCTCCGTTGCGGCCTTCTCAGATGGACCTGGATGTAGTGCCTCATACATGCTCTGTTTTTACAGCAGCAAAAGATTTTAATGAGGACGTCCGGGGATATCTCGTTTTAAACATGACGCCCACGAACATGTTTGTCAATGAAGCAAATCAGGCAGCTGACGTACTCAAGGATTATCCTGAAATGCGTCTGGCTAGTTCCCGAGTTTGTGATCGAAAAGCGCATCGAGATGCCTGGGCAGAATCAATGACAATTTTTGAAACGCAAAATGACAAAGCACAACAAGAAATCGAATCGTTAGTTAAAGAGGTTATTCTGTGAGAAATAGAGCAAATACTCCATCTCGTGATGAGGCAGCGTTTATTAACGGTGGTACTGCTGGTATTGATAATACCAAAGTGACTTCAGAGAGACCATTGGCTGTAAGTAAAGCAAAACCAGTGAGCATTTCCTTTTTTGAAGAAAACTTAAAAGACATTGATGATCTTATAGCGGGTGAAATGATTTCAGGTAAAAGCAGAGTGAATCGTTCTGACGTAGTCAGGGCAGCGGTAGAGGCACTAAAAAGTTTATCAAAAACAGAGATATCCAGATTAATCGCAGAAGCGAAACAACGATAATATCTTGTTATCTTGTTATCTTGTTATCTTGTTATCTTGTTATCTTGTTATCTTGTTATCTTGTTATCTTGTTATCTTGTTATCTTGTTCAGGGTGGTAACACCTTTTATATCGAGGCAACAACTTCGCGATAGTGAAAATTTGCG
Source organism: Enterobacter sp. CFEC122 (assembly GCF_052983755.1). NCBI lineage: Bacteria > Pseudomonadati > Pseudomonadota > Gammaproteobacteria > Enterobacterales > Enterobacteriaceae > Enterobacter > Enterobacter sp. CFEC122. The sequence goes on along the minus strand of NZ_JBRIQR010000066.1, from coordinate 11,073 downwards.
GATGGCCTCAGTCCTATACATAAGGGGATATACATGAATTCAAATACTACAATCGCCTTACATTTTTCGCTTGCATTACTATTTACGTTGCTATCAGTGGCTGGTAGCAACCATGATTTAGCAGGAGTTGTATCTCAATTATTCCTTATTTTCATGGCTGCATTTTTTTTCTTTAGGGCAATGAGGGCCTTTCTGAACATAATTAATGTGATTGAAAGCTGTAAAAAGTGAGGCTGGATAAGCCCCCATTAAGCTTGGACTGTTTCCCACACAAGAACTACTTTAGGTCGAAACCTGGGGTATTACCCATAGTTGACCTATGTAGATTGGTTTGGGGTTAACTTTTTTATCAACGCAACAGCTTCAGCTTCCGGCATAGCAAACTGCACCCGGTGCCGTGCCGCGACATCGAGCGCAAACACCTTCGTATAGACCTCCGTGGAACTGATCGATTTGTGGCCCATCAGGCTCTGCAAAACCTTCAGAGGTATGCCGGCGTACAGCATATGCATCGCGTAGGAGTGACGGAACGTATGGGGGGTAACCGGTACTGAGAACGTCACCCCGTCGGCCGCTGCGGCCTCCACCGCTTCGCTAAGCCAGGTGCGCACGGTACGGTCTGTGATCTCCCAGATACGTGCCTTCTCCATTCTGCCGGTGCGCTTGTTTCGTCTTTCCAGCGGAATTTTCAGGGTGGCCACCATCATCTGCAGCTGGCTGACATAGTGGTGATCGGAAAGGGGAACCAGACGATGGACCTGACTGCCTGCGGGGGCACGACCTGCCGTCCTGGCCGCTTTCTCGGTGCGCTGCTTGAGCGTGGCCAGCTGCACGAACGGATACGGCGGCACCAGCGAAAAATCCCCCCGGGTCAGCGCGAGCGCTTCATTAATGCGCGCGCCGGTGTTCCACAGCGTCGCCAGCAGCATCTTGCGGTGAAGATCCGGCACGTAATGGAGCAGGGCGCTGACTTCCGGCGCCAGCAGGTATTTCGGCAGTTCATCCTGCACGAGCGCCATCTGGCGCAGGGCGAGGGCGGCAGGGTAATCGATGGCCACCGGGAGCAATGTTCCGGGAGATGCCGGAGATCCAACTGGAACCAGGTTATTCATAATTTCTGTTAATTTTTTTCTTTGCCGAGAATTTTCTTCGTAATATTACCGGAGTCAGGATGACTAACCAGCCAGCGACGGCCAGCCAGAAAACAGACGAAGTCACAAACAAAACTACCCCGTCAATGACGGTAGACACGATATTTTCGGGCACAGGTTTCACTCCTCTTCAGTGGGTGGCTATGGAACGGGAACATTCATGACACCAACATCCAGTAGATAAAGCACAGAAAACCCATCCCCCATCCCCAGAACAGGATCTGGCCGCGGTATTTATCCCGCAGGTTAAAAAAGGGATGTGCCTGCAGGTCAACGAGCTCCTCACTTTGCGAGGCAAGCTCCCTTTCCAGCTCCAGGATTCTTTTCTGCGACTGAGCACACAGGGTAGCCAGCCGGATGACCCCGGTTGCCCGTTGCGCCACCTCCAGGTCTGAATCCCCGCTCTGCGGCAGAGACAGTTTTTCTGCCCGCAGCGGCAGGGCGTCACATTTCTCGTCCGGGAGCTGGCCCTCTTTCCTGTGCAACAGATGATAAAATGGACGATTCTTAAGTGAAGTAATTAACTGTTTTTGCGACCGTTTTTTGCCTTCGAGCTGCACGATTTTTTCCTGCAGCCCGCGATAACAGTCTTCCAGCCGGCGTACCGCGGATACCAGGGGCTCCACCCGGAGCGTTGAGCACCTGCCCCGTGGCAACTGCAGTTCGTCTGCCCGCAGCGGCATTGAGCTGGTTTCCCCCGCCGGGAACCGGAAACCCATTGCGTGCCACAGCCTGTCCCTCCGGATCTTGTTTTCTTCGTTTTCTTCATCAACCCGGGAAATTTCAATCGGCAAAACCAGGGTTGCTGGCGGAAGGCCTCTGGCCCAGAGAACAAACTGCTGCGTGATCCAGCTACCCAGGCCGAGTCCCTGCAGGCGGCGTTCCAGTCTGAACTCATCTGTAAACAGATGCAGGGCCTTCTGTTGAGGCCAGTAGATTGCAGTGAAAGTCTGAGTCTTCGTCAGTTCGGTATCGGCAAGGTACAGTGTCATTATGCAGGAGACCCGGTACAATCCGTCGGGAAAATGGTCAGAAGTTGGCCCCCACGATTCCTCCCTGCTCAGAATAACGACCAGATTTTCCTCCTGGCGGGTACTGTTATTTGTAATGATCTCCGGCAATGTCACGAGCCACATTGTTTTGTCGTCACCAGTCCGGGTAACACAGTCGGTCATGTTTTTTTCCCTAACAGTGAAGTGAACAATACACTTTAAAGACCTTATTGATGAGGCAGGCTTTCCACGGCGGAGCGCTGTGTTCAGACTGCGGCAGATGGTAGTCACCCGTGAGCACCCAGAAATCAGGCTGGCCTGATTGTTCTGCCACCATTCTGCCGTTTCGTTTGAGAATTTTTGGAGATCGCCATTTCTGACGCCTGCGGGCTGTCTCGATGGGGCTGTCCTCATTAAGGCCAGAATAAAGCCACAGCTCCTGGTGGCCATATACATCCTCAAGCTCCCGGACCACATCGTTAAATGAGCTAAATGTTGGTGTACCCATACCTCGCCTCAAAAATAGTATCCGGTTCAATAGTCATTCTTGCCAAACAGCTGAGGCAGTTCATCAAACAACATCACATGGCGGGTGCGCTTTCCCTTGAAAATGCGCCTCATCACTGGCGTGAAATCCGCAGGCTCCCAGCCATAGGGCCACGTATAGAAGATTCCGGCTTTCAGCGTGTTATCTGGTCGTTCAGGGCCAGCGACGATACGTCTTACCTCCGCGCTCAGGGCCTCACCGCGCAGGCCGTACTGTCCCAGGTAACGACGCAGCCGCGTTCTCGGCATCCGCGGATCGGATTTCACGTAAGCATTAATATCCATATGCTGCGTGGCGGTGATGATATTCATGCCGTACTTGCGCATGGTGCTGAAAGCGGTGGCCATCACGTCTGTCTCTGGTTCGCCATCAGTTCTGTTCATCTGGTTTCCTTTTACTGACTTAAGGGTGTTTGTGTGAACCGTTCGTTTAAGCTGACCCCGCGAAAGCCTGCAGGGCATCCGCTCCGGAGGGCAGTTCATGCTGAGGGTTAAGCTCTGCGGCAATGCTTCGTTTTGACATCCTCGATGTCTTTCAGGGCGGGGAGGCTGTCAAATTCCCCAGAACATCAGGTTTATCGCATTTTTGATGTCATTTTCCCGGTGGCTGAGATCGGCCACTTCCTCCCCGGTGACGGAGGACGTGACGCTGGCCATGTCCGTGGTCATCAGGCGGTAGCTTTCATCCCCGATGTGCACCACCGGATAGAGTTCACGGGAAACCTTATCCGACAGCAGCCGGGCGCTGGCCAGCGGGATCACCATCCGTCGCCCGGGGGTATCGATGATGTCACTCTGCACATCCACGAACAGACGATAGCGGCTCTCTCTTTTATAGGCATAAACCTTAAACTGCATCTCACCAGTCCCTGTTTTCGTCGGCGAATGAACCGTTCATCTCAATAAAGCGGGCAACCTCGGCCATCCCTTCCTGATTTTCAGCCTGCCAGCGTTCGGAACGCAGACGACGGGCCTCATTCTGCATGGCCCTGTTCACCAGGGCGGAGATATTGACGTCTGCGGATTTCAGTAACTGATAACTGTCGCTGTCTATGGTGACAGTGATGCGCTGCTTCATAATGCACTCCGGAATACATACTGATGATATGCATATCAGTATAGCGTAAGGATGCAGCTGACTCACGCCCGCCTGAAACATACTGTTATGTCGCCATTAATTTCACTTCGTGAAATTCACATACAAAATAATCACCTTAGAGATAACAAGCAGCCATACAGCCACGCCGTTAAATTACAGGACGGCCGTTCCGTCCGGATCCGACTTTTCGCGCTTTACGAAGTTTCCGGAAGTGTGCCACGGTGAGAGAATAAGCAAAGCGGCGTTTTCCGGTGGTGAGCGGCCGGTCGCGGGGCAGGGGAGGGACACAACATATAGCGTCATCCTCAGCTGGTAACACCGCTACATCTTGTGTTTCCGGGCCGCTGCGCACCGGAGGCCGGAAAGCAGATCCGGAACTCACAGAAATCGGATCTGCGAGTGAAAAGAAGGGAATTAATACAAAAATAGCAATAATCATTTATTATTGTTGCCACATAGGCACTATTGTTCAGGGTGCAATAATCATCATCTTCTGTTGCTGAAATCCGCACATCTGAAAAATATGCCGACCGCGCTCATTCGTCACCAGTTAAATGCGGCCAGGATTCAGATCAAAGATTGATTAACCGGTGACGGAAATAAAATGAAGCCGGAACGCGATCGCCCTACTATAAATGATATTATTAAGCCTCCGGGCATTCATCAGCGTCTTAATAAAGGTATCAGGAATGTATCCCGTATTTGAGAATGGATCCTGCTGGGTCAAGGTGGATTTTCACCTGCATACCCGGGCAGATAAGGAATTTCGCTATGCCGGAGAATCCGACAGATATATTCGCGACTACGTCAGTGCCCTTAAAGGGGCGGAAGTGGGCGTCGGTGTGATCACCAATCACAATAAATTTGATCCCGGCGAGTTTAAGGCACTGCGTAAAGCCGCGCGCCGTGAAGGCATGGAACTGCTTCCCGGCGTGGAGCTGTCCGTTAATGATGGCCAGTCCGGTGTGCACACGCTCGTGGTGTTTGCTGATGAGTGGTTCATCAATCCGCAGCAGACAAACCATATTGAAAGTTTCCTGACGGCCACGTTTGCGGGCGTTGATAATTTTGAGAACGAAAATGCCCGTTCAACAGAAAATATCACACAGACCATCCAGCGCCTTGACCGGTACGAACGGGATTACTTTATTGTGTTTGCCCACGTGGAGGCCCATAACGGGTTATGGGGTGGGCTGAGCCCTGGCAGGATCGGGGAGCTTTTTGATAACGAGCTTATCCGCCGGCGCGTGTCGGGATTTCAGAAGGTGATGACCCATGACCTGCGGGTCAAAATTCATGGCGTGCTCGGTAAGCGCTATCCTGCTGAAGTCCAGGGATGCGATGCCAAAACGCTGGATCATATTGGTGCCAGAAAAGCCGCCAGCTATCTGAAACTGGGTCATTACAGTTTTGAAGCTGTCCGCTTTGCGCTCCAAGATTTTCCCCATCGCGTAAGCGTGGAGAAACCGGCTCTGATCCACAGCCATATCCGCCAGATAGCATTCGAGGGAGCCGGTTCGCTCGGTGGAACCGTGGTGAAATTATCTCCGGAACTGAACACCCTGATTGGGATCCGCGGCAGCGGCAAATCCTCCATACTTGAAGGGATCCGTTATGCCCTGGACATTCCGTTTGGTGAGAAGGCTTCTGACCGCGATTACAAAGAAAATCTGGTCAGTAATTTACTCAAAAGCGGAGGGAAAATTACCGTAGACGCCGTGTGCCGTCTCGGGCGGGCCTATCAGATAACTCGCATTTTCGGCCAGGAGCCGCAGGTCATTTTTGACGGTCAGCCCACGCAAGGTGTCGCGCTCCGGGAAACGGTTCTGCACAAGCCGGTGTATTTTGGCCAGAAAGATCTCTCCAATACCGGCGCGGGATTTGAATACGACCTGATTGAAAAACTGGTCGGGGAGCGTCTGGCCGCCGTGCGGAACAAAATCCGGCAGCAGAATGAAGTCGTCCTCGACAGGTTACGCGAGTATCGTCGTCTGAAAACATCAGGAGAAACACTCGCCGAATGGCAGGCGAAAGAGAAGGATGCACAGTTCCGCCTGCGCTTTTATTCCCAGCACGGTATGGAAGAAAAACTGGCGCGTCAGACCACCTTCGGACGGGATGAGCGCTATCTCAGCAGTACCACTGAACGGGCAACCCGGGCGCTGGACAGTCTGCAGGACGGGATCAGGGAAACTCTCGATGGGCTGAAGCAGGAGCAGAAATATGAGTCAGCGCATAACCAGGAAGACATTGATGATTACTGTGCGGGATATGATCGCTTCACGGCCCACCTCGGTTCCCTGAACACCATCGTAGACGGCGCCCGCCGGCTCCTCACAGAACTCGATACGAAGCAGCAGGCTTTTCTGGAGAAAAAGCTGGCGCTGACGGAGGAATTTGCCGAAATAGAGCGTGGCCTGGCTGAAGAGCTGCGGCTGGCAGGTGTGGAAAAAGCCGATCCGGCTGACTTTCTGAAGCTGAAGGCCGAGCTGGAACTTGCGGAACAGAAAATTGACGAGCTGACCCGGGCTGAAAGCAGTCAGGCGTTACTGGAGAAAAGTCTTACAGAGGCGCTGAGCCGATTGTATGAACTGTGGGTGGAAGAATATAAGGAAATTGAAGCCGTGTTGGCCGGCATCAGCCAGGCCGACTCGCCCCTGAAGATCGTGGCGTCTTTTGCAAACGACAAAAAAGCCATGCAGGCCGTTCTGAAAGAGGCCTTTACCGGCAGCCGGCTGCGGGAAAGTACCTACCAGACCGTGGCTGACACCTTCAGAGACTTTGGTGAACTCTGGCTGAACAGGGACAAACTCCCGGGGATTATCAGCGGCTCTGCAGAGACATTCAGCGAGTATCTGAAACAGCAGATTGAATCGCTGATTGCCTGGCAAATACCTAATACCTACTCCATTGAATTCCGGGGCAAACCCCTTGAACAACATTCGCTGGGTCAGCGCGCCTCAGCTTTAATGCTGTTTGTTCTGAATCAGCAGGATAATGATGTGGTGATCATCGATCAGCCCGAAGACGACCTGGACAATCAGACAATTTATGACGACGTGATTAAAATCATCCGGGCGATGAAACCCCGTACGCAATTTATCTTTGCCACTCACAATGCCAATATTCCAGTGCTGGGAGATGCAGAGAATGTCTGTGCCTGTGAATACTCAGACGGAAAGATCCAGGCTGCCGGTGGAGGCGTGGATGCCCCTCTTGTACAACAGCACATTATTTCAGTGATGGAGGGAGGACGGGAGGCATTCGAGCGACGCAGGGAAGTTTACGGTTCATGGCTAAGTAAAACCTGATGCCATCTGGTTTTACTTACCGTAAAAAAAAGCCGCATATGCGGCTTTTTCAATTTCCGGTTATAACACAACCCGTAATACAGATTTTACAGGGAATGCAGAAAGTGTAAAAATAACACTCTTTTAAGATTTTGTGTATTATTAATTCATGGAAATCTTAAACACCCGAAACGAGACAATTATTACAACCGTAAGTCATGCATCAAATGCCCATGTTCGACACAAAAGCGCTGAGCACACTGAAACCGTTCTGCTCAAGTTCACACTCCGGCAGGCCTGACGGAAACTGAGCCAAAATGTCGTTATCAGATGAGTGCCCAGCTCACGGCCTAGGTAATCATACTAATACATATAATTGACTCATTTTCATTTGACATCCAAAATTTCATTCATTATATCATTACCAGAAGATGCATACTTACCATATCGCCTCTTCATATGATCACAAGCATCTCTAACCTTTCGTCTTATAATATGCTCAGGTTTATCTTTATTATTCATTCTGACTTCATTTGCAATATCAATTAAATCTTTAGGCATGTAATATGTAGAGTCGATATTGAAAAACAAAGGTAAAGTTCTCCTGTCATCTTTTTTTATATTATGCCTAATGGTACTAAATGAAAGCATTACTGATATAAAATTTAATGACATCAATGGAGAAGACGGAGGGTTTTTAATTTTCTCTCTGATATCACGTCTTATCATCCAAGCCAATTTATCTGTTGTCAACCACCAGTGTTTATAACCTAATTCAGAAGAGGTTTCCTTTCTTCTCTTCCCAATAACCCCAAGGTAATTTTCAACATCATTTCTAATTAAAATATCAGTTACGTGGGGCTCTGTTTTTCTATCTGAATTAACATTTGATCTTCTGGTTTCATGTGCTCTTCTCCACATTGACTCTATAGAAAATCGTACATCTTCATCAACTTCCTGACTAGCATCATACAATGACTCAACTTGAATTTTAAAAAATCTATTCAAATAATCTGTCATATCGTCGAACTTTCTTTCTTCACCATGAAACAACTCGATGAAAGAAGAAAAATCCGATGGGTTATGCCCTTCCTCAAGATAATGATAATATAAAAATGGAATTCTACCGCTCCATTCTGAAGTTAAAGTTCGAGAACAATGCTTCGACAAATTGATATGCTGTATTATTTCATCTACAACACCTTCAGTTACTTTTAATTTAATTCCACTATCATTTAAAAGAAGTAAGGTTTCAGTGAATTTTTTTGTTTTTTCATCTTTGTAAATTGATTCAACCAAAAGAGGGAGTACAATCGTGGTATCCAACCAAATAGTTCCATAACTAAATATTTTCCTTGTAACCTTTTGAATATCAGGCGTTTCTTTCAAAAATGAAAATAATGTATATATGTCAGAAGCTTTCTTTAAATGCTGAATTATTACTCTAGACCTAGAGTTTAATATGTGTGAAATTACATTTAGAGCTATATCAGGAAAGTCAGGAAGGTTAAAACCCTCTTGATCTATCTCTTCAAAAATACAATTTTTAAGCTCACTTTCATTTTTCACAATGATACTTTCTTTTATCACAGATAAAGCAAATTCCTCTCCTGAATTAAATAGAAATCTATCTAACACTTTTAATATCTTAACTGTTAAAAATTCAATAGTATCATCACTTACATCTCCATCTGACACCTCATTAACGATTAATGCACTAACCTCTTTATTAAAAATACTCTCTTCAACCTTATTTTTCTCTAAGTTAATCTCTATCCTCTGTATTTCCTCATAGGACAAGCAAAACTCATCATCCTTATCCCAAATTTTAACAATTGAGTTTTTCTTATCCGTTTTATTTACCAGTTTTGACAATGCAGCATCAGCATACTTTACAATATCTTCTTTGTTTGTTGTTGGTAGATAATTCATAATAGTTTTATGAATGTCAACTCTTTTCATTCTGTTACTGCTGTTTGTATTTCTTAACGCAGCTCTAACTAAAGACTCAAACGCTATTTTTGTTAATCCCTTACCATTATCCTCATTGCTCCATTGCAAACCAAGAAACGTTAAAGCTGCCTTAGCTTCAACGCTGCTTAACTTATTAGATTCAGTTTCAATTAATTTTAAATCTTCTAAAACTGGCCTTCCCACGGCATCAAAAAGCCTTTTAGCTGCTACTGAATAAACTTCATCAGACTCAAATCTTTCTAAAAACCAGTTTGCATCTCGTATATCCAAGTAAATATTATCCAACATGCAGGCTGCTTTTATCTTATCGCCTTTCGCACCAATTACTATATTTGTGCAGTATATAACAAGAGTAACCTCCTTGAAATTATCCTTTAATTTTTTTACGGTTCTTTTTATTTTATCTTCATAATTATCAGTAACAGAATATTGAATTGCAATATGAGAAACACCATTAGGATTAAATATTTCAGAATCTCGACCTCCATCACCAGATGGTGAAGCCATGGTTCTTAATCCTGCAAATTCAACCGATAAAAAACTAGAGCTTAATTCTTCAAATCGTTCCCAGTCAGATTTTTTTAAGTTACTTAATGATATGGAAAATTGATCTCTATTCATATTTTATTTCCTTTCTTTTTATAATTAAATATGTATGATTCTTATCACCATAAACTAGTGAGTCGGATAGGGAGCATCCCCATCAGGCACGCACTGAATTCGTTACTTCCTCAAGTTTAAGTATCATTAAACCGATTGGCGAAGCACTAAGTTTTCAGTCCTTCGCCACAGCTCACTGGCGTCTGGCACGAAGAATGGAACATTGTGCGTTCCGCCGCCGGAGCCGTGAGCTGATTGCCAAGTGGTTACATCTGGATTACTACCAAAAGCGGCACCTGCCTCAACAAATTTATGAATCCTCTGAGGATCCTCTTCGATAGAGAAAGCATGCTTTAAGCTTGGGTGATAATCAAAACCTTTAATATTATCAATAGATAATACTGCTATAAGTAAAGTGTGGCGATGACATTCCGAGTGATGGCACGGAAAACTGACCCAGAAATCGGGAGACCAGTCACCAACGCATGCAGGATTCACATGCCATTCCCAACCAGCAAGGTCAAAAAAGGCTGCCCATCGTGCTTCCAGCGCTGTTTTGAACTGTAGTCCTTTGTAAATTGCACCCATTATTGAGACTCCTGTTTATCATAGTGGTTAATAGCCTGACCCTGACCCCGAATATGCTCCAGTCATAATCAGGAATAACCGGCCTCATGTTGGCTGCATATTCTTGCAACCGACAGACTTCTCGGCAAATTCAGATGGCGTCATCCAGCCCAGCGCTGAATGGGGACGTCTCTGATTATAGTGTATGCGCCAGGCCTCGATTTTGCACCGTGCATCCTCCAGGGACATGAACCAGTTCTCGTTCAGACATTCCTGCCGCAGCCTGCCATTAAACGACTCCACAGTGGCATTGTCCGTCGGTGTTCCCGGGCGTGAGAAGTCTATACGGATCCCTCGTTCATATACCCATTTGTCCAGCATTTTCCCTGCAAATTCAGAGCCATTATCGGTTTTCAGTAATTGTGATAATGACCCTGACCCCACGAAAGCCTGCAGGGCATCCGCTCTGGAGGGTAGTTCAATACAGTCACCATGCTGTGGGTTAATTTCTTCGTCAATGGCTTCGTTGTAACGCATGCGAAGCCGCCACCCCTTCATCGGGAGAGAGTTCTGTATGGCCAGCACCATCGCCTTCCGGCGACAGCAGTTCACGAAGGGTGTAGCAGGCCCCGATCCGGGTCGAGTCCCGCAGCCACATCACGGGGTATTCACTGACCAGCTGGTCATACACGCATTCTGCCGTATGGAAGTAATTCTCATCCGCCCTGCATAAATCACACATAATCCATCCTTTACTGTGAAATCCCGCCTGCCATCATTCATTTTTAGCAGTCCCCGTCACTGTTAAAAAAAGGAGGGGCTAAGCCCCTCCCTGATTATAAAAAGCCTTCCAC
>NZ_JBRIQR010000065.1:0-12778 GCF_052983755.1 Enterobacter sp. CFEC122 | reverse complement strand
TACAGTGTAACAGCTAAATTGAGATGTCCGTCTCTGACCAAATAGACATGTCCGCGCTACAGTCTCGCCACCGCGATCGCTGCTTTCAAAGGATGAGACTCATGACGGCATACGGAACGGAGTTTTTCTCGATGAACGATGTAAACCGACTCAGGATCCTGCAGGACGTTATCGACCGGCGTCTTACCACGCGTCTTGCAGCAACCCGACTTGAGATCTCTGACAGGCACTGCCGCCGGCTACTCGAGCGCTATCGTGAACACGGACCGCTATCGCGGGTTAACCGCCGACGTGGTCAGCCTAGTAACCGACAGTTGATGCCTGGCCTCGCTGAGCGTGCGCTGCGCATCATTCGCGAACGTTACGCCGACTTTGGCCCGACATTGGCCTGCGAGAAGCTTGCTGAGATTCATGACCTTTATCTTGCTAAAGAGACTGTACGTAAGCTTATGACCCGGGATGGTTTATGGATCCCTCGTAAGTTACGGCCACCTCGTGTGCATCAGCCACGCCCACGTCGGGCCTGCACCGGCGAACTCATCCAGATTGATGGCAGTGAACATCGCTGGTTCGAGGACCGTGGTCCGGCCTGCACGCTGCTCGTTTACGTTGATGATGCAACAAGTCGGTTGATGCAGCTTCTGTTCGTCAGTTCGGAGTCCACGTTCACCTATTTTGAAGCCACCCGGGGATATCTGGAGCGCTACGGTAAGCCTCTGGCATTCTACAGCGACAAAGCCAGCGTCTTCAGGATCAACAACAAGCAGGCCACCGGCGGAGATGGCCAGACTCAGTTTGGTCGTGCCATGAACGAGCTGAATATCACTGGTATCTGTGCCAACACCAGTTCAGCCAAGGGGCGTGTTGAACGGGCTCATCTGACATTACAGGACCGCCTGGTCAAGGAACTGCGGCTCCGCGGTATCAGCACACCTGAGGCTGCAAACGCCTTTGCTGATGAGTTCATGGAAGATTACAACCGTCGGTTTGCAAAGCCGCCACGTCACGATTTTGACGTACATCGCCAGCTGGATAATGGCGAAAACCTGCAGGCGACATTCACCTGGCGCGAGCAGCGTAAGGTCTCGAAAAACCTGACATTACAGTATGATAAAAAGCTTTATCTGCTTGAAGATAATGAAGAAAACCGGCGTTTTCAGGGGAAGTACATCGAGGTATGGCAATACCCGGATGGTGACATTGAGCTCCGGGCCAGCGGCACTTCCCTGCCCTTTACCACTTACGACCGACTGGGAGAACTGGACCAGGGCGCCATCATCGACAACAAGCGTCTGGGACGTGCCCTGGAAATGATAAAGCTGGTTCAGGACAAACGGGACAACACCCGCTCACAGGCCCTGCCATCACTGGACGGCCAGACCTCACGCAGAAAGAAACAACCCGGCAAGAAATCACAACGAAGTCTGGACCATAACGACATGCTGGAAGCCCTGCAGCAACTTCAGACCCGGAGTAAAGACATCTTCGGCAAAGGCTGAAACATAACCTACATGCGGACATTTCAATTTAGATTGATGTTCAGGATAAACGCGATAACAACCGTTCACAGGCGATCCCTGCCGGTGATGGCTCTTTGCGGCGGCGCAGAAAACCAACAGAGAAATAATCGCAGCGCTCACTGAACGGCGACGACATGTTAGATGCGTTGAAGACATTGCAGTCACGTTCTGAGAAAAGTTCCAATGTTTAACGAGCGATTAAAAAATATATTAAATCATTATTCTCTCATTTCTCTGTTGCAATACTGACCTCCCAGGGCCTGTGTAATTCTGTCACCAAATAGTATCGTCAGACTACGATCATAGTAAATGGTTTCACCAGTGATAGATTCATGCTTTAATATTATCCCATAGCCATATCTTTCAAGCATATTCATACCCACCCTTGCCAAATTGTAAGAATAATTTATTCCCCAAATGGAACCATTTCTTCCTTCAAAAAACTCCGCTCTGTAATATCTTTTTAGAAATTCATAGTGTGCGTCTTCACTAAACATACCCCCTCCCGCTACAGAATTTACATAACAGTTTTTTATAATAAAAAGATGAAATACATAAATATATATCCCGTTTTTCCTCTGCCGCCCACCATTCACAGATAGAGGATATAATCCTATATTATTTATTGTATGCTTAAATCATTTGATGACTATGGTTTCATATATTTTCATCATGTTAGCACCCATGATGTATGTTTATTTTTTCTGAAGCATACCAATAATCAAACCCCGTTCAACATAACAACATAAAATAATTTATAACAAATTTAGTTGAAACTTAATATATGAAATAGTGACTTTCCATAAGCAGATCATTAGTTTATAGGGCATCCTAACGATGCAGGCTCCTCCTGGCAAAACTGTCGATGATGAGATTTTTTTTGCGGTATATTCCACTTATTTTGGTGGTATTCAGTTTATGCAAAACAATACCGACAAAAGACTGAACCGTTTTTTTGGAGATCAGCAGGCTACGGGAAATTTCATCTATCGAATAACCATTTAAAATCATATTGATAACATGTGTTTCTCTTTTGGTAAATGACAACTTGTCCCTCTTCAGATTGATCCCCATTTTTTTAAACGCCTGCCTCATCATGAGATATTCATTACCGCTTAATTCAGTGTCAATGCATACCGCTTCACGCCCTGTCCCGCTCATTCCTGACGCCGGTTTTAATAAAAAGATAAGATTGACCGGTGAAATGTGTAGGTACTTGAGACGTTCGGCATCGCCGGTGTTCAGCTCTGACTCCACAATCACCACATCGCTGTTGCTGAAGGCAATATCGCTGACCCGTGAAAACACAACCCTGTTGACGGAGAGGCTGTTGTCGCTGAACATACATTTCAGACCTACAAGCATGAAATTATTATTGGTAATAACATAGATATTCATATAGTCCCCGCAGCAATACCTTTTGCGAAGCGTCCCGTTCCTTATGTTCTGACAAAGTGGTGCCTGTATTGGTGTCGCCGGGTAACTATGACGTACTCCGGCTCAGCGGAGTACGTCAACTGCTCTACTGGTGCGCCGCTAGCACGCTATTCACGATTTCCACCGCTTCTTTCTCGATCTGCTTGCGATGTGCTTCCCCGAGGAAGCTCTCGCAGTAGATCTTGTAAGCGTCTTCCGTACCTGACGGTCGGGCGGCGAACCAGCCGTTGTCGGTCATCACTTTCAGGCCACCAATCGATGCGCCGTTGCCCGGCGCGGCGGTCAGACGCGCAGTGATCGGGTCACCCGCCAGCTGACTGGCCCTGACCATTTCCGGCGACAGCTTCGACAGCACCGCTTTCTGTGCGGAAGTGGCCGAAGCCTGCAGCCGGTTATAGCTCGGCGCGCCGAAGCGGGCGGCCAGTTCGTCGTAGTGCTCCTGCGGGTTTTTACCGGTGACGGCGGTGATTTCCGCCGCCAGCAGGCACATGATGATCCCGTCTTTGTCGGTCGACCACGGCGTTCCGTCAAAACGCAGGAACGAGGCGCCCGCGCTCTCTTCTCCGCCGAAGCCGAAGCTGCCGTCGAACAGGCCGTCAACAAACCATTTAAAGCCCACCGGCACTTCAACCAGCCTGCGGCCGAGGTCGTTCACCACACGGTCGATCATCGCGGAAGAGACCAGCGTCTTGCCCACCGCCACATCCTGGCCCCACTGCGGGCGATGCTGGAACAGGTAGTTAATCGCCACCGCCAGATAGTGGTTCGGGTTCATCAGCCCTGCCGGCGTGACGATGCCGTGACGGTCATAATCTGGATCGTTAGCAAAAGCCAGGTCAAACTTATCGCGCAGCGCCAGCAGGCCCGCCATTGCGCACTCAGATGAGCAGTCCATGCGAATGGCGCCGTCTTTATCCAGATGCATAAAGCGGAAGGTTTGATCGACGTGATCGTTGACGATAGTCAGGTCGAGCTTGTAGTGCCCGGCAATACGTTTCCAGTATTCGATACCGGACCCGCCCAGCGGATCGATCCCGAGCTTGAGGCCGGCTTTCTGAATTGCCGCCATGTCGACGATATCCGCCAGCCCTTCGATAAACGGCTGTACCAGATCCTGCTTTTTAACATGACCGGATGCCAGTGCCGCATCGAGGGAGATGCGCCTGACGCCCTGCAGACCCGAGGCCAGCAGTTCGTTAGCGCGATTCTCTACCACTTTGGTGACGTTGGTATCCGCCGGGCCGCCGTTCGGCGGGTTGTACTTAATACCGCCATCTTCCGGCGGGTTATGAGACGGCGTGATCACGATGCCGTCTGCCAGCGGACCACCTTTTTTGTTGTGCACCAGGATGGCATTGGAAATGGCCGGCGTCGGGGTGAAACCGTTGTGTTCCTGCACGATAACATCAACGCCGTTGGCCGCCAGCACTTCCAGTACGGAAATAAAGGCCGGTTCGGAGAGCGCGTGGGTATCTTTACCCACGTAGCAGGGACCGGTAATCCCGTTCCTGGCGCGGTCTTCCGCAATCGCCTGCGCGATCGCCAGAATATGCTGCTCATTGAAGTTATGGCGCCCTGCACTGCCACGATGGCCAGAGGTACCAAACTTCACCGCATGCTCCGCGTTGCCCGCTTCCGGCCTCAGTACGTAGTACTGCGCGGTCAGCTGAGCGACGTTAATCAAATCACTCTGTTGTGCAGGCTCCCCTGCGCGTTTACTGTCCGTCATTTTTCTCTCCTGTCATATCCGTCAGGCTTATTTATGTGTTGCTGCCGGGTCGCTCATCGACGGGGCCGGTCTCCTGCCACCCGCCCCGGCGTTTCCTGGTTGTCAGTACGCGCTCAGAGTTGCGTTTTGTCGATATACCAGATCTTTTGCGCATACTCCCGCACCGTACGGTCCGATGAAAAATAGCCCATGTGGGTTATGTTGAGCATCGCTTTGGCGGTCCACTCTTCCGGGGTTCGGTAGAGCGCATCCACCTTGTCCTGACAGTCAACATAGCTGCGGTAATCGGCCAGCACCTGATAGTGGTCGCCAAAGTTGATCAGCGAATCCAGCAGACCGCGATAGCGGCCCGGCTCCTGTGGGCTGAACACCCCGGTCCCCATCTGGGTCAGCGCCTGGCGCAGCTCTTGATCCTGGTCGTAGTAATCACGCGGCTGATAACCGTTGCTGCGCAGCGCCTCGACCTCTGCAGCGGTATTACCGAAGATAAAGATATTGTCCTCACCCACGTGCTCCAACATCTCAACGTTGGCGCCGTCCAGCGTGCCAATGGTCAGCGCACCGTTGAGGGCGAACTTCATATTACTGGTCCCGGAGGCTTCAGTCCCTGCCAGCGAAATCTGCTCAGAAAGGTCCGCGGCCGGAATGATCATCTGCGCCAGACTGACGCTGTAGTTGGGAATGAACACCACCTTTAGTCTGTCGCCAATCTGCGGATCGCTGTTGATGACTTTGGCGACGTCGTTTATCAGATGGATGATCTGTTTTGCCGTGTGGTAAGCGGACGCGGCTTTGCCGGCGAAAATCACCACTCGCGGCACCCATTCGGCCTGCGGGTCCGCCTTGATACGGTTGTAGCGGGTGATCACATGCAGCACATTCATCAGCTGGCGTTTATATTCGTGGATCCGTTTAATTTGCACATCAAACAGCGCGTTCGGGTTCACCACCACGCCCAGCTGACGGGCGATATAATCGGCCAGACGCTGTTTATTCGCCAGTTTGGCGGCGCTGACGGCCTGGTTAACCAGCGGATAATCCTGATATTCCCCCATTTCGCTCAGCTGGCTTAAATCCGTTCGCCAGGTCTGGCCGATATGGCGGTCCAGAACCGCGGCAAGGGACGGGTTAGCGGCAGCCAGCCAGCGGCGCGGCGTGACGCCGTTAGTCACGTTGGTGAAGCGGCGCGGAAAGATTCTGGCGAAATCGGCAAACAGCGACTCCACCATCAGCCGGGAGTGCAGTTCCGACACGCCGTTCACCTTGTAACTGACCACCACCGCCAGCCAGGCCATCCGTACGCGACGGTCGTTGGATTCATCGATAATCGAGGTCCGGCTCAGCAACGCAATATCATCGGGATAGTGCTCCTGCATGGTTTTCAGAAAATAGTCATTAATCTCGAAAATAATCTGCAAATGGCGCGGCAGGATTTTCCCCAGCATCTCGACCGGCCAGGTCTCCAGCGCCTCGCTCATCAGGGTATGGTTGGTGTAGGAGAAGACCTGACAGGTCACCCCGAAAGCGTCATCCCAGCTGAAGCGGTGTTCGTCAATCAGCAGACGCATCAGCTCCGGGATCGACAGCACCGGATGGGTGTCGTTGAGGTGGATAGCAATTTTATCTGCCAGGTTGTCATAGGTTTGATACAACTGGTAATGGCGAAAAAGAATATCCTGCACCGTCGCCGAAACGAGGAAATATTCCTGACGCAGGCGCAGCTCGCGCCCGGAGTAGGTCGAGTCGTCCGGATACAGTACCCGGGAGACGTTTTCGGAATGGTTTTTATCTTCTACCGCCGCGAAGTAATCTCCCTGATTAAATTTACCGAGGTTAATCTCGCTGCTGGCCTGGGCGCTCCACAAGCGCAGGGTGTTGGTGGCATCGGTTTCATAACCCGGGATAATCTGATCGTAGGCCACCGCGATGATCTCTTCGGTTTCCAGCCAGCGCGAGTTTTTCCCCTCATGCTGAATGCGCCCGCCAAAGCGCACGGTATAGCGGGTTTTATGGCGCTCGAATTCCCAGGGGTTACCGTACTCCAGCCAGTAGTCCGGTGACTCCATCTGCCGGCCGTCGATGATGTTTTGCTTGAACATGCCGTAGTCGTAGCGGATGCCGTAACCGCGTCCTGGCAGCCCCAGCGTGGCCAGGGAGTCGAGAAAACAGGCTGCCAGACGACCGAGACCGCCGTTGCCCAGGCCCGGGTCATTCTCTTCGTCAATCAGCTCTTCCAGATCCAGACCCATCCCGGCCAGCGCTGTTTTCACATCCTCATAGATGCCCAGCGACAGTAAGGCATTCGAGAGGGTACGGCCGATGAGAAACTCCATCGACAGATAATATACCTGGCGCGCCTGCTGCGAGATCCGCGCCCGATGCGCCCGCAACCAGCGCTCAACCAGCCGATCGCGCACGGCGAACAGCGTAGCATTGAGCCATTCATGCTTATTGGCAAGTGAAGGGTCTTTACCGAGAATAAACATGAGGTTATAAGCGATAGCATGCTGCAGCGCTTCTTCATTCAGCCTGGGTGAAATATAACTTATGCGTGGTTCGATTTTTCTTATCCGTAGCAATTAAATAATACGCTGATACAACAGGTGGAAAGACTTTGCGGCACTTTGCCAGCTAAAATCCATGCTCATCGCCTGCCGCTGCACGTAACGCCACAGCGAGGGACGCGACCACAGGACACTGGCCCGGTGGATAGCATGTAATAACGATTCCGTCTCGCTGTCGGTAAACACAAATCCGGTCGCGAGCCCGTCAACAAGGTTTTCGAGCGAACAGTCGGCGACGGTATCCGCCAGTCCGCCGGTACGGCGAACCAGCGGTAATGTGCCGTAGCGCAGACCATAAAGCTGGGTCAGACCGCAGGGTTCAAAACGGCTGGGCACCAGGATGACGTCGGCGCCGCCAATCATCTGATGCGACAGCGCCTCGTCGTAGCCGATCCGGATACTCACCTGCCCGGGGTATTGCGCCTCGGCGGTCAGAAAACGGGCCTGCAAATCCGGGTCCCCGGATCCCAGCAGCGCCAGCTGCCCTCCCTTAGATATAATTCCCGGCAGCGCGCCAAACAGAAGATCCAGCCCCTTCTGGCTGGTCAGCCGGCTCACAACGGTGAACAGCAGCGCCCGATCGTCCGCCTTCAGCCCCAGCGACGTCTGCAGCTGCTGCTTGTTCTTCGCTTTCTCCGCCAGTGAATTCTGGTCGTAAGGCGCTGCCAGCAGCGGATCGCGGCGCGGATCCCAGATATTTTTGTCAACCCCGTTCAGGATCCCCGACAGTCGCCCTTCCCGCTGACGTTGCCGCAGCAGCTCTTCCAGACCAAACGCGTACTGTGGTTCGGTAATTTCACGGGCATATGTCGGGCTGACGGTGGTGATATGGTCAGCGAAATAGAGACCCGCCTTAAGGAAGGAGATTTGCCCATTAAACTCCACCCCGTGCATCTGGAAGAACGACCACGGTAACGCGATCTCCGCCATATGCCGGGCCTGAAACAACCCCTGATAGGCAATGTTGTGCACCGTAAACACCGATTTGGCCGGGTTGCCGCGGGTGGCCAGATAAGCCGGGGTGAGACCCGCGTGCCAGTCATGGGCGTGGACGATTTCAGGACGCCAGAACGGGTCAAGACCACCGGCAAGCTCGGCCCCGACCCAGCTCAGCAACGCGAAACGCAGGACGTTATCAGGATAATCCTGCATCTGCTGGTTATGATAAGGATTACCCGTCCGGTCATAGAGATGCGGGGCATCAATCAGATAGATGCCCACACCGTTAAAATGGCCAAACAGCAGCGTCATCCGCCCGGCGAATGTCTCCCTGCTGGCCACCACCTGCGGATCCTGAACCCCGTTGCGGATCGCCGGAAACCCAGGCAGCAGCACGCGGGTATCCAGCCCCTCGGCAATTTGCGCCGCCGGGAGCGCGCCGGTGACGTCGGCCAGTCCGCCCGTTTTTAACAGCGGGAACATCTCTGCTCCTACATGTAAAACTTGCATGTATGCTCCTTATTATTCAGCCACAGAGACGACCCGCGACAGGGCAATATTTTCTCTGCCGCCGGACACGCTTTTTCCGCAAATGGGCTCATACCTCAAGTTTGTCCAGCATTTCTTTGGTAACCAGAACGATGCCTTCTTCCGAACGATAAAAGCGTCGCGCATCCTCAACGGCATTTTCGCCAATCACCGTCCCCTCCGGAATAACGCATCCCCGGTCGATCACGCAGCGTCTTATCCTGCAGGAGCGACCGACCCAGACGCCCGGTAATAAAACCGACGAATCAATATTACAGAACGAGTTAATCCGAACTCTGGAAAATAGAACCGACTGCACCACCACCGAGCCAGAAATAATACAGCCGCCGGAGACCAGAGAATTCATGGTCATGCCATGACTGCCGGAACGGTCCTGAACAAATTTGGCGCTGGGCAGCGATTCGACATAGGTACGGATAGGCCAGTTACGGTCATAAACGTCCAGCTCTGGCACTACTGAGGCTAAATCCAGATTCGCTTTCCAGTACGCCTCCAGGGTTCCGACATCGCGCCAGTATGGCTCGGCATTATTATCCGACTGAACGCAGGAGCGCGGGAACGGATGCGCATACGCTTCACCTGCCGCCGTTATCCTGGGAATAATATCTTTGCCAAAATCATGGGTGGAGTGTTCATCCCGATCGTCGTCTTCCAGCAGCTGGTAGAGATATTCCGCATCAAACACATAAATGCCCATACTGGCAAGCGAGCGGGTTTCATCGCCAGGAATGGTGGGCGGATTAGCCGGTTTTTCAACAAATTCAATGATTTTGTCATTCTCATCCACGGCCATGACGCCAAAAGCGCTTGCCTCTTCAACCGGGACCGGCAGGCAGGCCACGGTACAGCGCGCCCCTTTTTCAACGTGATCGAGCAGCATCCGCGAATAATCTTGTTTATAGATATGGTCCCCGGCCAGAATAACGACATATTCCGCATCATAGCGGCGGATAATATCCAGATTCTGGGTCACGGCATCCGCCGTCCCCCGATACCAGTTCTCACCATGCACCCGCTGCTGCGCCGGTAATAAATCCACGAACTCATTCATTTCTTCGTTAAAGAATGCCCAGCCGCGTTGAATATGCTGCACCAGTGAATGGGACTGATATTGTGTAATGACCCCGATACGTCTTATTCCGGAGTTAATACAATTCGATAAAGCAAAATCAATAATTCTGAATTTACCGCCGAAATGCACCGCAGGTTTTGCGCGAATAGTGGTCAGGTCTTTTAATCGTGTGCCACGTCCGCCGGCGAGGATCAGGGCCACGGATTTAAGCGGTAACTGGCGCGACAGCATTAAGTTGTCAGTATATTCAAGTTTACTCATAATAATGTCCTGCTATTAAATAAAAGCCATAAAAGAAAATAATGAAGAAAAAGCCTCACTCTTCTGCAAAATAATTCAGAAGTGATCACCTCCGGTAATAAGTCAGCTGCAATAAATCAGCTGCGCGTTTTATTGCCCTGCAGATTCCCGTACCAGCCAGATTGTCGCCAGCGGCGGCAGAGTCACCGACAGCGAATGCTCCCGACCGTGGCTGGCGATCGCCTCGCTTGCCACGCAGCCGCCGTTGCCGGTGTTGCTCCCGTGGTAGTGCATCGAGTCGGTGTTCAGCTCTTCACGCCAGCGCCCCGGCTGGTTAATCCCGAAGCGATAGCCGTGACGCGGTACTGGCGTGAAGTTGCTCGCCACGATTATCTCGTTCCCGGCTTTATCGCGACGGACAAAGATAAACACCGACCGTTCATGGTCATCCACAACAAGCCATTCAAAGCCGTAGGGGTCAAAATCCAGTTCGTGCAGTGCCTTATGGTGGCGATAGGTATGGTTCAGATCGCGCACCAGACGCTGCACCCCGTGATGCCAGTTGTCGCCCCCTTCCAGCAGATGCCAGTCGAGGCTGGCGTCGTGGTTCCACTCCCGCCCCTGGGCAAACTCGTTGCCCATAAACAGCAGCTTTTTACCGGGGAAGGCAAACAGCCAGCCGTAGTAGGCGCGCAGGTTGGCGAACTTCTGCCAGGCATCGCCAGGCATCCGGTCAAGAATCGATTTTTTGCCGTGAACCACTTCATCGTGTGACAGCGGCAACACGAAGTTTTCGGTGTAGTTGTAGAGCATCCCGAAGGTCATCTTGTCGTGATGATAACGACGATAGATGGGATCGAGCTGCATATAGTCGAGGGTGTCATGCATCCAGCCGAGGTTCCATTTGAACCAGAAGCCAAGACCGCCCGTCGAAGACGGTCGTGTAACCCCGGCGAAGTCGGTGGACTCCTCCGCCATCGTGACCGCTCCCGGCGTCTGCTCACCGAGCACACGGTTGGTATTGCG
Organism: Enterobacter sp. CFEC122; assembly: GCF_052983755.1. NCBI lineage: Bacteria > Pseudomonadati > Pseudomonadota > Gammaproteobacteria > Enterobacterales > Enterobacteriaceae > Enterobacter > Enterobacter sp. CFEC122. Next base: position 1,702 of record NZ_JBRIQR010000065.1, on the reverse strand, counting down.
CAGAAATTCAATCGCTTCGAGGTTTTCCCGGCCGCCGTACTCATTGGGCACCCACTCCCCCTCTTTGCGGCTGTAGTCGCGGTAGATCATTGACGCAACCGCATCCACGCGCAGGGCGTCGATCCCGAAGCGTTCAATCCAGTACAGCGCGTTCCCGACCAGAAAGTTGCTGACTTCACGGCGACCGTAGTTGTAGATCAGCGTATTCCAGTCCTGGTGATAACCTTCTCGCGGGTCGCTGTGTTCATACAACGCGGTGCCGTCGAACGATGCCAGCGCAAAGTCATCCGACGGGAAGTGGCCCGGCACCCAGTCGAGGATCACGTTCAGACCCGCGGCATGGGCAGCATTCAGGAAGTAGCGGAAGTCTTCACGGGTACCAAAACGGCGGGTCGGCGCGTACAGCCCGGTGGGCTGATAGCCCCAGCTGCCGTCGAACGGATGTTCGTTTACCGGCAGCAGCTCCAGATGGGTGAAGCCCATCCACTTCGCGTAAGGCACCAGCTGGTCCGCCAGCTCGCGGTAGCTGAGCCAGAAATGGTTATCGGCGTGGCGGCGCCACGAGCCAAGGTGCACTTCATAAATCGAAATCGGTGCATCAAACTGGTTGGCCTGCTGACGGGACTGTGGCTGTTCGACCTTTTCCGGCATGCCGCAGATAAGCGACGCGCTTTCCGGGCGCATCTGTGCCTCAAAGGCATACGGGTCGGATTTCACCCGCAGGTGGCCGTGGGCGTCAATCAGCTCGAACTTATACAGCTGGCCGTTATGCGCGCCGGGGACAAACAGCTCCCAGATGCCGGACTCTTTGCGCAGACGCATCGGGTGGCGGCGGCCGTCCCAGTAGTTGAACTGTCCGACCACCGACACACGACGGGCGTTCGGCGCCCAGACGGAAAAACGCGTCCCGGTGACGCCGTCCATGGTGTCGGCATGGGCTCCCAGCGTCTCGTAGGGCCGCAGATGAGTCCCTTCAGCGAGCAGCCAGGCATCAAGCTCCTGCAGCAGCGGGCCAAAGCGATAGGGGTCGTCAATCAGGTTTTGCTGACCGTGCCAGGTGACGGCCAGCTGGTAACGAAAAGGATTTTTCCGGCGCGGCAGAACGCCGCTAAAGAACCCGCGTGTGTCGAGGCATTCGAGTTTACCGACTTTGCGCCCGGTTTTCGGTTCAATCACCCATACATCGGTGGCATCGGGTAATAATGCGCGCACTTCCAGACCCGCATCGGTTGAGTGCATGCCAAGCACGGAAAATGGATCGGAACAATGACCTGCGAGAAGTGCGGAGATCGCACTTTTTTCATTATAATCAGACATGGCAGTCACCCTACTATCATCCTGCGGAAAGAATTAAAACGCCTCTTCCTGCTTTATTGATCCGGTAATATTCCGCTGCATGCTACGCATCGAAATATCAACACGTTATTCCAGAGCCTTAAGACATGTCGGTTGTCCACAAATAGAGAGTGATTAACCTCCTGAGAAGTGAGTTAAATGCGCTGTACGACTTCTGTATTATCTGTCTTCAGAATAATTACTCCTGATTTTCTTTCTGTGAGTAAACACTCATTTCTATATTAATGGGGAAACTAATTTTTATTTCGTCACGAATGATGAGTTTCCTTCTGCTGAATTCGTCAGATCGTATATAAAAAAAGGCTTTGTTGAATAAATCGAACTTTTGCTGAGTTGAAGGATCAGA
>NZ_JBRIQR010000064.1:0-13130 GCF_052983755.1 Enterobacter sp. CFEC122 | reverse complement strand
TAAGTTGTTAGAACCATTTAGTAATGTCACTTTTTATCCAGATAGAAACGTCACCTTAGAGTAAGCTAAACTGAATGCAATTCTAAGGGGCTCAACGCATGTTGGTGACCATGTCAGATAAAGAGATCCACCGCCTACCGGTGATACAGGCAGTTTGTGAAAAGCGTCTACGCCGTCGTGATGCAGCATCACAGCTTGGCATTTCAGAACGTCAGGCGCAACGACTTATCAATCGTTACCGAGTTTCTGGTGCTGAAGGACTTGTCAGCCGCAAACGCGGCCAGCCCAGCAACCGCCGGTTGACCGAATCTCTCAAACTACGAGTACTCACGCTGATACGTGAAAACTACAGTGACTTTGGGCCCACACTGGCCGCAGAAAAACTCAGAGAGCGCCATAATATCCGGCTTTCAATCGAGACCGTCCGCAACTGGATGACGTCTGACGGACTCTGGGTCCCGCATGCTCGCCGTAAGTCACGGGTTTATCAACCCCGACATCGGCGTGATTGTCTGGGTGAACTTATCCAGATCGACGGCTCCCACCATGACTGGTTTGAAGGCCGTGCGCCAAAATGCTGCCTGCTGGTCTTTATCGATGATGCCACCGGGCGTCTGATGCATTTGCGGTTCAGCGAGTCAGAAACAGCCTTTGACTACATGCTGGCAACCCGGGAATACATCGAGCAGCATGGGAAGCCGGTATCGCTGTACAGTGACAAACACGCAATATTTCGCGTCAGTGGTCCGGAGAAACGCAATACCACCGTTACCCAGTTCGGACGTGTGCTTTATGACCTGGCAATCGAGCTTATTTGTGCCAACAGCTCTGAAGCTAAAGGCCGCGTGGAACGTGCGAATCAGACACTTCAGGATCGGCTGATCAAAGAAATGCGTCTGGAAGGTATAACCGGCATTGAGGCCGCAAATGCCTGGCTTGCCACTTTCATCGCTGACTTTAACAGCCGGTTTTCACGACCGGCTAAGTTCCCCAAAGATTTGCATCGTCCGGTGCAGGAAAGCCCCGATGAATTAAGAGACATCTTTGCCTGGCATGATGTTCGTACCGTGTCGAAATCACTGACCTTCCAGTACGATAAGATCCTTTATCTCATGGACACCACAGAAGAAAATAGCCGTCTTGCCGGTGAAAAAATTAAAGTACTGGATTATCCCGATGGCACCCTCGCCTTCCTCTATGGGCACCGGAGCCTTAAGTGCCAGGCATTTGATAAGCTGGCCTGTGTCGACCAGGGGCAGATTGTTGATAACAAACGTCTCGGGACTGTACTCCGACTGGCTCAGGTAAAACAGGATGAGCGGGAAAGCGAAGGCAAACGGGAACGAAGCAAAAAATCGCCCAGCCGTAAGGCTCAGGTGCGCATCCAGGAACAGCTCCGGGCTATCAATCCCGTTCTGGCAGACCCGAGCTTGTTTGTGGCAAGTTCAAAGCGATAGAATCGACCATCAGTGCTGCAAAGTACCGGAACAGTGAGTCCCCAAAAGGATACTTGAGATGATTAAATTCCCGACTACAAAGCGCGTTGATTTGTATAAAACTGCTGTCAGCTCTGAGCAATTACATCTAGATCTGGTTGCGGCTCAGGAGTTCATGTTCGATGCCTGGGAAAATGATGACCTGGAAGTTGTGCTGAAACTCATCAGAAAAGCTATCAAGAAATCCCCGCTCTGTGCTGACGCATACTCATTCTACTGCGAGATATCTCAAGAACCTCCTGAGTCAAAAATCGGGAAGCTGGAGACTGCTTTGTACGCAGCCAGCATTGCACTTGGCGAGGATTTTCAGGAGTTCGCAGGACGTTTCTGGGGATTTGTCGAAACACGTCCATATATGAGAGCAAAAGCAGCTTTGGCTGAGGCCTTATGGGAGTCTGGTAATTTTTATCCGGCTATGGCTCATAGCCGCGAAATGCTGAAGCTCAACCCGAACGATAACCAGGGGATTCGTCATTTATTAGCGAACTATTACCTTGAGCTTGAAATGGTGGATGATCTGGCCTTGCTACTGGACGATTATCCTGGGGATATGCGTTCGTTTTTTCAGTATACACGCGCCCTACTCGCCTACCGACAGTCATCCCCGGATGCCGATGATATCGCTAAAGCTGCGATTGATTCTAATAGACACATCCCCGGCTTGTTATCGAAGTGCAGATTACAGATCAAGTCTAACAGTGGATATATCACGTTAGGTGGAATGGATGAAGCCATTTATTATGTGAATCATAATATAAAGCCTTGGATTCGCACCTCTGGCGCAATTGATTGGATTGTAAATAATTCATTAAGTAAAATATAAGGATTTAGTTTTAATGTTTAATCTAATTATGGGCGGAGAACCTGACTATTTTGAACATTGGCCCATGTATGAACGGGTTAGTGGGAGTTGTGATTTTCCTATATCACGTATGTTAGAAGGCACCTCTGATGACATCCGGTTGAAGTTAACGCCTTTGAATGATAAAGCATTATCTTATATTGAGAAATTACCTACGCTTTTTATGTCAGAACTTTATTCCCGAGACAATGTTGAATACATTACTTTGCGACTTGGTGTAATTTCAAATCTACGAACAGTTAACAAAAATGTTGAGTTTGATTTCAGAATCACTCACTCACAAGATGATGTCGTAGTGATAAACAAAGAGTTATATCAAACAGCTTTAGAATTAGGTGCATATGGGCTGAAACGGACTCACTGGGGAATAAAAGCACGTGATTTAAATCAAACATTAGCACTTCTAAATATAACGACAAGAAGTACACCACTTCCTCCTACTGAAGCACTTCCTGATGAAGTTGATAACTACCCAATAATAGATAATGTTCAAAGTTTCATGGCGCGTGTTTTAGAACAAGATCATGAAGAAGATGCAGAAATATTTTATCGTGGACATTCTGATGTATCTTACGAGTTGGCTCCATCAGTTTTCAGGAAAAACAAAAAAGGTAACTTCAAGCATTTGCACAGTGAATCAAATTTAGTCCGTGAAGCCCTAACAGCAAGGCCAACTGAGTTTGTTGATGATAAAACAATGCTAGACAAGTTAGTAAGGATGCAACACTACGGACTACCAACTCGTTTGTTGGATATAACATCAAATCCACTAATCGCTCTGTATTTCGCTTGTTGCGACATTAGTAATAATGAAAATACAAATGAGGTTGATGGACATGTTATTATTTTCAAAACAAAAAGGGATCGTATAAAATTCTTTGACTCTGATACAGTAAGTTGCATATCAAATATATCAATGCTAAGTCAAACACTGAAAGATCAGCTGGATTGTAAAATGGACAAGGAGGCTTTCAATAAAACTGAAGCTTGTCAAAAACTCATACATTACATTAAAGATGAAAAACCTTATTTTAAAGATGTAATTATACCATCAGATTTGGAAAGGTTAATTTTCGTTAAAGGAAGAAATAATAATGAAAGGATGTCATCACAGTCAGGTGCATTCTTATTATTTGGGAATAATGCTGTTTATCCCGATTTAGTTTCAAACCCTGATGATGCTATGCAAGAGTTTAAAGTAGAAAAAATAGTGATCAGAAACAAAGCTAGAATACTTAAGGAACTCGCAAGGTTAAACATTACAGATGCGACAGTTTATCAAGGCATGGAAAGGACAATGAAACTAATTGCGGCCAAATTTTCCGCAGGAGATTGATCTTCATGTGGTTTTTTGACACACTAGCCTGTCGCTACTGGCATTGGTCCCTTGTATGCTAAGCATATGAACTCTGGTGTGTGTTGGACAGGAGCAATTAACCAGTCGTATAGTAAAATTTGAATGTAAAAATATAAAACAAGGAGTTGAGAATGAACCCCATTACTTTGAGTGAAATGAGTGATGAAGATGAAGAGGTAAAAATCATTTCTTCATATGAACCTCAAGATGATGAGATTGCGATCGTTTTTGATAGTTCAAAAATTACTGGAGGTAATGCACTGGATTTTTTCCAGTTCACCAAGCAATCACATTCTAATGTTAAAGTGTACGGAGATTCTAATGGTGTTTCGTACCTGCAATTAAACAGTATAACGTTAGCGTTAGGCACTTTCTTTGCCACATCAGTAATGATACCTTTTTTAGTAAATCTTGTTTCAAATTATATTCAGAAAAAAATTGATAACTTTGGAACTAGAGATATAGACGTTAAAGTCTCTATAATTAAAAAAAATAAATCAGGAAAACATGTGAAATACACTGTTTCTGGAAAAGTAGACGATGTTTTAAAAGTAATTAACAAAATCAAATAAAAATCTATATAGATATTATGAATATTCACGAAAAGTTAAAGCGTTGGATGTGTATTACTCAAGAAGATAGTGCTATTCTTGATTATCTTAATGCTGAGTTAAAAAAAGCTCAATCCTTGAGCTTGAATAATGAATCAAACAGATTGTTTTTATACAAAACAATTTTACTAGCCCATTTAAAATATATTCAAGTCATTAATTTACTTACAAGAGGTGATTTTTATGAAGCATGGGTAGAACTTGAAAGGATAGAAATAGATTTAATACATATTAAAGAAAATAATGAGTTTCTGCCTGAGGTTAATTTCTATGGTGTTAACTTCTTAGCGAGAATGGTATGTAATTGGCAGGCGTTATTCCCATATAAAATCTTCGGTAGTTCTCGTGAAATAATAAAAGAAGTGAAATGTTCAGTATGTAATACAACCCGTAGTTTTATTAATGATTGTGGTCATGTTAAAAATAAACTTTATAATGGAGTTCTTTGCTTTGATGAAGTGATCGATTTTGAATTAATTACTTATGACATAGTTAGTAATCCCGTTAACAAATGTAGTGTTTTTTTCTCCAATGATGGTGATCATTATAACTATTCAACTTTAATTAGTGTTGTCAAATACATACAATCCCCACATCAAATTTTCAATATTACGACCTGGAGATTTAAGGCGAAAGAACATGATGGAGTATTATCGCCAGAAAATATTTGTCCATGTGGAGATTCTTTAAAAAAATATGCAGATTGTTGTTTGCCACGTAATGGTATTTATAAAAAACATATAGATATTTGGTTTCCCTTCCCGTTGAATGTAGAACCTATTTAGAACCAGATATTCAATAACTAAAGATCCCGTTGACACAGATATTTCCATATTAAGATGTTTTCGTTATATTTTTATTCCAGTCTTTCATATTTAACTTTTGCTTTATTAATTGGTTGAGTGGGATAACGCAGCAGTCACATTAATATGATTACATAGGCTGAAAGTGCCCTTTCTATCTTGCACAAAGAGGTGACATTTTAAACTTGCTTTGACATAAGTTGTAGTAGCAAAGTTGTAATGTCCGATAATGGCTAAGTTAAGATGTCCGGCGTGTATAATCAAGTAAGGATTACCATGACGGCTCTCGCAGCGGAGTTTTTCACATTGGATGAAGTTAACCGACTCAAAATCATTCAGGATGTCATCGACCGGCGTCTGACAACACAAATGGCAGCTCAGCGGCTTGGTATCTCCGACCGTCAGTGCCGTCGTCTGCTTGCGCGTTATCGTGAAGATGGTCCGATTGGCATGACCAGCCGCCGTCGTGGTAAATCCAGTAACAACCAGTTGCCTCAGGGACTGGCCGCATACGCGCTGAACATTATTCGCGAACGCTATAACGATTTCGGTCCGACGCTGGCCTGTGAAAAACTGTCTGAGGTGCACGGTGTTCATCTTTCCAAAGAAACCGTCCGTAAGCTGATGACTCAGGCCAGTCTGTGGGTCCCACGTAAGCAACGTGCGCCAAAAATTCAGCAACCTCGTTACCGCCGTGCCTGTGCCGGTGAACTCATACAAATCGACGGCTGCGACCACCACTGGTTTGAAAATCGGGGACCTAAGTGTACGGCACTGGTTTACGTTGATGACGCAACCAGTCGTTTAATGCAGCTTCTTTTCGTGAAATCTGAGTCTACTTTCACCTATTTTGAAGCGACCCGGGGCTATATTGAAAAACATGGCAAACCGCTTGCGCTGTACAGCGACAAAGCCAGCGTATTCAGGATCAACAATAAAAATGCAACCGGCGGCGACGGCGATACCCAGTTTGGCCGTGCGATGCATGAACTGAACATTCAGACCATTTGTGCAGAAACCAGTGCTGCCAAAGGCCGCGTTGAACGGGCGCACCTGACGCTTCAGGACCGACTGGTCAAGGAGCTCAGGCTCCAGGGCATCAGTTCCATGGAAGCTGCGAACGCATTTGCCGAAGAGTTCATGAACGATTACAACCGTCGTTTCGCAAAAGCGCCTCGCCAGGCGTTTGATGTTCATCGGGAACTGGATGTCGATGACGATCTTGATATGGTATTTAACTGGCGTGAAGCTCGTAAAGTGTCGAAATCACTCACAGTGCAATACGACAAAGTCCTTTATCTGATTGAAGACAGCGAATTCAGTCGTCGGGCGATTGGTAAATACATCGATGTCTGGCATTACCCGGATGGACATAAAGAGCTCCGGCTTAATGGCGTATCACTTCCCTACTCCACCTATGACAAGCTTTCTGAAATCGATCAGGGGGCCATTGTGGATAACAAACGTCTGGGGCGGGCCCTGGAAATGGCGCAGCTGGTCCAGGCCGAGCGGGATAATAACCGGTCGCAATCCGTACCATCCGGAGACGGCCCTTCTCGCAGGCGTAAAGCTCCCACGACGAAGAAATCCCAGCGTTCCCTGGATCAGGACGATATGTTCAATGCCCTGGTGAAACTTCAGTCACGCTCTGAAGAGATATTTGGGAAGAAACCGATTTAAAGCCCGGTAATCCATCCGGGCATGCCTGGCTGTCAGATTTTGGCCTGATTGACCCGTGCCGCGAGCTCCTGATGACTCTCTTTCCTTTCGCTGTAGCGGTCGGACAGGTAGGCTGTGTGCCCTTTCAGGAGTAACGTCATTTTGAACAACTCTTCGGTAACGTCGACAATCCTGTCATACCAGGGTGAGGGTTTCATGCGCCCTTCATCATCAAATTCCTGCCATGCCTTTGGCACTGACGACTGATTGGGGATGGTGAACATCCGCATCCAGCGGCCAAGTATCCGCATCTGATTGACCGTGTTAAACGACTGTGAACCACCACAAACCTGCATGACGGCCAGCGTTTTACCCTGGGAAGGACGAACAGCACCTTCACTCAGGGGTATCCAGTCAATCTGGGCCTTCATCACCGAGCTCATGGCGCCATGTCTTTCCGGAGAACTCCAGACCATTCCGTCACACCACCTGACCAGCTCGCGGAGTTCAAGCACTTTGGGGTGACTTTCGGGCGCATCATCGGGTAACGGCAGACCGGATGGGTTAAATATTTTCACCTCAGCCCCCATCTTTGCCAGCAACCGCCCGGCCTCTTCCGCTGCAAAACGACTGTAGGACCGCTCTCGTACTGAACCGTACAGGATGAGAATTCGCGGCATGGTTTCGTTGTTGCCCGTAAGTTTGCTGGCAAGCGCATCATCAAAATAAGCCGGTTCGATTGCTGGTAAGTCGGTCATAAAAAATCTCCATTTCATAAGCTATGCTTTAAAAGTTATCACATATGAAATACCATATGTATTGTTATTTTTTTACGAGGTTAAGCATGCTACAGCCTGTTCAGCTTTTTAAACTGCTCGCCGACGAGACCCGTTCAACTATCGTGATGCTTCTCAGGGAGTCCGGTGAAATGTGCGTCTGTGACATCTGTGCGGCAACCGCAGAGTCTCAGCCAAAAATTTCTCGCCATATGGCCCTTTTACGTGAAGCCGAGCTGGTCATCGACCGTCGCGAAGGAAAATGGGTGCATTACCGACTGTCGCCACACATGCCAGCATGGGCTGCGGGTATTATTGATACAGCCTGGAACTGTGAACGAGAAAACATACGCAACAAGCTCAGTAGCGTGGCATCTGTCTCCTGCTGATGGCGATATATATATCCGAATAAACAAATGTGAATGGAGTTTCTGATGTTACTGGCTGGTGCTATCTTTTTATTCACGCTCGTCCTGGTTATCTGGCAACCCAGAGGGCTGGGGATTGGCTGGAGTGCCTCACTGGGCGCAATTCTGGCATTGCTGACTGGCGTCGTTCATCTGGGGGATATTCCGGTGGTCTGGCAGATAGTGTGGAATGCGACCGCCACCTTTATCGCCGTGATCATCATCAGTCTTCTGCTCGACGAATCCGGCTTCTTTGAATGGGCCGCGCTGCACGTTGCCCGTTGGGGGAATGGCCGGGGGCGGCTGCTCTTCACCTGGATCGTCCTGCTTGGTGCGATGGTTGCGGCACTGTTTGCCAACGACGGTGCGGCACTGATCCTGACACCTATCGTTATCGCGATGCTGCTGGCGCTGGGATTCAGCCGGGGAGCAACCTTAGCGTTTATCATGGCCGCAGGGTTTATCGCTGACACGGCAAGCCTGCCACTGATTGTCTCAAACCTGGTGAATATCGTCTCGGCGGATTTCTTTAAGCTTGGTTTCTCAGAATATGCCGCCGTGATGGTCCCGGTTAACCTGGCCGCGATTGCGGCTACGCTGGTGATGCTGCATCTGTTTTTCCGTAAGGACATTCCCGCCGTTTACGACGTTTCTCTGTTGAAAGAACCGAAAGACGCTATACGTGATGTGAATACCTTTAAAACCGGCTGGCTGGTTCTGGTGTTGCTTCTGGTGGGATTCTTCGGACTGGAGCCGCTGGGCGTACCGGTCAGTTTGGTCGCAGCCGCTGGTGCATTGCTTCTGTTTGCTGTTGCGAAAAAAGGGCATGCCATTAACACCGGTAAGGTGCTGCGTGGTGCGCCCTGGCAAATCGTTATCTTCTCGCTGGGGATGTACCTGGTGGTCTACGGCTTACGAAATGCCGGTCTGACCCACTATCTCTCTTCCTTGCTGAATCAGCTGGCAGAGCAGGGATTGTGGGCGGCAACGCTGGGTACGGGCTTCCTGACGGCCTTCCTGTCATCAGTGATGAACAATATGCCGACCGTGCTGGTCGGGGCGCTGTCGATTGATGGCAGCACAGCGACCGGTGTTATCAAAGAAGCGATGATTTACGCCAACGTCATCGGCAGCGACCTGGGGCCAAAAATTACCCCTATCGGCAGTCTGGCAACGTTACTGTGGCTGCACGTTCTGTCGCAGAAAAATATCAAAATTACCTGGGGATATTACTTCCGGGTGGGCATTGTCATGACAATCCCCGTGCTGTTTGTCACGCTTGCAGCACTGGCGCTTCGTCTGTCTTTCACTTTGTAATGAGATACTGATATGAGCAACATTACCATTTATCACAACCCGGCCTGCGGCACGTCACGCAATACCCTTGAAATGATCCGCAACAGCGGTACAGAGCCGACCGTTATTCATTATCTTGAAACCCCACCATCACGAGCTGAGCTGGTAAAACTCATTGCGGATATGGGGATCACGGTACGAGCGCTGCTGCGTAAGAATGTCGAACCTTTTGAAGCGTTAGGGCTGGCGGAAGACCGCTTTACTGACGAGCAGTTAATCGATTTTATGTTGCAGCACCCTGTTCTGATCAATCGCCCTATCGTGGTAACGCCGCTGGGTACCCGGCTATGCCGCCCTTCTGAAGTCGTGCTGGATATTCTTCCCGATGCGCAGAAAAGCGCGTTCACGAAAGAGGACGGTGAGAAGGTAGTTGATGAAAAAGGTAACCGGCTGAACTAAACGTGTTCTTGTGACGAAGGGCGAGAGAACTCGCCCTTTTTTATTTAAGATAATCAGTGCTAACGGAGGATAAGAAGCGGTTGTTGCGTCTTTTGCAGCATTTCGGAGGTATGACTACCGATAAAGAACTGCCGCAACCTGGAATGACCGTAGGCCCCCATCACTATCAGATCGACAGCATTTTCCTCGGCGTAACGAATAAGCGCGTCCCCGACTGATTGCCCGGTAAGATGTGTTGTGCTGTTTTCTATATCCGCGTCACGTAAAATTTGCTGTGCGGTCAGCAGCTCTTCCTTCTTACCGTTTACCATGACAAGGTGGCACTCCAGCCCCCTGAGTAAGGGACTCATCGTCAGACGTTCCAGGTTACTCCTGCTTTCTTCACTGCCATCATAAGCCAGCATGACTCTGGAAGGCACTGAGTAGTTCTCCGGAACAACCAGTAGGGGTTTCTTTTGCAGACGAATAACGCTTTCCAGATGAGAGCCTACCGGATGCTGGCTACCCCGACGCCCCAGCACCATGAGACGAAGGTCGCTCAGCTCTGCCAGAACTTCATCCGGTGTACCGTGTTTTTGCATCAAAAGCACATCCGGGCTTCCCTGTTTTTGAAGCAGTTCAGCACAACTTTCCAGTATTGCTTTCCCCTGGGCCATCAGCAGGCGATTACGTTGCCCTTCAATTTCTACCAGCTCATCGGTCAGCAATTGCTGACTGTCTATGCCGAGAGTGCCGGTCAGGTCTGACACTACCGGGGTGCTGTCTTTTTCGATAACGTGCAACAGTGCTAGCTGTGATTGCAAAGTGCGGGCTGCCCACGCCGCATATTCACACACTGACCGCGTTGAAAGTGAACCGTCCACACAGGCTGTAACAGTATTATTCATAGTTTTCCCTCCAGTCTGTTAATGACCGCCCATCAGTTTTTCGACTTCTTCAGGTTTATCGTGAACACCAAACCGGTCAACGATGGTGCGGGTGGCTTCATTCATCCCACGTATTTCAACCCCGGCGCCCTCTCTACGGAACTTAATGACCACCTTATCCAGGGCGCTGACGGACGTGATGTCCCAGAAATGGGCATGTGAAACGTCTATCACCACATTCTCAATCGCTTCACGGAAATCAAAGTGGCTCGTAAAGCGGTCTGCTGATGCAAAGAATACCTGGCCGGTGACGGTATACGTCCGGCTCGTCCCCTCCAGAACTGAGGTTACACGCATGAACCGGGATACTTTAGTGGCAAAATTGAGCGAAGCAATCAGTACACCGGTCAGCACACCGAAGGCCAGATTATGTGTTGCCACCACAACCGCGACGGTGGCAAGCATGACCACGCTGGTTGAAAGGGGGTGTGTCCGCAGGTTGGCAATGGAGCGCCAGGAGAATGTCCCGATGGAAACCATAATCATCACCGCGACCAGCGCTGCCATCGGAATTTGGGAGACCCAGTTGCGCAGGAACACAATCAGGCAAAGCAGCACCACGCCCGCCGTGAGGGTTGAAAGTCGTCCGCGTCCACCGGATTTTACGTTGATAACAGATTGCCCAATCATCGCGCAGCCTGCCATTCCTCCGATAAAGGATGTGCAGATGTTCGCGATGCCCTGAGCTTTGCACTCCCTGTTTTTGTCGCTTGGCGTGTCGGTCATGTCATCCACGATAGTGGCGGTCATCATCGACTCAAGCAGGCCAACCACCGCAAGCCCCGCAGAATATGGCAGGATGATGAGCAGCGTCTGAAGATTTAAAGGCACGTCCGGGAGCAGGAAGACCGGCAGACTGTCGGGAAGTTTCCCCATATCCCCGACGGTTCGCACATCCAGATGCAGCCACATGGCAATCCCAGTCAGCACCACGATGCACACAAGCGGTGAAGGAATGGTTTTGTTGATATAAGGGAAGAGATAGATGATCCCCAGCCCTGCCGCAGTCATGGCATAAACATGCCATGTCACATTGGTCAGCTCAGGCAACTGGGCCATAAAAATCAGTATTGCCAGTGCATTAACAAACCCCGTGACCACTGAGCGTGAAACAAAACGCATCAGCCCGCCAAGCTTCAGATATCCGGCTATCAGCTGGAATACCCCGGTCAGTATGGAGGCAGCCAGTAAATACTGTAAGCCATGATCTTTCACCAGCGTCACCATCAGGAGAGCCATTGCACCGGTGGAGGACGAAATCATCGCCGGACGTCCGCCAAAGAAGGCCATAACGAGAGGAATACAGAACGCCGAGTAGAGGCCCACCTGGGGATCAACACCGGCGATAATGGAAAAGGCGATCGCTTCTGGAATGAGTGCGAGCGCGACAACAATACCGGCCAGAACGTCACCACGGACGTTACCCAGCCAGTCCTTACGCGTCGAGGACAGCAACATAGTAATTTCTCAGTTTTTAGATACAGTCAGCCCTGGAGGGCTACATTTTTACGTACGGTAAAGCACATCCGCAGACGGGATGTTATTGAGTGCGTGCTGAGGCTTGCTCAGTACGACAGAGGAAGGAAAAACTCAGGGTGGCGTAATACGCATAGCGGTTGTCAGATTCTCCATAGCGGATGTGTATATATTGTCGGCTCTGTTGTCAGGAAGAACTTACAGAACACGTCGCGTTTGAACATGAAACACTTCAAAGCAGCCCAATACTACAAATAAAGCGAATACGGGGTCAACCCAACAAGGTACTCAAACGAAGAGGTTAAGATGCGATTTTTATCCAGGAATTCAATATTATCAAAGGACATTTGAACTTTGCCCCACCCCGGACATCTCTACTTAGCTTTGACATAAGTTATTGATTCATATGTGGTTATTTTTTAACATTTACGTTTCACGTACTGATAGATTGCCTTTGAAGCCAACGCTGACCGTCATTCATCTTGATCAGGAATTTGGGCATCTTCTAAAAACACCTTTGTACGGTAATCATCTTTCCAGCCTAACCAAACTGAATCTTCACCACCGGAAGAAACAACTTTACGGTTTCCTGTGAGATTATCAGCCTGTTCTAAGCATATTGACTGCATATCAATGAGCAAATCAGCTTCTGCGACTTCCGTGCCGCCGATCGTTTCATAGCCGGAAATCAGAACAATTGCCTCAGGGTCTCTTTCGTTCAGCATGGCGATCAACTCTTTCACTTTCATTTTAAGATACCAGTAGTTTATTTGTGTGCATTGCTGATGGATTTTATAGTGCTGCCGACCTTTTTCAAGGTGCTTCCGTTGCTTCCAACGATCATGCTAACGACCTTGTTGTCTGACCTGGTATTGCCGTGGTCATCCTTTTAGAGAAATGCTCCAAAGATCAACATGGCGGCATAGGTTTTCCAGCTTGACCAATCAATCGTGGAACCAAGCAACAGATAGAATGCCAGGGCTACCAGCCCCAGCTTTACTA